>NZ_AP029048.1:646691-970036 GCF_040371545.1 Synechococcus sp. M16CYN
CAGGGCAAGGTAGTTAGCGGTCGCGGACTGGGCCGCAGGTTAGGGTGGCCGACAGCGAACCTACAGGTTGACGGCCGTAAGTTTTTGCCCAAGCTTGGCGTTTACGCAGCCTGGGCGAGCCTGGACGGGATTGAAGAATGCCTCCCCGCTGTGATGAACCTGGGGCCACAACCTACAGTGGATCCTGACTCGCCATCTGCAGTTGAGGTAAACCTGCTTGATCGCGACCTGAAACTTAAACAGCGCAAGCTACTGATCGAACCTGTTCAATGGCTACGCGGTCAACTGAGGTTTAACAATCTTCAGGCGCTCAGTGAACAGATTGGGCAGGACGCAGAACAGGCCCGACGCTTACTGCAACGCAAAGATCAGGATAGATTTGGGTAAGCATTGACCAACCCCCAGACGATGAGGAAGCCGATGCTGCCGATCAGTCCAATACCCCAGATCAAGACATGCATGGAGCTTTCGGAACCTTCGTTTTCCATTATCTGTGGTAGATCATCTCTTCTCAGCGTGCCATGGGATGGATGGATGGAATGCCGTCAATCGATCGACGAGTGGCACGGCTAATCGATGCCAATCTAGATAGAGCCCGCGAAGGTCTACGTGTGGTAGAAGACTGGTGTCGCTTTGGTCTTGAGCGCGACGACCTAGTGATCCGTCTTAAAGACTGGCGACACCGCTTGGGGCGTCTGCATTGCACTGCTTACAAACAGGCACGGTCTGTAGCAACGGATCCAGGAGCCGATCTAGGGCATCCCGCACAACTCGAACGCCGAAATGCCGAAGATATAGTGGTCGCTAACTGCGGGAGAGTCCAAGAAGCTCTCCGTGTGCTGGAGGAGTACTGCCGGTTAGTTGATCCTTCTTTGGCTTCCGAAGCGACTGTGATTCGTTATGGGCTCTACGACCTCGAATTGACCTGTCTTAATGATGCGGTTGGGGCACAACGACGCCAAAAACTTAATGACTGTCATCTTTGCCTCATTACCACTCCCTGTCCTGATCTAATTGAGCGAGTGGGGCATGCACTTCGCAACGGAGTAGCGATGGTGCAATATCGTTGCAAACACGGAAACGACCGTCAACGACTTGAAGAAGCAAAAGATTTGCGAGCTCTTTGCCAGGTCCATGGAGCTCTTTTCCTAGTCAATGACCGTATCGACTTGGCCCTAGCGCTGGATGCAGATGGAGTGCATCTCGGTCAAGACGATTTGCCTACCAGCGTAGCGCGGGCGCTGATTGGTGATACGCGACTACTTGGTCGAAGTACGCACTCCATCCATCAATTGCGCAGTGCCGATGTTGAGCCCTGCGATTACTTAGGACTTGGTCCGGTACATAAGACGTCAATCAAGCCCGAACGGGCCGCTATTGAGGCACAACAGGTTGCCGAAGCCTTATCACTTGCATCTCTCCCGCTATTCGCCATAGGAGGTATCCACATCGGTAACGTTGCCTCGCTGCGTAAAGCGGGCTGCCGGCGGATTGCCGTAATCAGCGCAATCATGAATGCAGAGGACCCCGGACTTGCAACTCAACAGTTGCTTCAGGCTCTGTCGCTACCACCAAATTAAATTCCATGGCTTTGGATCTCTATGTGAATGGTGAACCACGTCGCCTTGATCAATCTCCGGTTTCAGCAAACTTGCTGTCAGTAATACAAGCCCTCGGACACAATCCTCAGTTAGTAGTGACTGAGCATAACGGCGTCATTGTTCCCCGCAGTCAGTGGCCAAATATTCCAGTGGGTGATTACGACAGCCTAGAAATTGTCACCATCGTTGGCGGAGGTTCTTAGAGTCAAGCCACTGATTTAGTGCCGCGTTGGGAACCAAACTTTTATTCTGCATCCGTCGCCTGCTTGCCTTGTTGCTCCTTCCCATAGCGTTGGTAGGATTCAGTCTCGTCCAGGTACAGCCCGCCGATGCAGCCCGAGGCGGTCGCATCGGCGGTGGGAATTTTCGTGCACCGTCGACGTCGTCTCCCAGCAGCCGCAGCTACAGCGGAGGTGGCTACCGGGGTGGTGGCTTTGGCTTCCCTTTCATTATTCCAATTTTTGGATTCGGTGGTGGTGGTCTCTTCGGATTCTTAATCCTCATGGCGATCGCAGGTGTTCTTGTAAACGCCGTTCGTAATGGAAATGTTTCACCGACATTAGATGGGAGTCAAGCTGCCCCGACGTTGTCCCGCAATGTGAACATGATTCAAGTACAAGTAGGTCTCCTAGCCAGTGCTAAATCACTCCAAGGAGATTTACGTCGCATAGCCTTGACGGCTGACACCTCCAACATTGTCAGTTTGCAAAGGGTATTACAAGAGACAACTCTTGCCTTATTACGTCAGCCAGACCTTTGGGTATACGCCAATTCCGAAGTCGGGAACGTTCCCTTCAATGCAGCCGAATCGACCTTCAATCGCTTGTCGATGAATGAACGCAGCAAATTAGACGCCGAATTAATCAGCAACGTCGGGGGGCGACAGCAGACCGACGTCAATCTTGGTTCCGGTGATGCGGATGCCGCCAACGAATTTATTGTAGTAACCTTACTAGCGGCATCCACAACCAAAGCCAAATTCTGTGGTATAGAAACAGAGGAGGACTTACGTCAAACGTTGCGTATTCTCGGGTCAACAGCGTCGAGCGATCTAATTGCTCTAGAGGTAATTTGGCAACCTGAAGGACATGGAGATGTGTTGAGCGCTGAAGATTTAGTAACCGCCTACCCAAATCTTCAGCATCTCTAAAGAGATTCACATATTTATCAGGATTTCGGCTTTTAAAGAGTATTTTTTTAATATTCAGTGCTCAGATTTCGAATTCACATAATCACCATCCTAAAGCCGTAGCGATATGAAGGAGACGAATAAAGGTAAGTGTAGTGCTTGATAGAATTGTGTACCACAATTTAGTATGGCGAGCTAAAGTATTGGCTGACAGCTTGATTCTAATCTAGTCGCTCGTGTGCACTCTTTAACTATGCGCAGTGCTGCCATCGCAGCTCCATAACCGTTATCGATATTAGTGACTAATAATCCCGGTGCACAACTCGCTAGCATCCCCTCGAGCGCCGTACGACCTCCTTTGCTAACGCCGTAACCGACAGAGACAGGTACACCTATAACAGGCTGTGGCATTAACCCAGCTAGCACGGTCGGTAATGCTCCTTCCATTCCAGCACAGGCAATGAGGACTTTGGCACTGCTGATCACTGGCAGTTGATCAAGGAGACGATGTAAACCGGCAACTCCAACATCCGTTACTGAGTCGACATGGATCCCGTGGCAATGCAACGCAAGTGTGGCCTCTGCTACCACTGTGCGATCACTGCTGCCTCCACTAATAACTGTTACAGCTGCAGGCATATCAGTCAGTTTTGGCAAAGATCCCACTGTTAAACAACGTGCATCGACATGATTCATGACCTGGGGCATCACCGACAAAATTGCCTCCGCTTTTTCGACATCTACCCGTGTTACCAGACCCAGTTCACCGGCCTCCTCAAATTGCTTTAAAATTGCGACCACCTGATCAACAGTTTTGTGTTCTCCCCATATGGCCTCCACCATACCGAGACGCTGTCGCCGCTGTAAATCCAGGCAATCATCTAGCATCAATCAGACAAATGGAGCAGCTGCAGCTCTCCTTCCGATACAAGCGGAAAAGGCGACGCCGCGGCTTCGTTGCGTCCTAAAGCTACATTCACCACAGCCTCAAATTGGCACCTTACCCGCTGTACTTCTTCGGGATTAATCGCCTTCCATTGTTTTCTGCTCGCCCAACGGATGAGTAGCTGTCCCTCTTCTCGGTCAGGATCCCAGGTAATCTCGCGCCCTAGAAACCCTTCCTGAATCTCAAGCCAAGGCTGCCAGATCTTTTTCTCACCGTCTAGCCAAGTGTCTAATTGATGGGCAGGAACCCGCAGCCGCAGTTGCTCGATCACTTCTTCGTTAGCCAAGACTTGTCCCACGCAAAGGACCAGGATGGCTAATACGAGGGAGAGTTTGCGAATCACGACTGTTGCAGCAGCGCTATGGCATGGCAACTAATTCCTTCTTCGCGACCTTCCGGACCAAGTTTTTCATTGGTAGTGGCTTTGATGCTAACGGTCTCCTCAGTAATGCCAATCCGCTTGGCGATGTGATGACGCATGATCCCCAGATGGGGGTTGAGTTTGGGACGTTCGGCGATCAAGACAGCGTCAATGTTGACAACTCGCCATTCTCGCTCTTTTACCAGTTTAACCACTTGCTCTAAGAGTATCAAGCTGTTGGCGTCTCTCCACTTCGAATCAGTGGGCGGAAAGTGTTTGCCAATATCGCCAAGGGACAACGCACCGAGCAGGGCATCCATGACAGCATGAACTAACACATCAGCATCGCTATGGCCATCAAGGCCCAGACCATCTGGATGTTCCAAGCTCACCCCACCAATAATCAATTCTCGCCCCCGTACTAGGCGGTGTATGTCATATCCATTGCCAATGCGCAGCTTCATAGCAGTTTTGCTGCAGTCGTCGTCCATTCTCTCGAATTGCCATTTTGCAAATAGATCCGGACGACGTTCCTTAGTCCGAATCTCTCGCTGTTGCTGCCGCCAACTTGCAATCGCATCATGATCTCCACTACGTAGCACTGCTGGTACTTTCATTCCTCGAAAATCCGCAGGTCGCGTGTATTGAGGGTGTTCTAGCAACGGAGTGCTGTGGCTCTCCTCTATCAGCGATTCTGCTGTGCCCACTGTTCCGGGCAACAGGCGAACCACACCGTTGATTATTGTCATTGCCGGCAACTCACCACCGGTCAGCACAAAATCTCCCACTGACACCTCTTCATCTGCTACATGACGAATGCGTTCATCAAACCCTTCGTAATGGCCGCAAAGGAAGATCAATTGATCGAACTGGGTAGACCAACGCTGTAAGTCATTTTGCCGTAAGGGTCGACCCTGAGGGGACATCAATAACACCCTGAAACGTAGGCAGCGTGGCACCGACTCCATGGCTGCGAACACTGGTTCAGGCTTAAGCACCATCCCAACACCGCCACCATACGGTTTGTCATCTACCTTTCGATAGCGATCTGTGGCAAACGTCCGTGGGTTGTGCAAATGTAACTCCGCAATCCCTGTGGAAAAGGCACGAGCGACTACTCCAAAACCAGACAACATGGCGAAAGCCTGAGGAGCTAAACTCACCACATCGAATCGATACGCCTTAGTCAAGCTGCTACCAATTTCAAAGCTAGCTTATGATTCTTTCTGTCAGTACCAATGAATCAATCGGTGGAGCCTCATGGAATCTTGCTAATCCGCATAAAGCTCACCTGATTATCTTGATTTAATAATACGGCTTAACGCTCGCTATCCCTCTTTTCCCCTGGCTTGGCTTAAAGAAACAATCGAAACTTCTTGTTACCAACTTCTGCTCTTTTTATTTAATCATTTTTATCTATTTCTGTTCATGTTCATTCGATCCACTATCGTGATTGGTTCTTGCCATTAGTCACTTGCTTTTAAGTAATATAAAGTTTTGGCTTTTTTAATTTTTTAGTAGTTACTTTCATTTATCAATGTTGTTACTACTAATTTAACTAAAACATTCTAAATATTATTTAATATTTGTTTCAAAGAATAAACGATTAGACTTTTCCTATCTTTAATAAATATGCGATTATTTATCTATTAAAAAGTTTATTATATGATAAAACTAGGTAATTTCTTATTTATTAGCTATGCATTGGTATATTTGCATTAGCAAAAATAAATTTAAACAAACAATAATCTCACGTTAAAAACTGTTGTTATCTACTGACGTCATCAGAATAAAATAATAATAGTAACTAATTGTTTAATATTTTCTGTATGATGAAAGTGAACATTATATTTAAACCTGAAAAATAAATCGAGATACTTAACTGTTAATCTTTCTAAAAGAGCGATACGAAAATAATCGTTTCGATAATTTCTAAATATCATCATATTTAGTTTACTTAATTAAAACATAAAGATAATTGCTATCATCAAATAGAAATATATTCCTTGATTAAATATCAGAATTAAATGCAAAGAAATTGTATACCTTATGTACTGTTACTCTTGCATTAGCAAGCGATAAAACTTACTTACTTACTGAAGTATAATAATATGTTCTGCATTATGCTTAATTGTTGATTAATTACTTCTCATATTATCGATAATTGACTAATCAAATCTTATGTCTTCAAATTTATTGATTAGCATTGCCTAAGCTTACAATCTGACAATACTTGTAAGACAAACTATTTAAATCACCTATATATATTAAACTGAGTTCCTGCATCTATCTTGATGTAAGCAATAGTTAATTATCTATCTGATCTTGTGAACATCTATTTCAAGATCTTCAAGTTCTCTCTATTATATTTAGTGAGTTCTACAGCTAATGCGGTTTTATTCTACTTTTTCCAAAGCTAATACTAATCCTTGAATAATAAATTTATTGTCATAAATTATTGTTTATATTTCATTTAAGTGAGATAATTTTACGCACTTTGATTAGATATTTAAAGCTAGTCTTGATACATTTATTGTCTAGCCATCCTTGGCACTAGATCTGATCGTTTACATCCTCTAGATTCAAATCTTGGTGTTTTCTAGTATTGGCTGTTCAGGTTAAAAGTATCAATCACTGATAAAAATTAGACGAGTTTATGCTAGAATTATTTATGTTATTGCATCAGACTATACTCTCTTCTTGATCATATCTATGATCTAATTAGTGCTATCATGAGAATCGTCCGGTACATTCCATATATTTTGATGACTGGTTATCTCAATAATTTGAAGATTTTCCACCTATGCCACTGATTTTAGTACGATTTTATAACAAACTTGTTGCACAATCATGAAAATCGCTTCATCTAGTCTCTTCAGGGGTGGATAGTTATGCTTATGTTATTGTCCTTTATATTTAGTATGTCTAAACGCAAGAGGGCTGTGAGTTGCTTTTGATTCATCCGATGGGCTGATAAGACCACAAAATTACTTACCGCTTATGACAACCAGCAGAACCAAGCCTGCTGGTCATGATTATAAGCCTGGGATCGATACTTTTGGATGGCTTTCACCCTATTGGAACGATTACGCTGCCGTTTTTCTTGAGTGGACGGGGTTTAGACACTCGGCGGATATCAGTACAAAAACTTGCTTGCAAGGGCACCCCATCATTATCCACAGCAGTCGTGCTGCGTAAGCGCAAGTTGACGTAGACAAACCAAATTCGCTCCTGTACCAAAACACCATCAGGTCGAAAGACATTGAGCTCCATACTGCCGTCGGGCCAAAAACGCCATCTCCCTAAATGTTCTCCGTTGCGAGACAGGTGACCATATGCACCGAATATCAGGGTGTTGGTGCTTGCACCGGGGGCTTGTACTATTAACCGTCCCAATGCTGATGCGTCGGACACTTCACACCTAACAGTTAACTCCCCTCGTTCACTGGTATGCCATTCATTGTCACCTCCCACTGACAACTCGAAGCAGCTGCGCAGGCTCATCCACTCTCCATCGCACAGGGTAAGGAAAGCCACTGGATCGGTCGGAGGGAAGCTTTGTTGGCTCACTATCACTCCGTCTTCTCGACTAACTTCACCATGTAACCAGTAAAAATTGATAGAGTCGATCTCACCAATAAATTTTTAGCTGTTGCTAAACACCACGGAACTGTACCGACAGACATCAAAGGATATTTTGCACGCTAGCACACTTACACACGGATTCTAGAAATTCCGCTAAATCAGAATTCGTTAATGCTTCTTCTCAAATCTGAGAGCAACTTGACAGAAAGAAATGGTAGTAACATACGGTGATCGCTAACGTGGTTATTTGTGTTTAAAGCGAATGTACTGAATTCAGACAATAGCTACTGGGCTTGTCTCAAGCAACCTACCATGGGAGCCAAGCAAAATATAAAAATAATTAGGATTTCATAGACTAACCAATAGTCACGATATATATCCTCCGCCAATAAAGCGTTTTAGTTCCTTTATTTGTGTACAATGAGGTAGATATTTACTTTGCTTTATAGTGATTTATTAACAAGTTAATTGTCTGAAGTTACTATGAAAAAATTGTGGACCATGGCATACCACTCTCACCTACAACAGTAGGGTTGAATCTATATGGAGAACTAATCGCAGGGCGCCGTTATTGAAATAATTAGGGCTACTTGAGAACATTTATTTGCATTGAAAGTCAACACGATATTTACCGGTATTAGATGTCGATATACCATTCTCTACGGTAGTCTCTGTATCTCTCTAAGCAACATTACAAACTGATTAGATGCAAAAGTTTAGAGTCAGAGTCACTGCAAAACTGTCGCTATCCTCTAACCAGGAATATTGGCTTGGCTTGAACAAGCGACCATACTGTGTTAACGTGGAAGCAACTTAGCATTTAAATAATGCGATTATTGATTTCACCATTTGCTACCATATCTTAAACGAGTTAGCAACACAAAAATGAATACTAACTATGCCGATTATATTAGCAACTATTCTCTAAATTAGTGTTTTAGTATACCAATCAAGAACTACCTCCATAGCCAAGCTCAGCGAGACATTGCGGCTTACTACGCCAATTGGGAATCACCTTCACAAACAACTCTAGGTAAACCGATCCATCAATCAGGTTCTGCATCTGAAGCCGTGCTTCTTGACCGATCGTTTTAAGCATTTTACCTCTCTTACCGATCAAGATTCCCTTTTGGCTTTTTCGCTCTACTAAGACAGTGGCAAGGACAGCTGTGCATCTCTGGGTCTTGCCCTTAGCAGCAGAGAATTCTTCAACACAGTTGATTGTCACAGCTACGCTATGGGGCACCTCTTCACGCGTATGGAGAAGCACTTGCTCACGAATTAATTCCCCTAAAAGCACATGACCAGGTTGATCACTCACCATATCTGGTGGGTATAGTTGCGGCCCGAATGGGAGTTTATCGACCATCGCTGTAGTAAGGCTGGAACAGCCTTCCCCCGATACTGCACTGCAGCGATGTACCGGCCAATTGTTTTTGGTGAGGAGTTTCTCATAATTAGCAGCAGCTCGCTCATGCTGATCGGGCATTACCTGATCCCACTTATTTAATGCCACCAGTACTGGCAACGACTGCTGCCGCAACAAATTAACAATGAAGGCGTCGCCACGACCAGGTTGCTTGCAACCCTCGAGTATCAGTAGCACAAGGTCTACTTCTCCGATAGCGCTACGTGCGCTCTGTACAAGCCGCTCGCCTAAAAGATGATGGGGTTTATGAATGCCAGGGGTATCCACAAGCACCATCTGGGCTATCTCAGTTGTGAGGATGGCGCGCAACCGGTTACGGGTGGTTTGGGAAACCGGTGACGTAATGGTTATTTTTTCTCCCATAAGCTGGTTCAACAGGGTGGATTTACCGACGTTCGGACGGCCGATCAAAGCGACAAAACCGGAACGGTAGTCGTCTGGCAGTGAGGATTGAACCATGATTAAGCTTCCCGATTCATCAGTCAGCGATGAGGTCATAGCCTGTCAAAAGTGGCAACGCAGAGCCATGCCGAATCAACAGCCCAATTTTCAACAAGCGATGGAGATCACAGCTGCTTGGCTGCGGCAATGGGACGATGAAGAAATCAGTGATGAAGTACTGGCAGATCGCATTGGAGAAATGGTGGCTAGCCGCGATGGGGCCCGTGGGTTTTTCGCGGTGAGTCTTGCAGGAGAAAGCGCCTTGATGGATCGTATTCCCGACGTCGTTGTAGAGCAGCTCCGTGGTGCAGGAGGCAGTGTAGTGGACCTCAGTGTTCGCAATTTGGCGATGAGCACGGCGATGGCAATGCATCACAAGCGCAGTGGAGACGATACCCAGCAAGCAGGATCAGAGCGGGTTACCGTCCGTTGCATGGAGTTACTTAGGTTATTGGAACCCTCATTAGTGAAGGAGCGATTGGAACAGCTTCTTGAGGCGACTGTAGATGATACGGGTGCCGATGTCTTATTCTTGGAGCGTTGGGGTTATGATGAGGACCAAAAGCGTGCTATCAGTACTAATGCTTACGCTGTTGCTACCGATTGAGTACTCAATCACGGCGAAGTACTGGTCCAAAGTAGATTAACCCATGCACTATAAGAGACTAGAAACAACTTTTACATATGGTGGAGGACTACAGCTAAGTTCCAAATCATCTTGACTGACCTGTTGCCGTCTTACGAAAACTAGTAATTGTCACACGCTGGCCGATAATGGAATAGATAACAAAAACAGTTCAATTAGAATTGTTTACTTGTAAATCTCAGGTAGCAAAAGAAATCATATTATATTGATTACTCCGAAAGACGCCCCGGATTTTAACGGGGCGTCTTATCATTGAGTACGAAATGAAATTCAATCCCGGCGGCCACTGCCATTAAGCACAATGATTAACCGAAGAATGAAGATAAACAGATTAATGTAAGTGAGATACATGCTTAAAGCACCGGCCAAGTACTGATCATCTCGGTAAGAGCGCGGCATTGTATAGAAGTCTACAAAAGCTGCACCAACGAACAAGATTGTGCCGAAGCCAGCAATCATTAGTTCAAAGCTGGTGCCGTGGAACATTGCAGGAGCGAAAATCCCACCGATGAATTGAACAAGCATCGCTAGGAGAAGGCCAATCAGGCCCAGCCCAACAACACCGGACAAAGCCTGACCAATGCTGTCGCTCATGCGACGGCCAACGACGGATGCGATTACAAAAGTAATGCCGGTTGCCAGTGCAGCTGTACCGACAGCACCTGCTCCGGCCGCAGCTCCGGCCAAGGCCACCAGGCCACTCAGAGTAAAACCAGTAACCAAACTGTAGATAGCCAAGAGTGGAAGTGCCGTGGCATTATTCCCCTTCATCGCCACGTTTTGGGCAACAAAGAACAAAATCAAGTTGCCGACTAACGCAACCCAGAACAGAGGTATGAATATCGGAGTAGCAATCAACGTTAGGCCACCCAGCACACCCAAAGAAGTAAGTACCATCCCACCGCCCACATAAGGCAGTGCCTTATTAACGACGTTAGGGCCTACGAGAGCGCTGGATTGCGCCTCACGAATAGCTTGTTGAAAGTTGCTACTAGCAGGCATGTCGACCAGATCACATTGCGTTGACATCACTTTGACAGTGTTATCAGGGAATTGGGGTGTGGATCTCCCCATCGACGCATAATCCGACGGAGACGTTGCCTGTCAGATTCTTTATCTTGTTATCCATCCCGTCTTGCATAAGCTTCGACAATCCGCTGCACCAATTGATGTCTCACCACATCTGCCGATGTCAAATGACAAACAGCAATACCTGCCACACCATTTAAGACATTGGAAGCCTCCAGGAGGCCACTAAGTTGACCTTTAGGAAGATCTACCTGGGTGACATCTCCTGTAACTACCATTCGAGATCGTTCTCCTAGACGGGTAAGCACCATGCGCATTTGCGCTGACGTAGTGTTTTGGGCTTCATCGAGGATTACAAACGCATTATCGAGCGTACGACCACGCATATAAGCCAGTGGTGCCACCTCAATCACACCTTTCTCAAGCAAAACGCTTGTTCTTTCGCACCCTAGGAGAAAGTGCAAGGCATCGTAAAGCGGCCGAAGGTAAGGGTCCACCTTCTGTTGGAGATCTCCTGGAAGGAAGCCAAGCCGTTCACCAGCTTCCACTGCTGGACGGGTCAGGATAAGTCTTTCAACTTTGCGTTCGGTGAGCATCCGCACTGCCAGCACTACAGCCAGGAATGTTTTCCCAGTGCCTGCTGGACCAAGCGCAAAAGTGAGATCGTGGCCCTCCATATCATCAACGTATTTCTTCTGCCGCAGGGTGCGCGGCCGCAGTATGCTGCCCCGCTGACTACGAACCAAAATATGCTCAGCCATGGCCGCGTGATCGTTGCTGCGGCCCGTGTTGAGTGCGTTGATAGCCGATTGCAAATCAACCAGTGATATGACTTGGCCGTCTTGCCAAATCGGTCGTACAAGCTCCACCACAGATGCGGCACGCTCGATCTGCGACGCACGCCCTGAGATAACCAACTGAAGACCCCTCAACACCAGTGACGCTCCAGTAAGAGCTTCGAGGCGATGCAGATTGGACTCAGCTTCTCCAGCAACTGCTAGAGCAGCTTCTGGATCAGGAAGGTCGAGAACGAAACGACCGTGGTCGTCTCTGTCAGGCACTGGGTTAATCAGCCTTCAGAGCGTCTGGCTTCGCCAGAGGAAGCTTTAGATCCTGTGGCAGTGGTAGCCGTCTCAGCGGCGACCCGTTTGGCTGCCTGCTTCACCTGCCCCACGGTTACTGAAGAGCGAACTCTTTTCTCGATTAAACCACCGCGCTCTAATAGCGTGCGCACCACTTCCGTGGGTTGAGCACCCTGAGCAAGACGTTCACGGATGGCTTCTGTATCAAGCCGCGTCTGCTTCGTACGTGGGTTGTAGAAGCCTAACTCCTGTAGCGGTCGGCCGTCTCGACGAGACGTGCTGTTGCAGGCAACGAGGCGAAAGCTAGCTTCCTGCTTTTTACCGAACCGCTTTAGGCGGAGCTTAATCATTGTGGCCCTGGTGTTAAATGAAGGGTAAAGTTAAGGTGATTCAAGCAAGTCCCCTGCCCAGGCTAACACCAAGCTTAATCTAGCCCTCAGAGCTCGCCAAAGCCCTTTTTTCGCTTGGCTGGGCGCTGGCGCCTAGAAGATCCACCTTGACTGACCTTAGCAGGCACCCTAGGCGTCCTTCCCATTTCTGGGGCTGTACCCATTCCAGGCATGTTGCCACGGCTTACCTGCTGCATAAAAGCGCGCATTCTTTGAAAATCAGCTAAGACCTTGTCCACATCAGCCGGCTGATGACCACTGCCAACGGCAATACGACGACGACGAGCCGGCTGGGCAGCCAATAACTCCGGTTGGCAACGCTCTATCAACGTCATCGAACCAATCATGGCTTCGATGCGCTTGAGTTGATCTTCACCTTTTTTGAGCGTACCGTCGTCGATTTGGTTCATGCCAGGGATCATTTTCATTAGTCCTCCTAGCGACCCCATACGTTTAATCAAACGCATTTGCTGAAGAAAATCTGAGAAATCAAACGATGCTTCCTGCAGTTTCTTTTGCATATTTTTTACATCGGCGAGTTCAACCTCTTTTTGGGCTTTTTCGACCAAAGTCAGCACATCTCCCATACCGAGTATGCGACTAGCCATCCGCTCTGGATAAAATGGCTGTAGCGCTTCAACCTTTTCGCCTGTGCCAATGAATTTAATTGGCTGACCACTCACCTTTCGAATCGACAGCGCAGCTCCACCGCGAGAGTCGCCGTCCAACTTGGTGAGAATCGCACCAGTAATGCCTATTTGCTCGTGGAAAGCTCGGGTAAGTTCGGCTGCTTCCTGACCAATCATGGAATCCACTACCAGCAGTACCTCATCCGGTTGCACAGCGGTGCGGATTCGCACAATTTCCCCCATCATCTCGGTGTCGATTTGAAGGCGGCCGGCAGTATCCACCAACAGAGCGTCGTATCCCTCCATCCTTGCCTTTGCCAAACCGGCGGTAGCGATCTCTTCGGGCTTAGTTTCTGTGCCAAGGCTGAATACATCGATGCCGATCTGTTCACCAAGGGTTTTCAATTGCTCGATGGCAGCTGGGCGATAGATATCGGCACCGACCATTAACGGTCGACGTCCTTGATCTTTCAGATATAACCCAAGCTTTGCTGTAGCAGTAGTTTTACCGGCGCCTTGAAGGCCTGCCATCAAGACTACGGTGGGGGTTTCTGAGGTTTTTGCAAGGGAAGCCTTCTCTCCCCCCATCACCTCTGCCAATTGGCAGTGGACTACCTGGATAAATTTTTGATCTGGACTTACCCCGCGTACTACTTCAGTACCGACCGCCTTCTTACGCACCTCGGAGATGAAATCCTTAACAACCGAAAGGCTGACGTCAGCTTCGAGTAAGGCACGACGTACCTCTTTTAAAGCTCCATCAACGTTAGTTTCGCTAATTTTGTCTTGGCCTCTCAGCCCCTTAACCGCGTCCTCGAAGCGAGCTGAAAGTTCGTCAAACATAGCTTGATCATAACTAGACTTGGTTCACTAATCGTAGAAAGCTGGCCATTAATTACTCACGTATCGGGAATGTATTCATACAATTTCCACTGGCCATCGTCACGTCCCAACACATAGGTGATAGCTAGAGTCCTGGCAGGGGTCTGGTTAACGATCTTGCCCAAGTTGTCAATAGTTTTATCAGAATAGGCAACCTGGGCCTTTAACTTGATCCTTCGAGCCGTTCTGCTCACAACATCAAATGTTGTCACTGAAGCATTGATCATCTTGCTATGGCTTGCAGCCGCATCAGACATGCGCTCTGCCTGCACCAGCTGCACAAGCCTGTCACGAGCTACTGCCGCAACATCAGCATTTTTTCCGGATAGGAATTCGGCTTTGGCATTTAGCCACCTCTGGATTAGACCTCTTAACTGCCTCTCTGAGGGAGTATCACTGGTGAGCGGTAGTACCACCAGTGGGGCAGTCACAGCGGGTTGACCTGGTCGAAGCTCGACCCGCCGTTGATTTAAACCATATTCTGGATCAAGTAAAGTTGATTTATTTTTGACCAATGAGGCAGACCGAGGTACCCCAAATCTTTTACCTGACATTAGCGCGAGTGCCCCGCTGATTGCAGCGATAGCGACAACAAGTGTGGCGCCCTTCATTAATAACGAGCGCAAGAAGGGGGACCAGCGCAATAGAGAAAGGACAGGAGTCTCTAGCTCAACTGCATTTGGGGAAAACTCCGAATTCACCTTTGATGCTGTCGGATCTAAATCAGTTTTCGCCTTACAAGGCAAAAACGATGTGTCGAAGATGAGCTGGCGTGAACTCTGCTGATCAAGTCGATCAACATAGTCCTTTACATCGCGATCGGCGAACCAAGCATCTAAGTCAACAGCGGTTACATCCACATCGCGATACCCTGGCAAAACATCGCACTTGAGCCACGTTCGACAGTATTCACACTGCGCTGCCAAGCTGTCGTTTGCATGCTTGGCAAGCCAAGCCTGTATATCAGGTGCACAGGTCGCCGCGAAATGATGGTCTGCTTTGCGAACATTGCCAAGCAATAACTCTAGACAACCCAGTAAGGGCATCGGATCGAGCGCTGAGGCCGGAAAAAGTTGCAACAGCTCCCTTGCCTGCTCAAGGCGTTCGGGCTTACGGCAGGAGAAACCCGCTGCGGTAAGTGCGAGAACAGTCAAAAAACCGGCTTCTATTTCGCCCCTCTCAGACCAACGACCAAACAAATCGATTTGCTCTTGAACCGTCAGAAAGCGACGAACCTGTTGAAAGAACGATTCAAAATCCTCTTGAGTCATCAATTCACCGCTATCTGATCCATCGGTGGCACTCGGTTTGCCCTTGGCATTTAAACCACCGCGGCGGCTAACTAGCTGGTCTAGCAAGGTCAGTCCCTGCTGATGCGACGCCCGATCACTGAGATTGCGACTGATTAAATCCAAAATTCTGAACGGCAGCAATGCCTCAAGCTCTCTTTCTAAGACGCGCTGCTGTTCAGGCAGCTTGCCCATACGCTGCTGCAGTTGGATTCCATCCAATAAAAGTTGTGCTGCCGCTTCATAACGACGTTTTCCCTGTTCTTCCAAAGCGGCATCGCGACAAGCTAATGCTGCAACAAGTGTTAGGTCCGTTTGTCGTCCACTATCGAGAATAGGTACTCGAGACGGTTGGAGTTGGAGTCCATGACTGGCTATCTGGAAAGCCTCCAGAGCACCGTGAGCCTCCCAAAGGAGAATTAACCCCGCCACTTCGCTGCTTGCTGGAAGATTAAGTCCAACTGCCTCATTGGGGTGAGATTTGCTAGACCGAAGAAGAGTCGACTCGTACTCGCTTCGTGCTTTCTGATCGGTCAATAAATCGGCCGAACGATGCAACAAGTCGTTGCGCTTGAGCAGGGCTTCATGGGTAAAACCCTGATCTGGCGGGCTATCACAACGGCTTTGTAAACGATGCAGTATCGACGCCGCGTCAGCTGTGGGACTGACACCCAGCAGTCGGAAATGATCAATGGGCAAATCCAACGGTATTGCGTCTAGCATCCCTAATTTTAGTCAGCGCCTAAGGTTTTGACTGTTCCTCATCAGTTAACCCCTGGCATTTTACTTAACCATCATTCGTTGGCCCTTACAGTCTTGACTATTGTAATGAGGTGGTCATGGGTGAGTACCCTGCGGTCGATACCGCTCCTGTCAGCACGGCAAATCCCGGTTCCCATTCCGAACGTCTTTCAAACCTTGTGACATCTCAGCGAGCCATCGTTGATCGCGACACGGGCCTGAGGCTATATCGCGATATGGTTCTGGGTAGGCGTTTCGAAGACAAATGTGCCGAAATGTATTACCGGGGCAAAATGTTTGGCTTTGTGCATCTATACAACGGACAAGAGGCTGTCTGTAGCGGCGTTATTGGTGTGATGAAGCGCCAATACGATTGGTTTTGCAGCACTTACCGAGATCACGTCCATGCCCTAAGCGCTGGCGTTCCAGCACGTGAGGTTATGAGCGAACTTTTTGGCAAAGAAACAGGTTGCAGTAAGGGCCGTGGCGGCTCGATGCACCTATTTTCTAGAGAGTACCATCTCTTGGGTG
This sequence comes from Synechococcus sp. M16CYN, assembly GCF_040371545.1. Classification (NCBI taxonomy): domain Bacteria; kingdom Bacillati; phylum Cyanobacteriota; class Cyanophyceae; order Synechococcales; family Synechococcaceae; genus Synechococcus; species Synechococcus sp. M16CYN. The sequence continues at coordinate 663,402 of NZ_AP029048.1, forward strand.
GATTTGCTTTTATTGGGGAGGGGGTTCCCGTAGCGCTTGGCTCAGCCTTTGCCAGTCGTTATAAACGCGATGCCCTTGGTGACGCTTCAAGTAATGCGGTTACGGCTGCATTCTTTGGAGATGGAACATGCAACAACGGTCAGTTTTTCGAATGCTTAAATATGGCCCAGCTCTGGAAACTGCCAATTCTTTTTGTTGTTGAGAATAACAAGTGGGCCATCGGTATGGCACATGATCGTGCCACCAGCGATCCTGAGATTTGGCGTAAAGCTGCTTCATTCGGCATGGCTGGAGAAGAGATCGATGGTATGGACGTCCTCGCTGTACGAGCTGCCGCTCAGCGAGCGATTGCGCGGGCGCGCGCTGGTGAAGGTCCTACCGTTCTCGAGTGTCTCACTTATAGATTTCGTGGTCATTCCCTGGCCGATCCTGATGAATTGCGCTCAGAACAGGAAAAGCAATTTTGGGCGCGACGCGATCCTGTGAAGATCTTTGAGCGTGATCTCACAGAATCAGGTTTAGTGAAAAACGGTGACCTACGGGCAATTGACAAGGAAGTAGATGAGGTGATTGCGGATTGTGTGGAGTTTGCTCTCTCAGCCCCTGAACCTGATCCTTCAGAATTGACTAAATATATTTGGGCTGAGGAATAAACAAACGACCCACCTCAGCCCGTAGTTCGTCAAATTCCGCTTGGTAAACGTCGGGTGAGATTGCGCAATTTTCGTAGTGCCTTGAGTTCCAGCTGTCGTACACGTTCGCGAGATACATCCATGAGTCGGCCAATTTCGGCAAGCGTGTGGCGTTCGTTACCTTCTAATCCGAATCGAAGCCGAAGCACACCCCGCTCCTGCTCGCTAAGATGACTGAGCCAACGACCCAGTTGCTCGTGATGGATGCGTTGCTCAACAATATCGAGGGGCTCGTCAACTGATGAATCTGCAATTAGATCACCAACAAAGCTGCGACCTTCCTCACCGTTGACCGGAGCATCAAGACTGCTAGTAGTGAGTGCCTGACGCAACAGCGAATCAAGCTCCTCGAGGGGTATATCCATGGCTTCTGAAATCTCAACACGACTAGGCATGGCACCTAGTTTGTGAGCCAAATCCAAACTTACTTTGCTGATCGTGGTGAGTCGTTCACTGAGGGGAATGGGGAGGCGAATTGTGCGAGACTGACAAGCAATTGCCCGAGTCATACTTTGTCGGATCCACCAGAAGGCGTAAGTCGAAAACTTGTAGCCACGAGTTGGATCGAATTTCTCAACAGCCCGTTCAAGTCCCAGGGACCCTTCTTGGATCAGATCAAGCAGTTCCAACCCCTTTCCCTGATATTTCTTAGCAACACTGACAACAAGACGGAGATTAGCTTTCATCATCCGTTCTTTGGCTCGACGCCCAATTCGCAACACCCGACGTTGCTGATTTGTTAGCTCATCGGCCTCAAATTCTCGTGATCCGTCCTCCGTGAGGGCTATCATAGCTTGGACGTGGTTGCCTAACTCGATTTCTTCCGCTGGCGTCAGCAGAGGAATTCTCCCGATGGATGCCAGGTACCAATTTACGGGATCGCTGCTGCGACGACGCTGTGTCTCGAGCGGCTTAGAAGCTGTGGAAACCATGGTGGCAGCCCGAATGTGAGAAGACTTTCTTACGAATAAAGAGAAAGTGGCTCTCTTTTTCATTAACCCTTCAGATTCGAGCGAGGAAATCAAAACATTTGGATTTCACAAGTATTCCATAGCTCATAAGAACTGATCTCTAGTCCATGAGATAATCCTGGAGTGGCACAAAAAACCACCATTGACATTGTGTCTGCGCTTGATACTTGTGTATATGGGTCTTAGGTAGATGAGAATCCCTCTATTGCAATTCTGTTTAAGAAAATTGGGTGTTGGTACGGGCATGCAAAAACGCTTATCTTTTGTTTTCGAATGGAGACCTAATTATGGTTTGGTTAAGTATCAGGACTTCACTATAGGGTTGGTTTCTCTGCGCCGCATATGGCCCTTGGAGTAAGCATCACAAAAGCCGGGGAAGCCGCACTGAAGCGCTTGCGTCAGTGGCCTGGAGAGCGTCGAGTAGCTGTTGGACTTTCGGGCGGTGTGGACAGCTCGTTGACGGCTGCTCTCCTGGTGGAAGCTGGCTGGGAGGTGGAAGGATTGACGTTGTGGTTAATGAGTGGAAAAGGCGCTTGCTGTGCTGAAGGGCTAGTGGATGCCACAGGTATCTGTGAACAACTAGGCATCCCTCACTACATTTTAGACATTCGAGAGACTTTTCAACAAGACATTGTTAAACGACTGGTGGACGGCTACCAGCAGGGTATTACACCGCTGCCCTGTTCCCAGTGCAACCGTTCAGTGAAATTTGAACCAATGCTCGAATGGGCTCTGAGTAAGCGTAGAATCTCACAAGTTGCAACAGGGCATTACGCAAGGATTCGCTATGGCGGCAAAGGAAGGCGCCACCAACTTCTGCGAGGGTTGGATATCCACAAAGACCAGAGCTATTTTCTCTATGACTTAACCCAAGAAGTGCTTGGGCGCACCATTTTTCCGTTGGGTGAGTTGACTAAACCAGATACACGCCTGGAAGCCAGTCGCCATAGCCTCCGTACAGCTAAAAAGCCAGAAAGTCAGGATCTCTGCTTGGTTGACCATTACGGATCAATGAGTGCTTTTCTGGGAACTTATCTACCACCACGCCAAGGCGAGATTGTGCTGAAGGACGGAACTGTGGTAGGTAAGCACAACGGCATCGAGCATTTCACCATTGGCCAGCGCAAAGGACTCGGGGTTGCCTGGCGAGAGGCTTTGCATGTGATCAAACTAGATCCAGCCAGGAATCATGTTGTAGTAGCGCCTCGCTCCGAGGCCGGACGCCAAGAAGCTACCGTGGGGGCTGTCAACTGGATCTCAATTGATCCCCCTACAGACCCGATTGACCTACAAGTTCAAGTGCGGTACCGTGGCACCCCGGTTACCGCCCGCCTCACACCTTGTGCTGCAACTGACGATGACCGGTGCCGTCAGCGCCCCCATCGCTGCCATCTGGTCTTCAAAACTGAGCAATTTTCCATCGCTCCGGGCCAGGCAGCCGTGTTTTACAACGGAGAACAGGTGTTAGGGGGTGGGCTCATTCAGCGGGATCTCGAAACCAGCCAGGGATAGAGTCCAGTTCCCTGTCGGAGTTTTATCTCTACTGTGGCAACGCCTGGTTGCATTGGGGGTAGCAGTTGCTTCACATGTCCGTCCGCTGAAATCAGAGCCGTTGGCCCTGTATTCGCAACGCTGACCAAATCACGGCCTGACTCGATTGCTCGCAATTGGGCAATAGCTAGAAACTGATGCTGCAGTTGTAAAGGGTAGGGGTCGAGATTAGCGATAGAAAACAGCCAACTCGCTCCCTGAGCTGTCGCTAGCGCTAGCGCCTTACCGTCTGCAATTTCATAGCAGATGGCAGCCGCGGCAGGCGGATCAAGCGCCAAGATTAAGCGCGATGCACTATTACTTGGATGTATACCTCCAACAGCCGATAAACCGTTGGTAAAACCAGCCAGAAGAGGTGGAATCCATTCCCCAATAGGCACTAATCGATATTTATCAAGAAGGGGGCGAGGTAGGTCAGCTTCGGGATAAAAGAGTTGCAATGTGCTGCGCTGTTGCCCTTTCACCCAGCGAAACCCGCCATTGATCAAAGGCACATGCGGTGCTTCTTGCGGCATCTGCCATCCAGAAGGAAGCACACCTTCTGGTGCCAACAGCGCATCAGCCTGATTGTTCTCAGCAGCTTGCAGCGCGGCAACCAAAGCCGAGGTTAAACGACTTTGCTGTTCAGCATCCAGCTTTTCGCGAGTCGGAATTGCTGGTTGCCATGCTGCTAGCGAAAGGTTGCCTACCGCAGGCGGAACCGCCATTAAAAGTACGCCGCCGAGGCTATGGGCAAGTAAAATGCTTCCAAAGCCAATTAATAGTCGACGAAGACGCTCTACTCGGCACTCAATCAAACTCCAAAGCCACCAACCCCAAATCAATTGCATAACGACCAGGCCATAGGAGCCAAACCAGCGCGCTAAACCGGCTAAAGGTCTGTCCCAGGGCAGCGTGCTGGTGCCAACGCCAATCCAGAACAAAGGCGAATTGGACAAAATCAACTCGGCGTATGCCCAAACCAGTGCAAGAAGAAACGCGCGGACACAAGGCTTCAGCTGTGGAAACCAGCAACGACAAAACTGCGATAAAAGCGACCAAAGAGCAAGTAAACCAGCGGCACAACTCCCACAAATCAACCAAAGGGTGACTGTCAGTGGCAAACTCAAAAAAGCTGGCACACCCATCCATGTAAGTGGATGAAGGGAGAGCAGCCAGGCATGGCTGACTAATACAGCCAACAACCCCCAGATTGCACACCAATGAGTGTATTCAGCCAGCGACCACAGTAGAGCCAATGCTGGTAGCATTAAAGTAGGACCTCCTAGCGAAGGAGCAAGGCCAGCAAATAATCCACCCAAGACGGCATTCCACCCAGGAGACAGTCGGTGATTGCCCATGGTCAAAGTGGCAGGACAAGGTAATCCTGAATCCCCACCTTCTGCTAATCCCATGGACGCCGCCAATTTGTTTCAGCAACTGCTGTTCCGTGGTCTAGGCACCACGACACTAGTAGCCGAACATTTGCGCGGAGTTGCTCAGGCTCGGGTCAACAATGGTCAGCTAGGTTCAAACCAGGCGTCCGCATTGGTGGACAACGTACTCAAGGCCCTACTTGGAGAGACACCGGAACTGGAGCAACAGATGGGCCGAAATTTAGAACGCAACCGAGATAATCTTTCTCAAGACTTTGGTGTACCAAATCAAAAGGAAATGGATGAGCTGCGAGGAAGAATCGATCGATTGGAACAACAGTTCCGTCGAATGAACCGGTCGGGTTGAGATCACGTTAATCCGATGGAAAGCCAGACTTACAGTCGTTTGATACGGACTCTATGCGCGACATCCTTATTTCTACGACGGTGTGTGTGGCTTGCTTGATTCTGGCTTGCGTGAGCCAACTAATTGTTCCCTCGACGGTGACGGCGGCACCACAGGCTCAGGCCACTGTGGTGCATACCAAATTCAAAGCAGCTGCACCGGTATCCAAATTTGAACTGGATCCAGACAATCCAAATCCAATCCTTTTTGCTATGGCTCCTGAGGCTGACCAAACTGGCCTTTCCACTTTCAGTGAACCGATGGACGTCCCAGATGCCCGTCTCCTTGCAAGTGGCCTTAAGATTACGGAACTAGAAATGGGCACTGGCGAGGAAGCCACTTCAGGCCGGACAGTCGTAGTGAATTACAAAGGAACCCTCGAAAATGGCAAAGAATTTGATAGTAGCTACGGTCGCGGCCCTTTTAGCTTTCTTTTGGGGGCTGGACGGGTGATTAGAGGCTGGGAGGAAGGAGTTGCCGGCATGAAAGTGGGTGGTAAGCGTAAGCTGGTGATACCGCCCGATTTAGCCTACGGCGACCGTGGTGCTGGTGGTGGCGTCATTCCTCCGAAAGCAACTTTGGTATTTGAAGTTGAACTGCTCGACGTAAGGAAGTGAGTGGAAGCTAGGCTCCTCCCAAAGACAATTCCGCTCACTAAATGATGCTTCGCTCAGCCTTCAACGCTTTTGTTCGCGCTCTACCTGCTTCTACTGTCGAAGCTCATTGCGATGGTCCCTGTGGCGTCTACGACCCTGCTTCTGCTCGAGTGGCAGCTGAGGCAGTTCTTTCAATGACTAAAAAGCTAAAAGCACTTGAAGCACCAGACGCCGGAGATGCTGCCACTCTAGCTGCTTACAACAACACCTTCGGCCGCTTCGTAGCTATTAAGGAGGAAGAAGCACAAAAGACCAAGAAAGAGTTGTTAATCCTTTGGACCGACTACTTCAAACCTGATCACTTGGCCACTTTCCCAGATCTTCACGACACCTTTTGGAAAGCAACCAAATTATGTAGTGCTTGCAAAGTTCATATCGATCAGGGCAAAGCTGAGGAGTTGATGTCTACCGTCGAAAAAATTCATGGTATGTTTTGGCGGTCAAAAGGTCGTGATGAAGTCTGGGTCACCGCTTCCTGAGTCTTATCACCTCAACTAAGCAAATTGCGGCAGCGGGTCTGCTTGATCTGCTGCTGGTTTTTTCTAGGCGAAGGTTGCTCTTAAAGGTTCAAGGTGTATCGATGCTTCCGACACTGGGCCCGGGGGATCGTATTGTCGTCAAGCCTTTAGCAGTCGATGCATCTCTCCCATCCTGTGGTTCTATTGTGGTTGTTTGGCATCCCTGGAAATCAAATCTTCGTCTGATCAAACGTCTTCATAAGGTGGATAGAAATGGCATGATTCTTCTGGGTGATAACCTCTCGGCCAGTACAGACAGTAGACAATTGGGGGCTTTTTCGCCAAAGGCCGTGGTTGGCGTTGTAGTATCTAAAATCGGCTAGAGGATACTTAAAATTCCAGATCTAATTTTTTGGTTAGAACGTTGGAGCCGAGGTCTTTTGAACCCAGAAAGCTCCGGTCGCTATTGATAGTCCACCAGCGCAACCCAGCAGCAGCGGCAACATACGTGAACTGCTTTTAAAGGTGATAAAAGAAAGCATACCGACAACAGTCGCCATCGCTACAATCGATCCCCCTAAGTAAGCCATCAAATAGGCAAGGGCACTTAAAGGAGGTAGGGCCAATGCAGGAATCATTGCCAGAAGATGACTGGCTCCGGCCAAACCATGTAGAAGACCCAGGCCAGAAGCGACATGATGATGGTGGTTGCTTTGATCGCGGATATGTAGATGAACATGATGGTGGGCTGCGTTGCTGTTGTGGTGATGGTGTTTATGGTTGTGCAGTTCAAGATTGAAAGCGTTACGAACTGCTAGGCCACCACCAATTAGAAGTGCAACGCCAACTAAAAATTCAGCCCGCATTGACATTTCTTCAATGTGGACTAAGTCTTTAAAAGTGATTGCTATTAAGGTGAGAGCCACAACGCCGACTGAATGACCAGCTCCCCAAGCCAAACCGGCCCGGAGTGCTGCCGCCGGCCGCCGCAATGAGAAAGGGGTCATTGCTACGAGGTGGTCTGCCCCACTCACAACATGTAGGGCACCGGCCGCAAAGCCCGCAAGAAGGCTAATCAGCAAGGGCTCGATGCAATGGATCGCAATTCTGTAAGGCTGAGTGACATCAAGCCTCAACCAGTTGTTTGAGAGCGGACTCGACGTCATTTTGAAGCATCAACGCTTCCCCTATCAGCACTGCCTTGACTCCAGCCACCCGCATACGATTCAGATCTGATCGGGTGAAGATTCCCGACTCACTTACGACTGTAGCATCCTTCTGAAACAAGCGATCACTAAATTGATTCACTAAATGTTCTGTAGTGGCTAAGTCTGTTTCGAAAGTAATGAGGTCTCGATTGTTGATACCAATCAACGAAAATCCACCTATTGTAAGGACCCGCTCCATTTCGATGGAGTTATGAACTTCTACCAGCACATCCAAGTCTAGGGACTGAGCTACTTTATTCAGATAGTAAAGATCCTGATCTGTGAGGATTGCAGCAATCAGAAGTACTGCATCTGCTCCAGCGGCTCGCGCCTGAAAAAGCTGATACGGACTCAAAACAAACTCTTTACATAACAAAGGAAGATCGACGGTCTGACGCACGCTAATTAATACATCAAACCCTCCTTGAAAAAAATTCTTATCGGTGAGTACCGATAAACAGGTTGCACCTCCAGCAGCGTAAGCTGTCGCAATGGTAACAGGGTTAAAGTGTTCACGTATCACTCCTTTGCTGGGACTGGCTTTCTTTAACTCAGCTATTACCGCCGGCCTTATCCCAGCAGAATGGAGTGCCGTTGTGAAATTTCGTGTGGGCGGCAGTTCCTTGATCTGCTGCTTAAGTCTGTCTAGCGGTATTTTTTGACGGGCAACTGCTATCTCGTAATCTTTTTGCCACACAATTTTTTCAAGAATATTACGCGGCTCCTCTTCATCATGTGGAATAGCGTACTCAAGATGAGCCACTTGAATCTTGGGATTAGGAGGACGACGACGGATCTTCATAACAACAAGACGAAATGAAATAATGGGCGGTATATGAAACCTGGTTTAAGTCACGAGTTGAGAAGCAGCTTGCTTGTAAGCGACCTCTACCACTTCACTGAGGGTAGGATGGGTATGGACCTCTGTAGAGAGCTGGCGCACACTCTGGCGTCGTGCCACCGCGTTAGCCACCTCCTGGATCAAATCTGCAGCATGCAAGCCATAGATATGAGCTCCAAGAACCTCCCCGTTGTTTTTATTAAATAGCAGTTTCATAAGCCCTTCACTTTCGAGTTCTGCCAAAGCCTTCGAATTGGCCTTGAAGTAGCTGCGCACAGACCCCAATGGAAAGCCTGCCTTGTCTGCAAGTGCCTTGGCGCTAACTTCAGTCAAGCCAACGGAACTGATCTCAGGATGGGTGAATGTGGCCGCGGGAATACTGCGGTAATCAATTTTTCGGGAATGGCCAAGAATGTTGTCGACAGCAACGATGCCCTGGGCTGCAGCGGCATGGGCAAGCATCAGCTTGCCAGTGACATCGCCGACAGCCCAAAGGTGAGGCACGGGTTGATCATTAACCAACACACGCATCGAATCATCGACCGGTATGAATCCACGATTGGTGGTTTCGATCTTCAGGGATTCAAGATTAAGCGCCTTGCTAGTAGGCACACGACCGGTCGCTACCAAAACCGCATCCACTTCCAAGATATCCACAGAAGATTTATGGCTGTCGGCTAGTTCAATTTGTACTGGACAACCGGGAATGACTTTGCGAGCTAAAACTCCGTGTCGCGCGTCGATATCACGCCCATCCAGCAGACTCCGACTAGCGATTTTGACGATATCGGGATCAAACGTTGGCATCATACGGTCGAGTGCCTCAATCATTGTGACTTCACAACCAAGGGCTGTGTATACATCGGCAAATTCCAAACCGATGTAACCGCTGCCGACGATGGCAATCCAGCGTGGAAGCCATTCCAAGTTGATGGCTTCATCACTGGTAAACACCGTGCGGCCATCGGTTTTGATCCCAGAAGGGACAAGAGGATCCGAACCCGTAGCCAGGATCACATCTCTAGCTGTTAAAACGCGGTCTACACCATTGGATTCACGTAAGTTAACTCTTTGAGAACCTTCGAGGCGACCGTGCCCCTGAATAATGGTAACGCCGGCACGTTCAAGCGATTTCGTGAGATTAGTGCGTATGGCCTTGACCAGCTGATTGGCATGGTCAGCAATCTTTTGCCGCTCAAAGCGCACAGGAGCAGCGTGGATACCGAAGCTCAAAAGGTGCTTATCGTTTGCGAGTTCACGCACCTTGCCACTAGCAGCCAATAGTGCCTTTGAGGGAACGCAACCGCGGTTAACACAGGTGCCGCCCATATCGCGAGATTCAATAATAGCTGTTTTCAAGTCATGATCTGCAGCGTGCTTGGCGGCATCAAAGCCTCCATAACCGGCACCAATTACGACGACGTCAAAGTCGAAGCCAGTGTCGTTCATCCGAACCGCTGCGATATGGCGGTCATTGTCGCTCTTCGTCGCTCCATAAGAAGTGGAACTGCTGCAGCTGCCACATTTAGCGACTTAACCCGTGGACTGTGCGGAAGAGTGACAGCGTGGGTACAACAGGCCCGCAAACACGGATGCAGACCAGCTCCCTCTGTACCAAGAACCAAAGACGTTGGCCTTGTCCAATCTAGCTCCCAATAAGGAATGAGCTTCATTAAGCTATTGGCATCGGGTACGAGAGTTGCCACCACTTGCACCCCCTGAGAAGCTTGCTCTTTCAAAGCTTGTTCGAGTTGTTGAATTGCTTGACTTTCATCTGGTCCGAAACGCTGGTGGGGCAATCGCAGTAACGCTCCTGCTGATGCTCTAATGGCCTTTGGCGCTAATGGATCAACACCAGATCCCATCCAAACAACCTGAATCTCAGCAGCTAGGGCAGTGCGCAACAGCGTGCCAAGGTTGCCTGGATCCTGAATACGGTCTAGCACCAACTGAAAATCACAAGTAGATGGTGGCTCTGGCAGCATTGTCAACGGACACGAGCAAGCCACGCCATCAGGGTTGGTAGTTGTCAATGTCGTTCGCAGTACCTCGTTGGTCACTAAGCGCCAAGTGACTGTTGCATCAAACTTTTTGATCAGATACTCATGACGATCCAACCAAGCTTCCGTCGCAATCAATTCGGTTGGACACCCCCCAACAGCAAGCAGTTCTTGGACTAGATGTGTTCCTTCGAGAAGTATGAGTCTGGCTTTTTTACGACCAGACCGTGTTGACAATGCTCTAAGTCGCTTGATTAGAGGATTTCGACGACTGCTGATAGGTGGTTCCAACAAGATTCGCGGCAGGCCTCCATTTAGAAAAAGCTGTGCTTCCGCACTCTTAGACCATCGTGAACACTCAAATCTTGCCCTTCGAGTTCGAGACCATTAATCGATGCCACTTCACCCTTAAGGCCCTCTGCCGACAAATGCTCGATCAACTTTTTAATCACTTGATCTTCCACCGTTGTCCGATCGATAGAATCTGGTGTTAAACGCTCTAAAAACCTACCGACTTTCGCCGCCACAACTTCCGAAGTATTTGAAATCTTCAGGACAATCATTGTTGAGGAACGTTGGATTTGATGCGGATGGGGAGATTTGAACTCCCACGATGTCGCCATCACTAGTACCTGAAACTAGCGCGTCTACCAATTCCGCCACATCCGCTGGTATTTGTCATTTTAGGTACCATAGGGCATCACTCTTATTTCTTAAGCCACTTGCTATGAGGCCAAATCATCCAGTTTGGCCGCCGGCCGTCTAGACGGTCTCATGCGCGATTGCGAATATGCCGAAGCTATGTAGATTTTAAAGGGAATGGTAGTGGGTGTAACTGCGTCTCAAAAAAATCTCACCCAATATCTCAGCGTCACGGGCGGGCATTCTCTTCATGGAACCCTAAAAGTCAGTGGCGCAAAAAACTCGACACTCGTCTTAATGACAGCCAGTCTTCTCACCAATGAGACTATCGAGTTAACCAATGTTCCCGACCTGACCGACATTCATAGCATGGGCAAGATCCTTGGATCCCTCGGAGTGGTGGTAGAGCGAAGTATGAATCGCATGCGCCTAACAGCGTCAGACCTAACAAATGCTGAACCTCCTTATGAGCTCGTCAATAGCCTGCGCGCAAGCTTTTTTAGCATTGGCTCGCTTTTGGGTCGTTTGGGTCACGCCAGAATGCCACTACCAGGGGGATGCCGAATCGGAGCGCGACCCGTTGCCGAACATATCCGTGGCTTGAAAGCACTCGGCGCGGTAGTGACAGTGCAACATGGCGTTGTCGCTGCCTCAGGAACAGGGTCCAATCAAAGACTTAAAGGAGCGCCAATAATTTTGGATTGCCCAAGTGTTGGGGCAACAGAAACGATCTTGATGGCCGCAGTTCTAGCAAAAGGTACTACTACGATTGAAAACGCTGCTCAAGAACCAGAGGTGCAAGACCTAGCTAATTTGCTCAACGTGATGGGAGCACGCATAAGTGGGGCAGGCAGGTCCGTCATCAGCATTGAAGGCGTTGAATCTCTCCATGGCTGTCTTGATTATCCAGTCATACCTGATCGCATCGAAGCGGGGACTTTTCTTATGGCCGCCGCTGTGACACGCTCCAGCATGCGTGTAGAACCGGTGATCCCCGAGCATATCAACGCTGTGCTTCAAAAACTACGCGATTGCGGTTGCCTCCTTAAGATCAGCGGCACCAGCGTCGATATCACCCCTGGTGATCTCATCGCCACAGACATCACAACTCAGCCTTTCCCTGGCTTTCCCACTGACCTTCAGGCTCCATTCATGGCTGTGATGTCGACGGCGAAAGGCACTAGTGTGATTAGTGAAAGAATTTATGAAAATCGCCTACAGCATGTCGCTGAATTGCAGCGTATGGGCGCTAATATACGCGTGGAGGGTGGTACTGCCATAGTTGAGGGAGTTCCAATCCTCAGCGCTGCTCCTGTAGTCAGCAGTGATCTTCGTGCGGCAGCAGCTATGATCTTGGCGGGACTGTCGGCACGCGGAACCACCCAGATTTCTGGTCTTTCACATCTTGATCGTGGTTATGACAACATCGAATCGAAGCTGCGTGGCGTTGGTGCCGACGTGGAGCGTGACGGCTTCTAAAATCAGAAGCTAAAAGGTTTTCTGCAACGGGCGCATTGGTCCATACAATCAAAACGCGGGAGCATGGCGGAATTGGTAGACGCAGTGCACTCAAAATGCACCGGCCTCGGCCGTCTCGGTTCAAATCCGAGTGTTCCCACTGCAGTTATGGGGACTTACAGTCGCTACCCGCTCACACTGGTGCGGGGTCGTGGATGTTGGGTACGCGATCAACAGGGACGTCGATACCTTGATGCCGTTGCAGGTATTGCCGCCTGTACCTTGGGGCATAGCGACCGAGCTATGCGGCGCGCGCTCAAGGATCAGCTTCAGCGGCTACAGCACGTGTCCAACCTCTATCAAATTCCTGAGCAAGAGCAGCTCGCACGCTGGTTGGTAGACAACAGTTGCGCTGATAGCGCATTTTTCTGTAACTCAGGTGCTGAAGCGAATGAAGCAGCGATTAAGCTGGCCCGTAAGCATGGACACCAACGGCGCGGAATTGAACGACCCATTATTTTGACGGCTAACGCTAGTTTTCATGGCCGAACGTTAGCAGCCGTTAGCGCCACAAATCAGCCCAGATATCACAAGGGTTTTGAACCCATGGTCGATGGCTTTAAGAGCTTCATTTATAACGATCTCTCTAGCTTTGAAAACCTTCTGAGAAGTTTAGAGGTTCATGGCCCACGGGTCTCAGCTGTTTTGATCGAACCTCTACAAGGCGAGGGTGGTGTTAACCCAGGCGATCCCGCTTTCTTTCATGCGATTCGGCATCATTGCAGTGAGAAAGGAATCTTGCTAATCTTCGACGAGGTCCAGGTGGGAGTGGGTCGCAGTGGTTTTCTTTGGGGTTACGAACAGCTAGGTGTAGCTCCTGACGTGATGACTCTAGCCAAAGGCCTTGGAGGTGGGCACGCTATCGGTGCAATGCTGGTTCAAAAGGAGGCAGATCTATTTGAGCCCGGTGATCACGCCAGCACATTCGGCGGTAATCCCTTTGCTTGTAGGGCTGGTCTTACGGTGGTCCAAGAATTAAAACGTCGCGATGTGTTATGCAATGTCCGCAAACGCGGTGAACAGTTACGACGAGGCCTTGATAGCCTGATCGAGCGTTTCCCCAATATCTTGTGGCAGGCGAGGGGTTGGGGCCTTCTTCAAGGCGTCGTAATTCGAGATGATTGTAACCTTGGTGCTGCTGCTGTTGTAAATGCAGCATTAAATCAACGGTTGCTTTTGGTCCCTGCTGGTGCGAAAGTGGTGAGAATAGTTCCCCCGCTTGTGATTCGACGTCGAGAAGTCACCGAACTGCTTATTCGATTGGAACGTGCGCTGCAACTAATCCAAGTGTGAATCGAGCCCAGAGTGATGAACTAGAACGTTTCCTGCCCCAGTTTGAACAATGGGGCACCGATCTGTCCCTTGATCGGATGCATCACGCTCTTATCGACCTGGCGTATCCCTGCGGTAATGTCCCTGCTGTACAGGTAGTAGGGACTAACGGAAAAGGATCGATCGCTTGCATGATCCACAGTGGTTTAACTACAGCGGGTGTTTGCTCTGGCCTCACTACTTCTCCTCATTTGGTGAGTTGGTGCGAACGCATTTGCGTCAATCAGCAAGCGATCACGATGGAGCAACTGTTGCATCGCCTGGAAAGGCTGCAACCTCTGGCAGAAAAACACAACCTTACGCCTTTTGAACGGTTAATTGCCGTAGCTTTGATGCACTTTGATGCCAGCAACGTGGACTGGCTAGTACTAGAGGCAGGACTTGGTGGCCGTTTAGACGCCACTACGGCTCACGGCAAACGACCGTTAATTGCTGTAGGGGCAATTGGTATCGATCATCGCGAACACCTCGGGGATACGATCACAGCGATTAGCCAAGAAAAAGCTGCCGCTATCAGCCCTGGTGCTCATGTGATCAGTGCCGCTCAAGCAGATAATGTATGCACTGTTTTAGAGCAGCGTGCTCGAGAGGTTGGGGCAACCATTGAATGGGTTGAGCCACTCCCAAAGGATTGGAATCTTGGACTTCCTGGCGACTTGCAACGCTACAACGGAGCTGTGGCTTGTAGCGCTCTGCGACACATGCGAAAGTTGGGCACCAACATCCCCGAATTGTCCATTTGCCAAGGTTTGGCTCATGCTCACTGGCCCGGCCGACTTCAGACTGTGCTCTGGCAGGGACGACCTGTCCTCCTAGACGGGGCCCATAATCCTTCCGCAGCCACCCAACTAGCCCATGAGCGACGGAGATGGTGCAATAACAACCAATCTCAGATTTGGATCTTGGGAATCCAATCGCATAAACAGGCACCCGAGATGCTTCACCTACTGCTTGAACCTACAGATTTCGCTTGGATTGTTCCTGTACCAGGACATCGAAGTTGGACCGTGGACAACTTGATTGAAGCCTGTCCAAATTATGCTCATCAGCTGGCTAGCTCTGGGGGAGTCTTTGATGTACTCAATGCCCTTTCAAGAGCTCTTGAGGTATGGCCCAATCCACCACCACTTGTCGCCGGATCACTATATCTTCTCGGAGAAATAATAAACCAGCAGATAATTAAGCAGGATAGGATTAACTGAATTTATGGATACCGCCGCCATACGCCATTCATTCCTGCGATCCATGATGGTGTTATCACTAGCATTGCATTTATGGATCTTGCCAACTTCAGCTTTCGCGCTCGATACCTCCGCTGGCTTCGGATTGCAGGATCGCGCTCTTTTTCAGGAGAAAGTCGACTATACTCTCACTAATCAGAGTAACAGAGATTTTCGCGGACAAAACTTGGCTAATACTTCTTTTGCCGGAGTTATCGGTCGTGGTGCTGATTTCCGTGACGCCAACCTTCACGGAGCAATTTTTACGCAAGGCGCTTTTACCGAAGCAGATTTCCGCGGCGCTGATCTTTCCGATGCACTTATGGATCGTGCTGATTTCGTCGCGGCTGACCTACGCAACGCGATTCTCTCTGGAGTTATTGCATCAGGCAGCAGCTTTAGCAGGGCAAAAATAGAGGGAGCTGATTTTAGTGACGCGTTACTTGACGCTGATGATCAGCGTCGTTTCTGTCGCGATGCTGATGGTATAAATCCAATAACCAACGTACCGACCTTTGATAGCCTTAGCTGTTGATACTAATTTAAGCCCCCTGATTGAGCTCTAGCCAACCGCGGAGCTTGCCCGGATTCATCAATCCATTTGGATCGAGTCGCTGTTTAGTTGCCACTTGATTACCATCGATGATACCGAGTCCTCCATCCTCTACGGTAATTACGTGGGGGTTAAAGACTATGGCTCCTTGGGTGTGGCAATCAGCTATAAGCTGCTTTAACAATTTAGCCCCATGCCAACGCACCAAAGGCAGGGCAGCTATGCGTACATCACCCTGTTGCCTTACCAACTCAAGATGCCAGATTAGATCATCACCCCAGAGTTTTTGTAAGGCATGCATTGCAGGCAACTCAGGTTGAGGCAGAAGCATTTGTAAATATGTCCAGCCCGGTTCTGAAGCTCTTGTGTGACAGGTAGTGTGATTCCAGCTCAACTCACGAAGGCCACTGCTTTTTTTAAGGTCCTCAGCTCCAAGGCTATGTAGGTCTGCTCCAGCCGCAGCAGCTAAGCGATACAAAGTTGAGAGACCATCAGGGGCAACGAGTAGCAGTAACCTGTGCTTTGTTGATGTCGGCCCGCTCCAGGCAGGCAACTTTTTCAGTAAAGGGGCCTCCAGCGCAGTTGCTAGATGCAGCGATAGGGCTGATCGGCCGCAGTCAAGAAGTAATTTTACTGCGACATTCCAATCTGCGCAGTCAAGACTGACTTGCTGCCAATCCACAGAAGGAATTGTAGCCAATGTTAACGCTGTGATAATTCCATTAGTCCCATAGGCGTGGTTCAACGCTTCCGCCTCAGCATTCTCGAGATAAAGGCGCTGGGGCTTTGTCGTCACAGGCACTACTTCACAGCCCAATAGATGACCAGGATCGCGAAGAAATCCCCAGCTCACTGATCCAATCCCACCCGAACCTCCGGCAACGAAACCACCGATTGTGGCGCTACGCCAAGTACTGGGAAGTAAGCGCAATTGACGACTGTGGCTACGCAACTCCTGATCTAGGTGACCCATTGGACAACCCGGTTCCACGGTGACAATCCCGGTAGAATCATTGATTTCACGAATACAACGCAACTTGTTGGTCAGCATCACCACCCCACCATCGAGCGGCACACACTGCCCATAGTTACCGGTTCCCGCACCCCGAACTGTTATAGGTACTGCATGCCGAGCGCATGCCGACGCCAAATGTTCGACAGCATCGATCGATCGAGGACGTGCCACCAACTGTGCCTTACAATTCTTGAGCCGAGGACTCAAAACAGGCGAGTAGTCGAAAGCATCTAGAGAATATCGCGCTAGATCGTCAGGCTCATCGTGAATATCCAGGTCATCCAAAACTTCTAGGTCTTTTTTTAGAATAAGAAGCGCATCGGAACGAGTCATCGTCACAGGTAACTCACTGTTAAGGGGTCTAGCGATTAAACGGTGCCAACCAATTCCCTTGAACCAAGACTTTTCGGGAAGATGACCGTCGCATTGCGTCTGACCAGCTGTTGCCCTCAACACAAATGAGATCAGCTGGTGCGCCCTCGCGGAGGACTCCATCCCAGGAGAGATCAAGAATCCTCGCTGCTGCAGTGGTAAACGGCGCCAAACCTAGTCGCTGCCAAGGCAGCAGTTGAGTGAGGGGAATGGCAGTAGCCATCAAGGTCAATGGATCAAAGTCACCGCCGGGAAACCAAGGATCTGCAACATTGTCTCCTGCTACGGCAACTTGCACGCCACAGCGTTGAAGCTGGCGAATTGGAGCCTGAGGACGATGCAATGGTGTGATATCTGGGTTACGAGCAAGAAGCCAGGCATTAGTCAACGGTAGAGCGATCACCTGCAGCTTTGCCATCGCCATGCGCTCACCAAGCCGCTGAAGCGAGGCTTGGGGCAATAATGCGAGGCTGCTGACATGACTACAGGTGACCGGTACTGCAACAGGAGTGACGCACAACGCCAGAAGCAACTGCTGAATGCCCTGAGCGGGAGCTTTATCAGATTCATCAATGTGCAAATCCACACCACAACCATGTCGATCGGCTAGTTGAAGCAAAATTCTCAACTGTCGGTCAACCTTAGACCCAATCATTGATGGGTCCAATACACCACCGAGGAGACCACCACATTGGGCCACACGTACGGCCATTAATTGCCCTTCCGGTGAGCTCCAAAAAGCAAGAGGGGCTAGGGCTACAAGCTGTAGTTCAAGCTGACCATTCCAGCGCCCTTGCAGAGTCAAAAGTGCTTCCCAGCTGGACTCTATCTCGAAGCCACCGCTATCGATATGGCTACGTACAGCCCGCAGTCCCTGAGAAAAGGCTTGCTGCATGGCACGTTCTCCCCGGGCTAAGACCATATCCGCCGATCGAGACCGGTGTTCCATCAAATTTGCTTTTAGCGCTCCCTCGTAAGTGCCCGATAGATTTGGGTGATTGCTCCACGTAAATGCTTTGTCTAGATGCACATGGGCATCTACAAGACGTGGCAACACCATCATTCTCGGGAGTGGCAAACCAGGGGGCAATGGATGCGGTTGTAGAAGATGTCCATTGCGCCATCTGAGCTGAATAGGGGTCAATCCCTCTTTCGTACAACCGGGAATATTGTGTTGGGTAGACAGTTCAAGCAGCCCGCGGGGGACCCAAGCCTTAATGTGATTGTAGCTGTCTAAATGCTCATTCACTCTTTGTCATCGCTTTTAACTTGGGCACATGGAATCACAAGACAACGCTAGATATAACTTTAGACTCGATATTCCAATTTGAGACAAATCCAAATCGAAAACAGCTCCTTATCTTTACTTGTACGGTGCCTCGGGTTACCTGTGTGAATCTTCTAGTGTTTTAAGTGAGCCTGCTAAGCGATTAATAGCTCATCGTTGCAACCGTACAGAACCGAAGTGATCGTCGATCCAAAGATGTGACCATGTCAGAAGACGAATGTTGTTGCAAGATTTCTTATTCGCAACCACCATTAGTTGAACTACTGAATATTGGATTTGATAACCACCAAACGGAGAATTGATAGGAAAACGTCCAAGCCTTTAGTATACCGAGACCTACCGTTGGCGATTCTGCTATGGGCAAGTACTGCTTAGGGAGTAAAAAACACTCGGTAGGCCGTGACACGGATTGGTAGATTCTTGCTAGTGCGGCGGGTGTAGCCAAGTGGTTAAGGCAGCGGCTTGTGGCGCCGCCATTCGGGGGTTCGAATCCCCTCACTCGCCCTCAATTTGACGAGGTTCTAGTTGAAAACCTAAATAGAATCAAGCCTTTTGGATCATTAGCTGTATTGATTTGGTCAGCCTTAAAAGGTGACTCGTGCGCCAACATCTGCTCTCAACCGCTTTACTAAAAAGCAGCGTTATGACTACGACACCACCGAGAACGTCGATTCAACTACCTCCTAGGACGGCGGTGCTAAGTGATCGCGGCAGCTATTGGATCACTACCTTCGGTTGCCAGATGAATAGAGCCGACTCTGAGCGCATGGCGGGGATTCTTGAGTCTATGGGTTACAGCCAGGCGACAGGGGAACTAGAAGCAGATCTAGTACTCTACAATACCTGTACAATTCGTAACAATGCTGAGCAGAAAGTCTACAGCTATTTGGGCAGACAGGCTCAGCGGAAACGTCACAATCCCAATCTTACTCTTGTGGTAGCGGGTTGTGTCGCACAACAGGAAGGCGAGTCCCTACTACGTCGTGTTCCTGAACTGGATCTTGTGATGGGCCCCCAGCATGCCAATCGCCTTGAAACTTTGCTTCAACAGGTAGACAGTGGACAGCAGGTTGTAGCTACCGAAACGCACTACATCCTCGAAGACATCACCATAGCCCGCCGCGATAGTCCCGTCTGTGGCTGGGTCAATGCAATTTATGGATGCAATGAACGCTGCACATACTGCGTTGTACCCTCCGTACGTGGATTAGAGCAATCCCGCCGCCCAGAAGCAATCCGCTTAGAGATAGAAGATTTAGCTGCTCGGGGATTTAAAGAAATTACCCTATTAGGACAAAACATCGACGCCTACGGCCGCGATTTACCTGGTATCACATCGGAAGGACGTCGCCAACATACTCTCACCGACTTGCTGCATTACGTACATGATGTAGAAGGAATCAAACGTATTCGTTTTGCCACCAGTCACCCCCGCTACTTCACGGAACGCCTGATCGATACTTGTGCTGATTTGCCAAAACTCTGTGAGCATTTTCACATCCCATTCCAAAGTGGTGACAATGATGTACTTCGAGCCATGGCTCGGGGTTACACCGTAGAGCGCTACCTAAGAATCATCGATCGAATTCGTGAACGAATGCCGGATGCTTCAATCAGTGCCGATGCGATTGTGGCGTTTCCGGGAGAAACGGACGCTCAGTATAAACATACCCTTGAGTTGATTGAGGAGGTTGGCTTTGATCAAGTTAATACGGCTGCTTACTCACCACGGCCGCACACCCCGGCTGCTAATTGGGCCAACCAACTACCTGAAGCGGTGAAGGTTGCTCGGCTGCAGGAGATCAATGCCGTGGTGGAACACAACGCTCGCGCCCGTAATACTCGTTATACGGGGCGAATTGAAGAAGTACTTGCGGAGGGCATCAATCCCAAAAACCCAGTGCAACTAACAGGCCGTACCCGTACTAATCGGCTCACCTTCTTCAACTCTAAAAGTTCAGACGGACATCACTACAATCTTGGTGATTTAGTGAATGTTCGAATCGATGCTGTCCGGTCTTTTTCACTTAGCGGCACAACTGTGTCCTGAACCGCATTGATGCTTTTGAAGTTCTCAATTTCCAGGAGCCGGTTCTAGTGATGGCAACGAACCCCACAACGATCGGTCTTGTTTTTGGTGGTCACTCCGGTGAGCATGAAGTATCGATCCGATCGGCGGTCACTGTACTGAGTGGGTTATGCAGTGGTACTAACGTTCAGCGCTACGAGGTCATTGCTTTCTACATCGACCGAGACGGCCGCTGGTGGGGACCCGATCTGGCAAATCGTGTGTTAGCCACTAGACAGCCGATCGATCCGCCAGATCCTCTCCCCCCAAAAGGATTTAGGTCACTCCCTGTCGACAGTGAAGCTGTTGAAATTTGGTATCCTGTACTACATGGTCCCTATGGAGAAGATGGAACTGTTCAAGGACTCTTCAAACTCATGCGACAGCCCTTTGTCGGCGCAGGCGTGCTGGGCTCGGCATTGAGTATGGACAAGCTGGCAGCGAAAACAGTATTTGCTAATGCTAACCTGTCCCAAGTGCCCTACGTCGGACTCCATTCTTCAGATCTCACTGATCCGTATCAACGAAAGATCATTTTCGATCATATTGAAACCAAACTGCGTTACCCCTATTTTGTGAAGCCAGCTAACCTCGGGTCGTCATTAGGGATTAGCAAAGTTCGCAACCGTGAGGAACTTGAATATGGCCTTACATCAGCAGCTTTGCTTGATTCGCGGCTTGTTGTGGAAGAGGGAGTTAGCGCCCGAGAGTTGGAATGCGCCGTTTTGGGTCGTGATTCTTTAAAAACTTCCGTCGTGGGCGAAGTGCACTTCGACGCCGATTGGTACGACTATGATACGAAATATACGGCTGGTCTTAGCTCTACAGTGATACCCGCTGAGTTGCCCGAGAATGTGTCACAACGCATTCGTGAACAAACGCTGAAAGCATGTGTTGCCACAGGGGTGATAGGTATGGCTCGCGTTGATTTTTTCTATAATGCGTCGACCGATCAGCTGTGGATCAATGAAATCAATACTCTTCCGGGTTTTACGAGCCAAAGCATGTATCCCATGCTGTGGGAAGCCAGCGGAGTAACACTCGACCAACTTGTGCACAGACTAGTCCAAACAGCGTGAGAATAGGAATAGCATCCCCGCCATCGCCGTGAATCATGGACTGTTATGGCTTCCGTTGCTTTTGGCTTTCATTCTGCTGGCTTCTCTCGGTTGGCTAGAGCGTCGTCGCCAGGCTATGTTTCGTAGTTGGGCTGAGGGATCAGAATTAGCGAAGCTAGATGGCAGCGGCGGCGCGCAACTCAAAAATGGTCAGCTTCACTGGAGCAGCTTTGAAGCCGGCCGGTTTCAGAACCAGGGCAGCTTTGATGTCTGCAAGCTTGAACTAGTGGAGCTGATGGCTTTGGCCTCGGGCGATGCTCCACTCACCGATGAATCCCAAGGCCCCTGTCGTTTAAGACTTGTAGGAAAGGACCTTCAGATGGATGTTCCCTTTGCCGATGCCGAACGAGCTCGCAATTGGGGTGCACAACTGATGGCTCGAGCCCGATGCGATCTTTGACTCCCCGCGTTACCTCACATAATTGTGATGACGGAGCGTCCTCTTTCACCACATCTCTTACGTCGCCGAGAGCTGCGCCGACGCAAGCGCCAAGAGCTTACTGTTCAAACCTGGCGTGTGAGCATCTACTTTCTCCTGGCCAGCAGCTTTGGGTGGTTGTTATTGCGCTATGGCTGGACCGTGGAAGATGTGAACAAGATTTTTATCAGCGGAAATTCTGGTCTCAGCGCCGAGCAGGTAGCCAAATCAGGCGGACTGTCTTTTCCTCAGCCTTTGTTCCAAATAACACCAAGAGAGCTGGAAAAGAAACTCGTCTTTGATTTTCCGGTGCAATCAGCTTCGGTGGAGCGGCGTCTACTACCTGCTCGGCTTGAAGTGCATCTACTTCGACAAACACCGATAGCACGCGCCGTACGCCAACAAGCGGGTATGGCAGAGCGTGGAATGATTGATGCTGATGGGCATTGGATCCCGCTCAGTATGCTCTCAAAGATGCCCGCTCCGCTGTCGAGCATTACGGTCAATGGTTGGAATTTCTCTCAACGCTGTTCAATTGCCCAGCTGTTACAACAACGCTATCAACTGAAGGGCATCCTCAAAACCATCAACATCGACCCCAGCGGAAGAATTACCCTCATTACGAGTCGTCTTGGTGAGATCGATCTAGGTCGAGACCAGAGCCAACTAGACAAACAGATTAGGGCGATCGCTCGACTTAGCACAACCCTTCCAGCCCACTTGATCAATGATGATCGGATCACACTAGACCTAACAAATCCTGATCGTCCAGAGCTTCAGCTACCGACGAAACCATTTCCTTCAGAGATGGCACCCACTTCTTGAATAGTAAACCCTAATGCAAGGTTACATCATAAGAACGTTTTTTGATTGTGGCCAATCAAGGCTGATACATTGTTTCAGGGACATAATGCAGCCATAAACCATTAGATCAGCCTCGGTAATGGAGATGGCGAGCGATATGACATCTTTCGAGGCTCCAGGCATCCAGCCTAGCCAATCGGCCCGCATTGAGGTGATCGGCGTTGGGGGCGGAGGTGGTAACGCGGTAAATCGCATGATTATCAGCGATCTTGAAGGCGTGGTCTATCGGGTGCTGAATACAGATACTCAGGCTCTCATCCAGTCCCAAGCTGAACACCGTCTCCAACTTGGTCAAACCCTGACTCGAGGACTGGGGGCTGGCGGCAATCCCACAATTGGGCAGAAGGCAGCAAAGGAATCTAGAACCGATCTACATGACTCACTTCAAGGTGCAGATCTAGTTTTTATAGCTGCGGGAATGGGAGGCGGAACAGGCACTGGTGCTGCACCAGTGGTGGCAGAAGTGGCCCGCGAAATCGGTGCCCTCACGGTCGGCATAGTAACTAAACCGTTCGGCTTTGAAGGCCGCCGTCGTATGCGTCAGGCTGATGAAGGCATTGCTCGCCTTGCTGAACATGTAGACACCCTGATTGTGATTCCCAACAACCGATTACGAGATGCCATAGCCGGCTCGCCGCTCCAGGAAGCCTTCCGCAGTGCCGATGATGTACTGCGTATGGGCGTCAAAGGTATCAGCGACATCATCACATTTCCCGGGTTAGTAAATGTGGACTTTGCTGATGTCCGCTCGGTGATGACTGAGGCTGGCACGGCCCTTTTGGGTATTGGTATCGGCTCGGGTCGATCCAGAGCGATCGAGGCAGCACAAGCTGCCATTGCTAGTCCGCTATTAGAAACAGAGCGTATAGATGGGGCAAAGGGTTGCGTGATCAACGTCAGCGGCGGCAAGGATATGACCCTTGAGGATATGACTACAGCCTCTGAAGTGATCTACGATGTGGTTGATCCAGAAGCAAACATCATTGTTGGGGCAGTGGTCGACGAAGCTCTTGAAGGAGAGATACACGTAACAGTTATTGCAACCGGTTTTGAGAACAACCAACCGTATATTAATGGGCGCAATAGTCGCCTGGCCTCGAATGCCGCCCGCCGACAAGAGGTCGCGGAAAACGGTGCCCGTATTCCCGAATTTTTAAGGCAGCGCCAGCAACGGCCTGAGCGTCTCGGTTGAGCAAGCATCCATTCGATGACCCGGAGTCCACGCCTGCTCTAAGCATCCCGTGTGGCTGCTACCTTCCGGTTCTGACCAGGTTTGGGCGTCAGAACCGCGTGGGTCCGAGTCGCTGCAATGCTAGCAATAAGAAGCCGAGGGATTTGAAAGTTTATGCGTCCCTTCGATTTGATCAGACTCAAACAAAGTGGGAAGCCCATCATCATGCTCACCGCGTGGGATTGTCTGTCAGCTGCCCTCGTAGAGGCTGCCGGTGCTGATGTAGTCCTAGTGGGTGATTCTCTGGGGATGGTGGCCTTAGGCCATGCCACCACGCTACCGGTCACATTGGACCAAATGCTTTATCACACCCAGGCTGTAGCTAGGGGCTTCACCGCCATGCCATTGAATCAGCCGTTGTTGGTGTGCGATTTGCCGTTCCTCAGCTATCAATGCGGAACCGATCTTGCGGTGGCAGCTGCCGGGAAATTGCTTAAGGAATCCTCGGCCTCGGCCGTCAAATTAGAGGGAGCCGATCCCGAAGTTGTGATCGTGGTCGATCGTCTTGTACGTATGGGCATCCCAGTGATGGGCCACCTTGGCCTCACTCCGCAAGCTGTCAATCGGTTGGGATACCGACGTCAAGCAACTGATCAGGTGAGTCAAGACCGTCTAATCGCACAGGCCATCACCCTCGAGAAAAGGGGCTGTTTTGCCTTGGTGTTGGAGCATGTTCCCGACGAATTAGCAGGGCGAACTCGCCGCCAATTAAGTATTCCTGTGATTGGGATCGGAGCAGGAGATGATTGCGACGGTCAAGTTCGTGTAACGGCTGACCTACTTGGCATGACTGCGCAGCAACCTCCCTTCAGTCCTCCTCTGTTGGATAGCCGAAAGATGTGTATTGATGCTCTGGTGTCGTGGATTCGACAGCAGCATCGGATAACGAGTCCCACCACAGCACCACCTCAATCAAAATTCGATTGCTGAGGGCCATGCCCTCCGGATCACTTAAACACCAACGCTTGGCACGTCGCTGTAGCAAGCCCTGTGCTAGAAATGGAGCCCAGCGTTGCTCCAGGGCTGTTGCATCGATCGTACTGAGATTTACCCCTTCAGCTCGACGAAGTCCAACTAGTAGCTGCTCATCGAGAGGCATGCCTGACCCAAATTGCGGCACATAATCATTATTTAACCAAGCTGCATAAGCATCACGAGTCCGCGGACGAGTTAACCGTTCTCCCCAGGGGGCAGACGTCGCCCCCATTCCAAAACCCCACCAACCAGACCCACTCCAATACACTCTATTATGCCGAGATGCATGCCCAGGACGTGCATAGTTAGAGATTTCATAACGGCGAAGCCCGGTTTTTGAAAGGCGAACCGATGTGAGATCCATTAAATTGCAAGAAACATCCTCGTCCGGTAGCGATAAGTCGCCGCGCTCAAGCCAGCGGTGAAACACTGTTCCTGGTTCCACAGACAAATCGTAAATCGATAGATGAGGAGAACCGCTTGCTATGGCTTGATCCAATTGATGATTCCAACCTTCTGTAGTTTGGTCAGGCAGACTCTGAATCAAATCCAGACTCCATGATCGCAGCTGACGATTCTTGTAAGCCTCGTCCATCCATGCACAGGCTTCTAGAAGGTCTTTGGATCGATGTCGTCGCCCCAATCGCTCCAAAACCCCATCGTCGAAACTTTGACCACCAAGGCTGATCCGATTAACGCCAGAGGATAAAACTTTGATCAGCTGACGCTGATCAAAGCTGGCAGGATCCATCTCAAGGGTGATTTCCGCACCGTCTTGCAGTCCATACCGAGAGCGGAGTTGATCAAGCAAAGCACCTATTTGGTCAGCGCTCAAAAGTGATGGAGTACCACCACCGAAATAGACCGTTGACAGTGGCGGACCAGTTGGTGCAGAAGCGATCTCGCGATGTAAAAGATGTAGGTAGCTCTGAATCGAAGTATTTCCTGGCCCCTGTGTACAATTGGCTCGATCACCGAGCGGGACAATAGCGAAGTCGCAGTAGTAACAACGTCGATGGCAAAAGGGAATGTGGATATAAGCGCTGCGAGGAGGAGCGAGGTAGGTCATGCTTCGATCGTTTGGACTGAGCTGCCACGACTTGAGCCCATGGTGGATCCGCTCATTCTGCTACTGTTCATTCTTTCCGGCTCGGCCGCTGGATGGATGGGAGTTCACCTCCTTCCGGTGGGAGTCGTGAACGAAACCACTGATGCAGAAAGAATTCGCCTCATCCTCAGTGGATCAGGTGGTGGGATCGGCCTGATTGCTGGATTGGTGTTTAAACGGCTCCGAGTGAACCTGATGAATCAGGTTCGTACCATGCCAACAGATCTGTTAGTGAGCCGCGCTTTAGGTCTGATTCTTGGCCTACTAGTCGCTAACCTGTTGCTGCTCCCAGTCTTGCTGTTGCCTTTCCCCGGTGGCGTAGCACTGGTTAAGCCGCTTTTAGCAGTGGTCAGTAATGTGTTTTTCGGGGTTTTAGGCAGTAACCTTGCTGAAGTACACGGGCGTACTCTGCTTCGATTGTTTAATCCAGCGAGCACCGAAGCACTATTGGTTGCCGATGGGGTTCTGACACCTGCAACTGCCAAAATTCTCGATACAAGCGTGATTATCGACGGTCGAATACGCGGGATGCTCGCTTGTGGTCTTTTGGAAGGTCAGGTGATCGTGGCTGAATCGGTGATTGACGAGATGCAACAGCTGTCCGACTCCACAAACATCGAAAAACGTGCCAAAGGCCGACGTGGCCTTAAGCTCCTGAAGGATTTGCGAGAACTCTACGGCCGCAGGCTAGTGATTAATAGCACCCGATATGATGGCAAAGGCACTGACGACCGGCTTCTTCAGCTTGCAGGAGACACCGGTGGGACTCTGGTGACCGCTGACTTCAATCTGGCTCAAGTAGCGCAAGTTAAATCACTTAAAGTGATGAACTTGAGCGAACTCGTGATCGCTCTTCGGCCGGAAGTGCAACCCGGCGATGAACTTAATCTCAAAATTGTTCGAGAAGGTAAAGAAGCAAGTCAGGGCGTTGGTTACCTTGAAGACGGAACGATGGTAGTAGTGAATGAGGCTCTGGAGCTCATTGGTCAGCGGCGTCCGGTTGTTGTGACTGGTGCTCTTCAGACACCTACAGGGCGAATGGTATTTGCTCGGCTTGATGTGAAGAAGAGTGTCAAGACCAACAGCAAAGGAAAGGGACAGACCAAGACGGATAAATCCACCACTCAACGACCCATTGACCCTCGCTAGGCTCCCTTCACACGAAATGAGGCGCGGGAAATGACCACGTCAGCTCCTTACTACGGCGATGGCGCCGTGATGCGAACGCCTCCTCCAGATCTTCCTTCCCTCCTTTTAAAAGAGCGGATCGTCTACTTAGGATTACCCCTGTTTTCCGACGATGATGCTAAACGACAGATCGGAGTAGATGTAACCGAACTAATTATTGCTCAGTTGCTTTATTTGGAATTCGATAACGCCGAAAAACCAATCTATTTTTATATTAATTCGACTGGTACCAGCTGGTATTCCGGAGATGCTGTCGGTTTCGAAACGGAGGCTTTTGCCATCTGCGATACGCTCCGCTACGTAAAGCCTCCTGTTCATACGATATGTATCGGTCAGGCTATGGGGACAGCCGCTGTAATCTTGTCAGCAGGGACTAAAGGCCAAAGAGCCGCTTTACCTCACGCTTCCATTGTTTTGCACCAGCCACGCAGCGGCGCGCAGGGACAGGCAACGGATATTCAGATCAGAGCAAAGGAGGTTTTGCACAACAAGCAAGCGATGCTCGAAATCCTATCTAGGAATACAGGCCTTTCCGTGGATGTGCTGAGTAAAAACTCTGACCGTATGAGTTACCTCACCCCTCATGAAGCAGTGGAATTCGGCTTAATTGATCGGGTACTCAGCAGTCGCAAAGGTCTCCCTGACCCAACAGTTAACTGAACCGTTTTCGCTTTCAACAACTTTTGTCCTTCCTGACCAATGCCAATCGGTACTCCCAGCGTTCCCTACCGCCTTCCCGGCAGCCAAATGGAGCGCTGGGTTGATATTTATACTCGTCTCGGCGTTGAGCGCATTCTGTTCCTCGGCTCCGAGGTGAATGACGGAATCGCAAACAGCCTAGTAGCTCAGATGCTTTACCTTGACTCTGAAGATAGTGGCAAACCGATCTACCTATACATTAATTCACCAGGCGGTTCTGTGACAGCAGGTCTGGCGATTTACGACACGATCCAATATGTCAAAAGCGAAGTTGTCACCATCTGTGTGGGACTCGCGGCATCTATGGGTGCTTTCTTGCTTGCTGCTGGAGCGAAAGGCAAGCGCGTGGCCTTGCCCCACAGCCGTATCATGATTCACCAACCTCTGGGAGGTACTAGTCGCCGTCAGGCGAGTGACATTGAGATCGAAGCCCGTGAGATTTTGCGGATGAAAGATATGCTTAACCATTCTCTTGCGAATATGAGTGGTCAGACTTTCGAGAAGATTGAAAAGGACACAGACCGCGACTATTTCTTAAGTGCTGAAGAAGCTAAGGAATACGGGATCATCGACCGTGTTATTTCTCATCCGAATGAAGCCTGATCGCGTTTTGCGTCAGGCTATTGCGTAAGCTCCTGCATTGGTCCGCACTGCACGCCCACACCGGATATGGCCCAGCTTTTTTATGACTCCGATGCCGATCTCGGTCTGCTGAACGGCAAAACCATAGCGATCATTGGTTACGGCTCCCAAGGTCACGCCCACGCTCTTAATCTCAAAGACAGTGACGTAAAAGTCATCGTAGGCCTGTACAACGGCAGTCGATCTATCAATAAGGCAAAAGCTGATGGTCTTGAAGTCTTGAGTGTGGCTGATGCTTCCGCTAAGGCAGACTGGATAATGGTGCTTCTGCCTGACGAATTCCAAAAAGAAGTTTACGACAAAGAAATTGCACCACATCTAAGTACAGGCAAGGTGCTGGGCTTTGCTCATGGCTTTAACATTCGCTTCGGGCTTATCAAGCCCCCTGCAGATGTGGATGTGGTGATGATTGCCCCTAAAGGTCCGGGTCATACCGTGCGTTGGGAGTACCAAAACGGCCAGGGCGTTCCTGCGTTGTTTGCTATCGAACAAAACCCCTCTGGCAATGCTAGATCGCTTGCTATGGCTTATGCGAAGGGAATTGGCGGCACCCGTGCCGGTATACTTGAGACCAACTTCAGGGAAGAAACCGAAACAGACCTCTTTGGTGAGCAGGCGGTGCTCTGTGGTGGTCTCTCCGAGCTCATCAAGGCTGGTTTTGAAACCCTTGTAGAAGCAGGATACCAGCCTGAGCTAGCCTACTTCGAATGCATGCACGAAGTGAAGTTAATTGTGGATTTAATGGTGAAGGGTGGCCTAACGGCCATGCGGGACTCCATCTCTAACACCGCTGAATACGGTGACTATGTGAGCGGACCCCGCCTGATCACAGCTGATACCAAAGCTAAGATGAAAATGGTTCTAGCTGACATACAGGACGGGACCTTTGCGAAGAACTTTGTAGCCGAGTGCGAAGCCGGCAAGCCCAAAATGAAGAAGATGCGGAATCGCGATGCTCAGCATCCGATCGAAAATGTAGGTAAAAGTCTCCGTTCCATGTTCAGCTGGTTGAAACATGCCTAATACAGCGACTATCCATCCCGAGATCGGGGTGGTATTTGCTGCCGGGCTGGATTGGATTATGGGGGATCCACCGTGGTTGTTGCACCCTGTCGTTGTGATGGGGTGGGTAATTCGGTGGATGCGTGAGTTTTTAGAAACAGTTGCTGGGACGAACCGATTGGCCCTGAGTTTGGGCGGTGGACTAATAACCCTTTGCATAGTTCTCGGGAGCTGCGCGATAGGCTGGGCTGTCGAGCGTCTATGTTTTGCAGATTCACCAAATCACGAGTGGGGGTGGATACTTTTAGTGGTCGGGTTGGCCAGTGCCCTTGCAGCTCGTAGCCTTCGTTCTAGCGTTTTAGCTGTAGTGAAAGCGCTGACTATTCACTCCCACGATGGCGATTTTAGGTCAGCTCGCAAACAATTGAGCCGGATTGTAAGTCGCGATGTTAACCAGCTTGATGAATCAGAGATCCTACGAGCAGCAGCAGAAAGCGCTTCAGAAAATGCTGTCGATGGTATCTTCGCTCCGCTGTTTTGGATGATCGTCGGAATAGCGCTCTGGAGAGTCAACATAAGTCTCCCAGGTCCTCTTGCGCTGGTATGGGCTTTTAAAGCAAGCAGCACCCTGGATTCAATGCTCGGATACAAAATTGGAAAACTGCAATGGATTGGCACAGTTGGAGCCTGTTTAGATGACCTTCTTACTTGGGTCCCATGTCGGCTTGTTATGTTGTCGTTGCCATTGGTATCACGATCGTGGAACCGTTGGCTGATTTTGGTGAAGGCGGCTGAACGAGACGGTGCCCCTGATCCATCCCCGAATGCAGGACGTTCGGAAGCTATTTTTGCTCACTGCGCTGAAGTACAACTTGGAGGATGTAACCGTTACAAATCTAGTTGGGTTAACAAGCCAATTCTAGGCATGAACTACCCGCCAGCTGACCAAGCTGCGATTTTGACAGTGCTTAACCTTAGCCATAGGCTGGAGGGGCTATGGCTGTTTAGCATATTACTTGTGCATTTAAACCCAGCCTCTATCGAGTTAGCTTCAATAAGCACCTCGATCAATTGGTAATAGCAGTAAGCTAAACGTGCGAGCAATGATAGCGCAATCGAGCGCAAAAGAACGGCCACGGACATAAGCCAAATCAAGCTTCACTCGTTTCTTGTAGCTGAGGTTATTGCGCCCACTCACTTGCCAAAGCCCTGTTAATCCTGGGCGTACAGCCACTACTTCATCCATGTAAGGACCATAACGGACTAGCTCTTTATCAACGATTGGTCGCGGGCCAACTACACTCATATCACCGAGTAATATGTTTATGAACTGAGGTAGTTCATCAAGACTGGAACTCCTTAAAAATTTGCCAATCCGAGTGACGCGGGGATCGCACCGTAATTTGAAGTCTCGTTCATATTCGGCTTTAAGCTCTGGGTCTTCTATTAAAAAGGCGGCCAATGTAGCGTCAGCATCAGGGCGCATGGTACGGAATTTGATACAGCCGAAGTATTTGTAATCCCGTCCGACGCGGCGCTGAACGTAAAAGATTGGACCTGGGGAACCAAGCTTGATCAGACAAGCCAACAGCAGTAGCACGGGAGATCCCAAAGTGAGAACGGCGAGCGAGAAGATCACATCTCCACTACGCTTGAGTCCGCGTTCTGTCCGGTTCTGCTGACGAATCAGTGTCTTTGTTGTCAACGTGGACGGAGAAGCAAAAATCGCAGCCAGATATGGGCGATAGGTTCGTCTGCTGACATTTAGGCTGATCACCTTAGGCAAAGATGGCCGGAGAGCTTTCGTCGAAAACCCAGTATGCGTCTCAACATACTCAACTTTAGGACAATAACCCTGGCGGTCTGGTTCGGTCACTCGCAGCAACGGCGTAGTATGTCTGGTGCTGTGCCCAGGCTCGAAGCAAAGAAGCTTTAAACCGTGAGACGAATGTTTTGGGACAAAAGCATTCAGCCCGGGCTCTGATTTTTGCAGGATTCAGCCGATGCCACAGTCGGTTGTGCTCAAACCACTGCACAGCTTGTACAAGTGACTCTGCCGTTTGATCGGGGAAAAGCACGCCAGTTGGCTCTGAACAACCGTTAACAGCGCAACATACTGTGTCCAATAGACCACCTCGACCCAGACCAATTACTGGAGCACCAGCAGCCATGGCTTCTACCGGGGCGATTCCAAAATCTTCAAGTCCCCCATGTATAAATGCACGGCAGCGCGACATTAACCTTTCCACCTGCTTGTGAGACTGACGACCCAAGAGAGTGATGCTTGAGCCGGCGAGGGTTTCTAATCGAGAACGTTCTGGACCATCTCCAACTACAAGCAAGGGAAGCTTGAGGTGATTGAAAGCCTCCATGACCAAATCGACACGCTTGTAAGGAACTAAACGGCAGACGCACAAGTAGTTTGAGTCTCGGGCGGAATCCCAACGAAAGCGGTGAACGTTAACGGGAGGATGGATTACTTCAGCGTCGCGTCCCCAAAACTTACGAATTCGCCGAGCGGTAAATCGTGAATTAGCGATTATGTGGTCAACTCGTTGAGCACTAAGTTGATCCCATTGTCTCAATACATGCAATTGCCAACGAATCAGAGGTCCCAAGCCATGGCGTGCCAAAGCTGAACGGTTTAAGTAGGTATGCATTTGGTCCCATGCATAGCGAACCGGCGTATGCACATAACTAACATGGAGTTGGTCAGGCGACGTAAGTACCCCCTTCGCCACAAGATGGCTACTGCTGATTACAAGCTCAGTATCAGTAAGGTCAATCTGTTCAATAGCCATGGGGAGTAGCGGCAGGTATTGCTGGACATGACTTACACCCCAGGGGAAATGCTGGATCGGGCTTGTGCGAATGGCATGCTCAGAAAACCAACTCCCTTTACGGTAACTTTCATCATTGACGAGGGATGCTAGTAATGGTTGTCGACCAAGATCCCTCAATAAGCGGTCCAAAGCCTCCACAACAAGTTCAGCGCCTCCAATCGATCTTGGAGTGAACCAATCATGAACAAGAGCAATGCGCTGGGGCAAGGAATCGGATGTTAGCGACATAGTTTGACTAAAGTATTGATACAAAATTTCTTGGCTTGTTGCAATCCGCCCCCCTTAAGAGCTCACGATGTTGCTCTTGAATAAGAGGCTAGTTCCTGGGAATAAGCAACTTCCTTAATGTGAAAAAAAACTAAAAGATCTTTTGAAAACCCTTCGGTCTATTAACAAAAAAAGCGCAAGCGTCTTCATATCTTAAGTTGATAGAGGTCGGATTGTTGTGGGCACCCTCTCCTTCGACGAGACACAAACACAAGGCCCTCGCCGTTAACGACCTAGAAAACCATTGACAGTGGTGTTGCCATTATCAAGAGGGTAAGTAGCAATTAGGATAATAGAAGCTTTAAACGAATTCCTTGATCCGAAAAGTGCCGTGAATTATAGAACTAGTCAACTAATCATATTCGTAGCGGGAGCGATTGTTAACAAATACGCTTCTCTTTTAGACATCACATTTGGATGCTCTAATACTAATAAAAAGATTCTCTTATAAATTGACACAGATTTTTTGCTGCCGTTGCGTCTTTCTCAATCCAACCATCTTGGAACCAATCCCAGTAAGGTAGGTATTTGATAGTCCAACCTGCTCTCTTTAAAGCATTTGCACGTTCAAGGTGATCATCTGTGTAAGTGGAGCCATCAGCAAGGTAATGATGCTTACCATCAACTTCTATCCCCACTGCTTTTTTAGTTAATCGATCATAGACAACCAGATCCAGTCTGAAACCGCATGTGTGGACTTGATTATAAAGAACAAGTCTTTGTGGATAATCACTCTGAATGAGATCAGAAATTACATCTGCAACAATTAATTCGAACTCTGATTCGCATGCTAACGGTTCATAGGTCCAGCCAATAGGCAAATATCCAAGATCGATATCTTTGATATTCTTTATGCCTTGTCCCATCTTAGCAAGCATTTGCCGCATTAGCAGCATATTAGACGGTAATTTTCCATGTATAAAATAAGTAAAGTATTTTGCACGACTCGTTGCAACATTAAACCTATTCTGATCTTCCATAAATGCCTTAGAGTGTTTCTGTTCTTCATCTAAAGATGGCGTAAAAATGATTACGTCTCTCTCATTTCCCTGAAACTCTTCTGGTGTTCCAATCATTAGGGAAATATTATCTTGCTCTTCATCAGACAAACGGCGAAGTGCTTCCTCTTTCATGAAATTTACTTGATCTCTTATGAAAGAGACAACTCCAACATTAATGAACTCATTGTGCGCTAAAGGTGCTATCAAAAACACACTTTGAGTTAATGGTGTTGGTGTATTTCTAGCAAAAGACTCGATGATTTCAAAAGCACAATCAACCTCGCCTTTATTAATTTGTGAATTCTCCTCACGTTTTGTAGAGACCTGCAGGTCCATGAACGCGTTAATTGCCTTGTTTTCCGGTAATGCAGTCATGATTCTAAGTCCCTTTCCCGACCCTTCGTCTGAATAGAATTGATCGCTTGTAAATTCAGCAAGCATAGGAAGTGATCTAAAATGCTCGTTTAGTAGTACGGGAGCAGCAGTAACTGGATTCAGGTCATTGCGGATCAAATCAAGGATGGAAGACTCAGAGACAAGCAGGTCTCTATCCCCTGCAGTCTTGAAATCCAACGGGTATCCAGGGAGTCCGGAGAAGTACTTGTTCCAGGTTAACTTTTCAAAGACCTTGCTAAGGAAGATAACTCCGCCTGACTTAATCCCTAATTGCTTATGATCTCCAACAATGCAAAATCGCTTGGCACGAAAAAGGATTGGAAATATTTCTGCTAAATTGACTTGTGATGCTTCGTCAAGTATCAGCAGATCGAACGGCTCTGCTTCGAATGGCAAGTAGGGGTGAAGCGATTTAATCTCACCCATTACAATTGGAAAGACTTGGAAGAGCATATCAAATTCAATTTTTGCATTTGCACTTTTCACTCTATTAATACTCTTCCAGTATAATCTCTTGTAGAAAGCATCTAATGCATCTCTATATTTAGAATTCTGAAGCAGGTTATTAACCCGTATTGAGTGACTACTTGAGAGAAGTTCGGCAAGAATTGATTCCTTTGGGTTTGAAGGATAAAGTTCATTATTCCTTCGCTCAAAAGTTTTGCGTATTACTTCCAGAGGTTGATTAACAACGCTTCTCTGCAGTTGCTGAGCATCGGCAAAATAAGATAAGTATGTCAGTGTAAGAATTAATACTTCTTCCTTATATTGATTATATTGTTCGATCTCGAAGTTAAGTGCTCTAAGCACTGCTGTCGATAGAATTTTTAATCTTACCGCCTCTTTCAGGGATATTTCCCCCCCACTGCATCTTGATAACTCTCGAATATTGATACATTCTTTGAGCATTCTTCTTGCTTTTAAGCGAGATTTGTTGTTTTGAATGGGATTTATTTTTTTGATGATTGTTTCAGAAAGTGCAAAATCTTCTTCAAGTATTTTTCGACAATCAAGTGCTCTTTGATTGTTATTGTAATATTGTCGCAACTCAGATTCAAGGTTAAATATTTTCGATGCATAATTTTGTTTCTCAACAATTAAAGTATCCACTGTTTTAGATAGTCTCTCTAGTTCATTCTCCTCGATGCTTGTTTGGCAATCAGTTGCCCTGCTGAGTAAATCGTTAATCACGCCCCGGGTTTTTTGCTTTGTCCGTTTGTCATCTGAAATATAAAGGCACGCGGAATCGCCAAGTATATCTGTTACGTTTTTATAAACGATGTCAACAGCAGGCTTCTTCTGAGAAGCGACAAGCACTTTCATGCCTATCTCGCTCGCTGTTATTGCAAGTGCTGAGATTGTAAATGACTTACCAGTTCCTGGAGGACCTTGAATATAAGAGATGTCATTCTGTAGTGCACGATAGATTGCTGTTTTCTGTGATTTAGATAAGGAAAAAGGAAGTCTTGCTAAGGATACAAAAATATCATTATCCTCAATTTGCTTATGTCTAGATTCGAAATTCTTTCCGGCAAAAACTGATTGAAGTAGTCGCTCAAGAGTAGTCATTGTGAGATCCCTTGTGCAAGATCATTCAGTGCCCGGTATGTGCTCAGTCCTGGTGGTATTGGAGCAAAAAATATCCAGTCACCAGGACAATAGAAAAATTTCTTGATTTTAGTGATATCTCTTGCCTCAATCGCTGACTTAACACATGCTAAAGGTGACTCTAAACATTCGCATGGAGTTTTAGTAAATATTTTGAAGTCGCTAACAAATTTATCTGACAATGCTGCCATACTTACTAATTCCTCAAGACCGACATTATCTAGTTTCTCCTCAATATCCTGCACTATTTGACTCCCTGTCAAATTTGCATCTGGATCAAAAGCAGCATATGCTTCTTCTTCTTCGTCTGTATTTTTTGAAATCAATGCAGTCGCTAGATCATAGTTAACTACCCATTCGGAAATTTGACATTCTCCATTTTCTTCAAAAATGACCTGCCCATAAATTATTGGAGCAGCAATTAATCTAAGGAAATTCCTTGTACCCACCTTTTTAGTGTAAGTGCCCGCAAGCATGCCTACGCCACAGAAAATACCATTCCCAATTTTCTGTTGGTCAATTTCTCTCTTGTAACCCTCGTTACCTGTATTCTTCAGATCAGAAAAATGAATATTAGTTATCCGCTGAAATCTACTTTTAATTTTTCGCTTTGATGTTGTTATTAGAACTTGTGCATAATCTCCACCTGATGCGGAGCTGAATGCAACTTTTCTGCTCATATCTCGGAGATAAAGCAAATAGCGTTCGCTAAGATTACTATTCATAAACCTCAAAGAGAAACGGTATTCTTAAGAGTTTCCTCAAGATCTTTCACTGCATTAATAATTGCAACTTGTGCTGTCTCTACTTTCTTGACCTCATTAGTAATAGATTCGACCGTTTGAACTAATTCCTGGTTGCTTGCTTTTAAAGCAGCTTCAAGTTCCTCAGATCGCTTCTTGATTTTGTCTTTTTCCAGGAAAATGATAAAGGTGAGAAGCGCAGTGACTACAGGATTCGCCACTGCTGCCACTGCAAGGAAAGCGTTCATGGGTGTCTAATTACGGGAACTACCTTGTAAGTCTGTTACTGCTCTCTAGGTCTAACACCAGTGCAATTGATTTCTGCAAACATTTTATTATAAGACAATGAGGTTGTCAGATTTTCCAACAACCAAATGCAAATGGAAACAAACTTTAAAAGCTAAAGTCATCAAAGAGAATGGCATTTTAACAATACAGTTTGATTGTTACATTATTGACAGCAACTATTTCTGGAATATCCCTATTTGTAAAATCGAGATGCTCGTTACTTGACCGCTTTATAAAGTGTCTTTGGTTAAGCAATAGCACTTAAAGAAGAAATAAGTAGGTTACGTTGTTGTCCTCAAAGCAACCGTCAGTATCATGTTTACCGATACTAGTTGCTCTTAGCCCTGAGTATGATTCAATGGGCTAGTAAAAAGGTTATGACTGTTACTGGTTAAGTTACACTATCTTGGTTAGAACTAAGTGAGGATAGTTATTAACCTAAATCAGTTCTCAAAAAGAGCATTCATGTCCAAATTTATGATAAACCGGTAAATATACAAAAACCGGTTAAGTTTGCACCCATCTCGATTAATTTGTGTTTGGTTTAATAAAAGCGAAGCGATTTCTGATCTAAAAATTGATACCTTGACACCTGTAAGGAGACAGGTAAATTCTGGCAGTTGTTTAGAGATTAACTAGGCCAAGGAGTTTCTGATTCTGCTGTACACTATCCAAATCTTCTCCCTATAGAGAGAGTCACCATAACTTGCCTTCTAACGCTTGTCCGTTGTCTGAAAGGAAGGACTCTCCGAGTCAGAGAGAGGCATTATCCCCCGCCCCTATTCACATTTTCGGAGCATAATGATATTTCTAAGGATTCCCCTGGAATAATTAAATGGCCTAAGTTGCTTTCAGAGCAAATTTCTCTGTAATCTTTTGGGATTAGCTAAAAACGGAGAGGGAGGGATTCGAACCCTCGAGGGCGCTAACCCTACACGATTTCGAGTCGTGGGCGATCAACCGGACTCCGCCACCTCTCCATATGTCCATAGAACTTGGCCAATCTTGGCGCAGACTTATCGAGTCACAATCATGTCACGTATAAACGGTAGCGTGTCAATAATAACTTGGGATAGACTTTCCCCTATTCAGGTTATCGTTTCAGCACTTCAGCCAAGCATTTAACCCAATTCTGAATGACTCAAGAAATTTTAGGTTCGCACGACACGTTAGATAAAATTGCTGCTGATCAGCTCCCGACGGCAGAACTTGTGTGTTACTACTAGCAAATTAAATCAAGTATAATGACTACAATTAAATTCAGCATATTGCTGATAGAATATGTGTCTTTGGTAAGCGGCCTGCATGATTAGTCATCTGTTGCTGCTAAGCTGTTAGATTTATAACATCAAGACCAAGTATACTTGCAAATCCACTGGTAGTTTACAAATATACAATTCTAAAATATTAAGCAATTATAGTTACTTTGCTAATCTAAATATCAGTATCCAACTGAGCGTTGGCAAGCAGTCATTATATCTTTGTTGTTTGTTGTACGCCTTTCCTCTAGTTTTGATAAGAACGGATAGAAGTGATAGGTGTAGAATTATAGGTTTGTATGACTGTGATGATGATGGTTGTCAATTTACGATGCACTGGCTAAGATCAAACAATTTGATTTCAAGATAGCAAGTATCTGTTAGCAATTGAAGTGAGCAGTTTCCCAATGGTCAATTGCTGCCGAATGTTAACATTAAAAATGTTAACATTCGGCAGCAACAACGAGTAAAATCTTAAGAACAATATGACCAACTAAAACACAACGATCCGGATAATCTAAATAAATGCTCCTCTAGAAAGAAAATAATTTTAAACAGCATATTTACAACAGAATTAGTCACTCAACCACTCAGAAGAAGCGGAAATCCCAAAGCCTCTCGTTCAGCCAGCCATGTTTCTGCTACCCCCCGTGCCAAGTTGCGAATCCGGCTGATTGTGGCGGTGCGTTCTGTAACTGAAATCAAACCACGCGCTTCTAATAGATTAAACACATGGCTACACTTGAGTACGAAATCAAGAGCTGGTGCCGGCAACAACTGTTCTATAAGATCTGCTGCCTCAGCTTCGTAAATGGAGAATAACCGTTTGAGCCGCTCTGGATTAGAAGCTTCAAAATTGTAATAACATTGGCCTCTCTCAAAAGGCAACCAAATATCACCATATGTATGGCTTGCGTTCCAGCGCAGATCCCATATATTTTCTATATCTTGAAGGTACATAGCTAGTCGCTCAAGACCATAGGTAATTTCAATTGACACCGGCTTGCAATCCAGACCGCCGCACTGCTGGAAATAGGTGAACTGGGTAATTTCCATACCATCTAGCCACACCTCCCATCCGACACCCCAAGCCCCGAGAGTGGGCGACTCCCAGTTGTCCTCAACAAAACGAATATCGTGATCGACTAATTTAACCCCTAATGTCTCAAGGGAAGCGAGATAGGTCTCCTGAATTGAATTTGGAGACGGTTTGATCAGAACTTGATACTGAAAGTAATGCTGTGCTCGGTTCGGATTATCTCCATAACGTCCGTCTGTGGGGCGGCGACAGGGCTCGGTGTAAGCCACAGCCCAGGGTTCAGGACCAATTGTGTTTAGTACAGTATGAGGATTCATGGTGCCAGCCCCTTTCTCAATGTCGTAAGGCTGAAGCAAGAGACAGCCTTGGCTAGCCCAGAATTCGTTTAACGTGCTGATAATGTCTTGAAAATACACGAATCCTTCTATGATTAGGGTTATAACTTATGAGATGGTAGAATGGTAGTGAGATCAAAAAACAACAGACCATTGATCTAACGGTTTACCAGCAATTTTTTTCGATTACAAATAATTGAAGGTTTAATATACTTTCTTTTCCAGTTTAGGTCTATTAGTAGAGTGACAAATTAAAAACTAATTATAAGTATGGACGCTTACACAATATATAGTTTATTCTAAGAAATAGAAGGGAAGCAATCAGATATAAAATAATTACACTTACTTTAGAAGTATAAAAGATATAGCATCAATTATAAAAAGATAGTCTTACTTTAAAATAGATGTTTGGCAAACAATAAAATTATTAAATATCTTTATTTTACGTTTTTTCGAAATTTATATTTATTCAATATAGAAATTTAGGTAGTGTTAGAAAGCTTTATATTATCAAGTAAGATTTTTAGATTATTAATCTTAGTGCAATAGTAAAGTATGGTTTTAAGTTTGTTAAAATACCTTATGTTTATTAAATAATGTCAGTATAAATAACATCATTATTTATACTGACATTATTTAATATTATTACTTTAGAAATATAAGTTAGTTTTTTAAGATATAAGCCTAATATTATTGTTACTAACTAAAATATAATACTAATCTTGATTAAAGGATAATAAAAATGTTAGTTAGTGATTAATTTAAAAGTAAATTATAAAACAGTAACTTTTAAAAACAAAAATAATAATTACGGCAAGATTATTTGTATTCTATTTATTTTAAATTATATAATATTTACTAAAATTATTTTAATATATAGAAATTATAAAATGAGATAATTTTTAAAGTAATTTGGTAGTATTTGCACATTAAGAATATAAAACGTAATCAATTTAGTATGAACTAAAGTTTGATATAAACTATATGCAGTTTATAAACTGTAATGTCTGAAAGATTTGATGTTCTTGTTGAAGGGATGAGTGAAGAGAACGCATTGTCATTGATAATGGCTAAAACATCAGACATTCAAAGGCCATCAGACCGTTACTTTGCAGCGACACGTCTTGGCTTAAGTAGTAGTGAAGAGACATTAGATGCTTTATTAAAAGCTACTAGTAAATTAAGAACAGATGAATTATACGATCGAATAACACGACGAAAATCAATTGAATCGTTAGGAAGAAGAAAGGATAAACGAGCCATACCAATTTTAATTAATATTTTAAAATGCGTAGATACTGAAGCTGTAATTAATGCTATTTATGCTTTAATACGTATTGGTTGGGATCCAGACTTGAAGGAACAAAATTTACTGTTATCAATATTAAATGGAGTGAGTACAAAGACTCGAGCAGTTATTCAAGCTCATACAAGACTAGAGATTAAAAATTCAAAAGCTGAATCTAGTATCCAATCGCTTTGTAATGATGAGCAAGTTTTAGTATCAGGTGCAGCAAGAGCTTATCAAGCAAGAGTATTTAAGAGAAATTATTTGCTGGATCCGCTTATAGATCAATTATCAAATATTATTGCAGGTAAAAGACGCTCCGCTGTAATAGATTTAGGCGATGCTAGAGACTGTAACAGGCTTGCTGCCTTAATACAAGCACCAGTATCTATGTCGCTTAGAGCAAATAGTTGTTTTCAAATAGTTGAAAATCAAAGTTTGGTTCAATCTAATGACTTGGCTTTGTATCTTGAAACTCTTTTAACTGATAATCCGAAACGTTTGAATATCAGAAAAGAATGGCAATGTGGGCTTGATGTAAATGAGATAGAACGACGCTTGAGCCATCAAGATGAAGCTATTCAATATGGGGCAGCTCTGAGCCTTATGTCTCTTGATTTGGAAAGTTGCTTAAATGTGGTTGATAGCATGCAAGAAAGACTCTGGTCAGACTATGTCACAAATTATTACTTAACATGCATCATCGGCTTGAGAGGATTATCTGAAAAAAGTTATCTAATAAAGTCAGCTCTTCATGAAACTACTCCTCAGTATACAAAGTCAAGAGTTGCTGCTGCTTGGGCATGCTTAAAACTAGAGCTTTATGACCAATTAGAAATTATCTACGAGTTGTCAAACTCTGCATACTGGAAACCCCTTCGTTGGACTTGTCAACAAGTTTTTACTCGCTTGGTTGACAAGCAAAGAACCCTTATAAAGACATAAATTCTGTTATTTTAACTAAGCAAGGAAGAGTTCTTATCTTACCACTAAATGACATGAATCTCACATAAATGTGTAAATATAATCACATTTATGTGAGATTAATTTATATATATTGTCATATAAAAATTCATTAGTGATTATTAATATAGCAGTAAAGTTGGATTGAAATTGTATGCAGAATCGTAGCTTATTATAGAGAACTACTAAAGATCAAAACACAAATAAAATTTTTAGAGGCGTTAAGACACATCCAAACTAGCTAGAGTTTATGACGAATATTTTTATCTAAATTAAACAATTAGTTGAATCAAATAATGTATAATTAAATCATCATTTGAATTATAGTCCTTCTGTTTACATAGTTATATTAAACCGATATAATTTTTTAACTTACTCTCATGAAACAGTTGAGTTACTGTGATATCTTTCAGAAATTTATCTCGATATTAACTATTAGTTAATTGGCTGTAAAGTCACCTAGTAACACTATTAAATTGTAGTCTTGCTAACTTGTAAGTAATCGGTCTAAGTATAGTTTTTTTAATTAAAATTATGTAATATTGCAAATTGCACCTTAAGCAGATGCGTTGTAGCTTTGTTGTAATGGCTTCGGTTAATCTAGAACTGATAGAGAATAAATTAGCCTGAATTATATCAACCTAAATAACAGACATTAAAACTAATAAATCACTTGGGATGTCGATAATCTTGACAAGATTATCTCTGAATTCTTTATACCTAGAATATTGGCGAAATTTTATTTTTGCGTTTATTGAGATCAAGGACTTTTCTAATGCAAAACATACTGCTCGTAAACAAATTTAAAATAATCTGTTGGTAAATTAAAACCAAGATGGTAGATCTTATAAAGATTAATTTTATAACACTAAATGATAATAAAAACACTTAATAGTTTGATATTTATAATCTGAGTCGAAATTAATTTGCATTTCAATCAAAAATAAAAGCTTTGTTTTTATTTAAGCATTCTTAAGTTAGTCAATATAAGCTTGCGGTGGGTCCGTTTGGTTTAGAGAATGAGATGCAACAATGGTTTATTTAAGGTCAATCAGTAAAACTGTATTTATCCAATTATCAGGAAGTTTTTAACGGTAGCTGAGACAAATTTAAGATCGAGTACAGTTTGTTCTAATTTTATCTTTTCCTTTAGCTTACCCAAACCTAAAGTTGGATTACGCCGCAAGTACCTCAAATGACACTGTAGGCGTGAGGTTATGCATGCAATAACAATAAGCCCATCTGTCCTCCGGCCATAGATCGATGCTGAGACTTTGAGAAACCTGCTGTATTCGCCATTGCTTCTTGATCAGTTCCTACGGGAAAGCGCTGAAGACTGCGTTCCAAATAAGCATATTCATCGCCTAAACCTATAGCGGCAGCGACAGGAACTACCAACTGACGAAAGTAGAAGCGCTGAAATATGGCCGCAGCTGTACTGGAGATCAAGCGGTTGAGATCTAGCACTCCTGCACGACCACTTGGTTTCAGTAAACGGTGCATTTCCCGCAGACCCATCGCAGGATCAGTCAGGTTTCGGAGACCGTAAGCCATTACGATTCCGTCTACACTCCTTGACGGCAGTTTTGTTGCCAAAGCATCCCCCTGATTAAAAGTCACGGGTAACCAAGGCTGCCGTCGCTGTCGCTCTCGGGCCAACTTTAGGGGAACCGCAGCAGTATCAAGACCAATCACCCTGCCCTTAGGGCGAACATGACGCGAAAGTTCTAGGGCTATATCACCCGTGCCA
Organism: Synechococcus sp. M16CYN; assembly: GCF_040371545.1. NCBI lineage: Bacteria > Bacillati > Cyanobacteriota > Cyanophyceae > Synechococcales > Synechococcaceae > Synechococcus > Synechococcus sp. M16CYN. The sequence goes on from NZ_AP029048.1 coordinate 706,573, forward strand.
CAGCAGAGATCAAGCCAGATTTCTCCAGGGACAGGCTTCAAAGACCGCACTACCTGTCTCTTCCATTGGCGATGCAAGCCAAGACTAAGAACGTCATTGAGTCGGTCATAACTAGGAGCAATGGTGTTGAAAAGTTTCTTAATAGCAGCTGAATTGCCTGATTTCATGGCCGAATCTTTAAACCACGAGCTAACAGGTTTGTTTTAATCTGCTCCACGGTGAGAATGCCGTCGTGCAACAAGGATGCCAATAATGCTGCTGAAGCATGTCCACCCTTAGGTCCGGTTTGCAACACCATCGCAATATGATCAAGACAACCAGCACCCCCAGAGGCGATCACGGGTATTGATACAGTAGAAGCCACGGCACGCGTCAGCTCCAAGTCATACCCGGCCTGTGTTCCGTCTCCATCCATGGAGGTCAACAGGATCTCGCCTGCACCAAGGTCGGCCACGCGTCTAGCCCAGAACAGAACGTCAAGACCGGTGTTTTTACGGCCACCTTGAACGTAAACATCCCAGCCGCCGGAGAGACGCCGCCGCCGGGCGTCGATTGCAACGACGATGCACTGGCGGCCGAAGTGTCGAGCACCTTCCCTAACAAGCTCGGGCCGATGCACCGCTGAAGAATTCAGGCTGACCTTGTCAGCGCCGGCGTGCAGTAACTCGGTAATGCCTTCCACGGAATTGATTCCACCGCCTACGGTGAATGGGATCGTCACCGAATCAGCCGTGCGTCGTACCAGATCCACCAGGGTGGTTCTTCCTTCATGGCTGGCTGCGATGTCGAGAAAGACCAGTTCATCGGCGCCAGCGCGGCTGTAATGATAGGCAAGTGCCACCGGATCCCCAGCATCACGAAGTCCAGCGAAGTTGACACCTTTCACTACTCGTCCACCAACAACATCCAGGCAAGGAATCAGACGTGAGGCAACCATTGTTGTGATGCAAAAGCGACTGTTAAGGTTGCGCCATTCTCCAAGCTTTCCAGACAATGTCCCAGACCATCTCGATTACCATCGGATCTAAGATCAGGGTTTCTCGCGTCCGAGACCGCATTCCCAAAAGCCTGGTGGACCTTTTAAAAAAAGATCCCAGCGGAACGGTAGAGGAATTCCGTACAGTGGACGGTAAAGGAATCGGTGTCGTGGTGAAGCTTAATGATGGTTCCACTAGCTGGTTCTTCGAAGATGAGATCACAGCCGCTTGAGTGTTGATCCTGTGAGCGATGTACGCCAGCTGTTGGGTATGAAAGGTGCCTCGGGCACCACCACTAGCATCTGGAAGCTGCGGCTGCAGCTAATGAAGCCCGTTACTTGGATTCCCTTAACCTGGGGTGTTATCTGTGGTGCAGCTGCAAGCGGGGGATACCACTGGAAACTAGACCATGTGTTGGCCGCATTCGTTTGTATGCTGATGAGTGGTCCACTATTGGCTGGATTCACCCAAACCATTAACGATTTTTACGATCGCGAAATTGATGCCATTAACGAGCCATATCGACCTATTCCATCTGGAGCAATTCCCCTCGGCCAGGTGAAGCTACAGATTTGGGCGTTGCTGTCGACTGGTCTAGGTGTTGCTTATGGTCTTGACATATGGGCGCAACACACGATCCCAGTGCTGTTTTTCCTCGCCCTCGGTGGCTCCTTTTTGAGCTTTATCTACTCGGCCCCTCCCCTAAAGCTAAAGCAAAATGGTTGGTTGGGCAACTATGCCCTCGGTGCTAGCTACATTGCCCTCCCATGGTGGGCTGGTCAGGCACTATTCGGTTATCTCACTTGGAGCACAGCCCTATTGACGCTGATCTACAGCATGGCGGGGCTCGGCATTGCCGTGGTGAATGACTTCAAAAGCATTGAAGGCGATCGAGCCCTAGGGCTTCAGTCCCTTCCAGTGTTGTTTGGCATCAAGCGAGCTAGTTTGATCAGTGCCGGAATGATCGATCTCTTCCAGCTTGCCATGGTTGCAGTTTTAATCGCCATTGGTCAAAACTTTGCAGCGGTGCTTCTGGTTCTTCTGATCGTACCCCAGATTACTTTTCAGGATATTTGGCTTTTGACAGATCCGATCAAATTCGACGTTAAGTACCAAGCCAGCGCACAACCCTTTTTGGTGCTTGGCATGTTGGTTACTTCTTTAGCAGTTGGTCATAGTTCCTTGACTCATGTGATGTGAATCACACCCGCTTGCATTGGGTTTTCATCGCTGGAACAGCTGCTGCTGTCGGTATTGGCACCGCCTTTGGGACCCGCGCTTTCACACAGCTCGTAGATTCAAAACTGCCAGATGCACGAGGCATCGCCAGCTTCAACCGGCCAGGAACGATTACTCTTCTATCATCTAGGGGTAGAGTGATCCAGAAGCTGGGCCCCGCAACCCGGGATAAAGTTAGACCGGGCGGGATGCCCTTAATTGTTCAACAAGCATTTATCTCTGCAGAAGACCGGAGATTTTTTCAGCATGATGGTGTGGATAGCTGGGGGATCGCTCGGGCTATTGTCACCAATGTTCGTCAGGGTGCGATCCGTGAAGGAGCAAGCACGATCACCCAACAATTAGCCCGTATCGTTTTTTTGAGCCAAGACCGCACTATCACGCGAAAACTAAAGGAAGCAGCTCTATCTCTCAAGCTGGAGCGCCAACTCAGTAAGCAGCAGATTCTTGAACAATATCTCAACCACGTGTATCTAGGTTCCGGTGCTTATGGAGTATCGGATGCAGCTTGGATTTATTTCTCTAAAACACCTGATCAACTCACGATTCCAGAAGCTGCTTTGATAGCGGGGTTGCCTCCAGCTCCATCAATTTATTCACCACTGGTGAATCCAGGGCTGGCCATCAAGCAACGCGCGTTAGTGCTTAACCGCATGGTCCAGTCGGGATGGATAAGCCGAGATGCAGCTAAAACCGCCAGCGAGTCCCCTCTAGCACTCAAGCCAGCCACGCCAAAATATTTCAATAGCGCCGCTCCCTACTTCACCACATGGGTAGCCAAGGAGTTGCCTAAACTAGTCACACCTGAACAACTTGAAGTAGGTGGATTGAAAGTCAGAACGAGTCTCATTCTCGATTGGCAGTTTAAAGCACGCGATGTAATCCTTGAAAACGCCCCCTTCGATACCGAGGGAGTTATGGTATCGATCGAGCCCGACACCGGTCTCGTTCGGGTGATGGTAGGCGGCCGCGATTTTTCTAAAAGTCAATTCAACCGTGCTACATTGGCGCTCCGCTCGCCGGGATCTACGTTCAAGTTATTTCCTTATGCAGCAGCAATCGATCTAGGCCTTAAACCGGAGACCATTGTTGTTGACGCTCCACGCTGCTGGAACGGGTACTGTCCCAGAAATTTTGGAAAAAAGTATTTCGGGAAAATTTCCTTAGCCGACGCCTTGAAAAACTCCCTCAACACCGTGGCAGTTCAGTTGCAAGACACAGTTGGTTTTGATGCCATCATAAAAACCGCTAATCAATTTGACATAGGCACTAATCGGCCATTGGGCAAGTACTACCCGATGGCGATAGGTGCCTATGAACAGACAGTCCTCGATATGGCAGCAGCCTATGCCGGTGTTGCTAATCGTGGCATGTTTATAAAGCCAACTCCTTTTGAAGAAATCCGTGGACCGGAAGACCACGTTCTCTGGAGTCGCAGGGTAGACGGATTTCGGGGTCGGCGAGCACTCGATATTGATGTAGCCGATACTATGAACTGGATGTTTCAGCGGGTTGTGTCCGGCGGAACTGGTATTGCCGCAAAACTTGAAGATCGACAGGTAGCTGGTAAAACCGGCACCTCAGAGGGCGCACGCGACCTCTGGTTTATCGGTTCTATCCCCCAGTTGACGACGGCTGTCTGGTTTGGTCACGATAACAATCGGGAAACCAAAAGCAATAGTGGTCAAGCCGCTTGGGCCTGGAAACAATATATGTTGCAGATCGAAAAGGAAATTCCTATTCAAACATTCCCCCCCAAGCCGGTACTGAACCGTCCGTGGCGGGTGCCGGGTAAGGAAGAGTTGAAGATTACAGAGAATGAAACTGTTTATGCTGGTCGTAAACATGAGGACGAACCTACCGATTCTTCAGGGGTAATTGAGCTTGTACCTCAGGCACCATCACTTGGCAGTCCGTTTCCCCAACTGCGTCCAGCCCCTGCGCCTCCTCTCAGGGAATCTGCACAAACTTTAAAACGGAATTGGTTAAAGCCTAAAATTCAAGCGCGTTGAAATAGGGTTGGACAAACCTCGTTCCCAATTTTACCTTTGTACGGCCACAGCAGTTGCTTTTAAAACAACTTTGATGAAGAACAGACACCGACAGCGGATCTATTACGGGATTCATAAATCCTCAATCGCCCCTAGCTGCATATAAAAGCACGATACGCTCATGAACAAAATCAAGATCACAGCAAAGCCGAGTTGCGATATGTATCTTTCACATAAATAACTCGGGCTAGTAAGTGAGTTAATCTATGGCTCAAAGTAATTTACACCACCTAACCACACTTCTCCAAGACACATCACTTTCCTTTTAAGACAGCACAAATGCTCAAGAAGCCTGCCAGTCTGGGTGTTAGCAATACAGCCATATGATTTTTAGACATATAAATATTTTTCGCCCTACCCCGAAAGATTGGAAAGTAATAGTTATGGCCCGGCGCCTTATATGCCATCTTGGATTTGACGCGTGAAAAGATCAGAGGTTGGCATTACATGCCGATGTTACCGTCGCCGCACCTAACCAGGCAAGTGCTACCTCAGGAAAGGCAGAATGGCAGGCGAGTAATGAAAAATACTCTTGGTCCGATTGAGTCGTCAATTACTAGGTTTTTTCCTGAGTTTTTCAGAGACAAGTGCCTTTCACTCACTTTCTGAGCTCTAGTAATGCCTCGAGGCAAATCATTTACAGACGAAGGCCAAACGATTACAATCTCTTTCTGTTGGTCTGGCCGCACAGTAGCTAAGTAACGATTTTCGCGACATACGAGCAAATAATGCATCTTCTTATAATTCTCTAGCTATAGGAGACTTCCAGATTCAGCCTAACCTGTGTTACTTAAAGCGCGATGCTGGTAAGTCAAGTATTTTACAAACTAGCTTGGTTACACCAACTTTTTCTCAGAACTCTTTGGGGCGTGACTTTGAGTGCAACGTTCTAAGACCAAGTTTACATGGGCTTTCATGGCGGCCGCACTCCACGCTTAACATTGTCTGTTAAACGGAGTAGTCCACATGAGCGGTACGTCTGGATGCCAGAGAAATTTTTTTAATTGCAAGCGACCATCCAGGCAAATTGGAATACCCTCAGCAATAAGCAACTCCCTCTGAATCCAGTCACTGCCTTCACGAGTACAGCTCATTGAGACTCGGCCTTTAGCATTCACTACGCGGTGCCAGGGAACATCAGATGGTAGTCGGAGTCGCCTGAGCGCCCAACCCACTTGCCGACCATACCCCCACGTGCCCATCAGGTCAGCTATTTGTCCATAGGTAGCCAGCTGGCCATGAGGTATCCGCCTCACAGTGGAATAAACACTCTGATCAAAAGAACATTCTGGCATTAATTCTGCGCTCAAGAAGCCTCCCACATACGCATTTTGCAACAAGTAAGGCAGGCTGTCGTATCTATCCTGCCATCCTAAAATGCCAAAGAGAGGTTCTGAGGATTGTCTAATGTGCAATTACCCAAGGGTTTCCATTTAAATTTTCCTTTCGATTTTTTCATGCCCCTGCTGCCGCGTCGGTTTCAACGATTCAAGTCTGTCTTGAATCACCGCATGGCAGATCTCACCGTGCTACTCGAGCATGTGGAGAAGCCTCATAATCTCTCTGCCATTCTGCGTAGCTGCGATGCCGTTGGGGCATTGGAAGCCCATGCTGTGAACCTAGATGGCCGGCCACTGCGCACTTATAACAGCACTGCTCAGGGCAGTCAGAAATGGGTACCCCTCAATGACCATCCCGATATAGAGACGGCTGTCAGTGTCCTGAGGAACAAAGGGTTCCAGTTGTTTGGTACCTATCTTGGGATGGATGCTAAGGACTACCGCGACTGCGACTTCACCGGTCCAACAGCCTTTGTTTTTGGAGCTGAAAAATGGGGGCTAAGCCATCGAGCTCGGGATCTGATGGATGAAATTCTATTTATTCCAATGCGAGGTATGGTGCAGTCTCTGAATGTCTCCGTTGCTACGTCTACACTCCTTTTTGAGTCATTGCGACAGCGGCAAATTATGGGGATAGCACCCACTCAAGGAGAGGGGCTTCAGCCAAACCATTACCAGCGGCTGCTACTTGAATGGTCTTATCCAGAAGTTGCCGCCTGGTGTCGTGAGCAAAACAAGCCCTACCCAGCTCTCAATGAAGCCGGGGAGCTCATGGAAGAGCTGCCGCGTACGGTCAAGCTTCGCTATTAAAACCTAATAAAATCTTGATCTTTATAGAAGTTCAGACAACTCGATTGTCACAGACAGACAAGGGATCGATTCGTTAATACACGGTTACATGTTCCTAGGCTAAGAGTTAGGAGGAAGAAATGCTTTAATACGATAATTTTGATCATGTATATCAATAGTTAAGCTATTCTTTTCGATGAGTTTCTGTTCTCGTGATGTGCTGGCTAGTAGCTGTACGGGGGTTTAATCTCACTCTCAGTAGGAGTTGTTGTAGATTGCTTCAGACAAACAAAAGGCAATTAGCTAAATTCATCCTTCTCTAGAAGTAGATTTTGGCCGGATAACAAAGTTAAATACCATAATGGCAGTTTCAATGACTTCTTCAAAACAAATTAAGCTGGCTATATCACTCAGAGTGATTTTTACTAATTAACTAGAATTAGGATGGTTACTGCGGGTACAGAAATTCGACTCTCTAAACTCACTGTAATAATATACTAAATAATATAATCTCAGTCTGATGCTGGGCGAGCTTCACTACCACTTAACCAAGCTTCGATCCCTTCACCAAGAAACGAAAGACCGAGCACAAGGGTGAACATAGCTAATCCTGGGAATAAGGTTGTCCACCAGATCCCGGTTGGAACGGTTGCTAGAGCAAGATTTAGGTCTCCGCCCCATTCTGGTACTGCTTCGGGAAGGCCTAGGCCAAGAAAACCGAGTCCGCCTAATACCAGAACGGCATCGGCCGCGTTTAGCGTGAGCAGCACCGGCACTGAGGTGATCACGTTACGAAATAGATAGCGACGCAGGATCCACGCTGGCCCAGCGCCAAGGGACCGCGCTGCTTCTACAAAAAGTTCGCTTTTCATTTGTGCCGTCTGGTTTCGCACCATTCTGAAGTACTGAGGTACGTAAACAACGCAGAGGGCTGCTGCGGCGTTGAGAATGCCCTTCCCTAGCAGAAAGGCGAGTACCATCGATAATAATAAGACTGGTAGAGAATAGAGAGCATCCATCAACAACATTAGGATCTGGTCAATTCCTCCGCCGAAATAGCCACTTATCATTCCTAGGGGAACACCCATGATCAAAGCCAAACCCACAGCCAATAAGACCACCTGGAGTGCAACACCACTGCCAGCCATGGTGCGAACACACACATCCCGGCCGAGACGATCTGTACCACACCAGTGACTCCAGTTCGGACTATCGTTAATTGGGTTAGCTAGCCCGGCATTGGCGTCTGGAAGCCAACCTAAACAGATCAGCAATGGGGTGATCAGAGCGACAAGTGAATAGAATACGACGATCACAAGTCCCCAGCGAGTCATTCGGGCTGAGAGGCTAAAATTCATGCGTTATCGGAGATATAGTCGTTATGCTTCCTTTTCGCCGGCCGTGTTGATCGAATTGGCGTCGCCTCATCTCTAGCAAGAGGGTTACACTGGGCGATTTTAGGGGGTAGCCTGACCCGCAATGCATCTCACTCTTAGATCTCACAGATATCGCAACAACAGGTTATAAATTGAATAATAAAAACTTTATCAAAAGTAAAAAATGATCTAGTGAGTCCACCGTCCGAATGAACAACAGTATAGTAAACTATGAGCCTAAGCCGTTTCTATATCTCACATCAAACTAGCTCAGATCAAAAAACTTTAAATAACTATCTGTATGCTAGTACTATCTATTTAGACAGCCATTCTAAGATTTTTTTATTTGATTTAAGTCAAACATTAAGGCACTAAGGATGCATTCTAAACCGATGTGAATGCGATTTACTTGGACACTATACATACAACTGCAACTTACCCATAGAGAGAACCATTTAGGCGATGCGACTGAGCCGCGCTTACAACACGCTATTAAAAATTGCTAATCAGTTTTGGAACTAAGAGAATCAATTTGCAAGTACCGTAATCTACGAGCTGCATATATTTCTTGAGCCTGAAATCCTGCAGAAATTTTATATCGAAAATCAAATAAAAGATAATTACTGCAATAATCATGTGCATGCCACTTTGCAAGTAAATAAAAATAAAAGTATCCCCAGTCTAAGCATAAGCAAGGCATCCAACTTAATTGATCAATAATAAGGCTGTTGGCTAAGGGTATGGACAGCAAAATAAGCAGTCTAATCGTCTCAATGTAGCCAGCTAATTTACTGTAAGCCTATCTAAGCTTCTAATTATTCCCGTGAGTTCTTGAATCGATATTACTCCGCTTTTGTATAGACACTTTTCTCCAACGCTGATCTTACAGGACACTTTTGCTACAGCGATAGTGTTGTTGTCCTTGTTTTATAGCATCTGGAAATAACGGTAGAAGCCAAAACATACTGCCGACAGCTGTGCCTTTCTTGCCATGATGGTAGTGGTCCTGAATAGTTGGATTGCTGGAAGTGAGTGTAGATGAACTAGATCGGCTGAACCACCTGATGCTTAATAATCTTCTCTAAGGAAGTTATCCTTATATTATATTTAACAAACCAGGGTTACTAGGCAAAATCGTCAGGGATCTAGAGCCTAGAAGAATTGAAATCATTCTCTGTTACTAGCTACGGTAATCGTATAGGAACTTACAGTTTCATTCCAAACCAGAACTCAACCATCAGCTGTTGTTGAGTTTAAGCACCGCCCTAAAGGCCTCCTGGGGAACATCTACGCTGCCCATAGCTTTCATTCGTTTTTTACCCTTAGCTTGCTTTTTGAGCAATTTTTTCTTGCGTGATATATCACCGCCGTAACATTTTGCCAAAACATCTTTGCGAACTGCACTGATGCTTGTTGATGCAATAATACGATTTCCGATTGAGGCCTGCAAGGGAATTTTAAACTGCTGGCGCGGGATTAATTCTTTTAATTTTTCTATCAAGGCTTTGCCTATATTGTAAGCCTTATCTTGATGAATAATAGTAGCAAGAGGATCGGCTCGATCACCGTTAATCAACACCTCAAGTCTAACCAACTGATTCTTTCGATAGCCAATTAAGCTATATTCCATCGACGCATAGCCTTGAGTACGAGTCTTCATCTGATCAAAAAAATCAGTCACCACTTCAGCTAACGGCAACTGATAAACTAAGGTGACACGGTCTTTTGTAATATACTTCATATCGAGATATTCACCTCGTCGCTCCTGGCAAAGTCCCATCAAGGCACCGCTATAATCATTTGGCGCATAGATCTCCATGCGTACATAGGGTTCCTCGATCGACTCACGCTTTTGTGGTTCAGGCAGTGTGGCGGGGTTGTCCACCATTGTTTCACTGCCATCCAACATATTTACCTTGTAAACTACTGATGGTGCTGTAACGATAAGATCTAGATTGTATTCGCGCTCCAGTCTCTCCTGGACGATTTCCATATGTAAGAGACCAAGGAAGCCACAACGAAAACCAAAGCCCATGGCACTACTGGTCTCTGGCTCAAACTTTAACGCTGCGTCAGATAGTTGTAGTTTGTGCATTGCTTCACGTAGATCGGGATATTGGTCCGCTTCTGTGGGAAACAATCCGCAAAATACTACCGGTTTCGCTTCACTGTATCCAGGAAGCGCATTCTTTGCTGGTGTATTGAATAAGGTGATCGTGTCCCCTACACGGGCATCAGCCACAGTTTTAATGGATGCCGCAAGGTAGCCAACTTCCCCAGCATGAAGTTCACCTACTTTACGTTGATCGGGTGTCATGATCCCTATCTCATCGAGCTCGTAAGTTTTTTTACTGGCCATCAACAGTACTTTTTCTTTACAGTTGATACGACCGCTCATTACGCGAAAATAAACGATCACTCCGCGATAAGGATCGTAATAAGAATCAAAAATCAACGCTTTGGTTGGCTCATGAACAGCATCCACAGGAGCTGGAACTTTATCGACTACCGCCTGAAGGATCTTAGATATACCGAGACCCGTCTTAGCCGAGCAATAAATCGCATTGCTACAATCAAGGCCAATGATTGACTCAATTTCTTTTTTAATCTGATCCGGATCAGCACCAGGGAGATCAATCTTATTTAATACCGGAATAATTTCAAGATTGTTTTCTAATGCCAGATACACATTGGCTAGAGTTTGTGCTTCTACACCTTGGCTTGCATCTACTACTAACAGCGCCCCTTCACAGGCCAACAGGCTACGACTTACTTCATAAGAGAAGTCAACGTGCCCTGGAGTATCGATCAGATTTAAAACATATTGTTTTCCATCGGCCGCTGTGTAGTTCATTCGAGCCGCCTGGAGCTTGATAGTAATTCCCCGTTCCCGTTCGAGATCCATATTATCCAGGAACTGCTCCTGCATATCACGATTGGCCACAGTGCCTGTGCTCTGCAACAGTCGATCTGCCAGGGTTGATTTGCCATGATCAATGTGGGCGATGATGCAGAAGTTGCGAATCCGTGAAACAGGGGTGTCGGTCATGCAGCGGTGATTTCCGAATTAAGGGCAGAGACTCCGACCCTGGGTAATCCTGGAGAGAGGCTATCGGCATCCGCCGAATGGTTTTTTCGGACCTCTTCATTATTGGCTATAAATTACGCAAACAATCAGCGCTTTCTATCTACAGCCTCTCATAATTGTAACACAAGTCGGGTGATTTAGACGGGAATAGTGGTCCTAAGACCTCGTGTCATTGCCATGGGCTTGTTCTTTCAAGAAGATCATGATACTTCACTTCAACCTTGTCTAAATCCTCTGCGAAGTAAAACCGGGACAATAACAAGCATTTCTGTGAGTTGGTTGATTTACAATGGAATGTTGAATTTTTACTAAACCTATCGGGCTTTATTGCATCGATGGCAGGGGTAGCGCTGGTAAATCTGAAGCAATAGCAATCAACCGCTCAGTCCGAGCATTGTATTACTGCGCTCGCGCATGCTCCACAGAACATCAGGGTTCAGGGGATTGGCATGAAAGCTCGGCAGTAGTGCTGATAGTCGCTCCTGCCAGGCCGCACTGGCAAACCGCTCACTGAAACAACGCTGCAGTACCTCCAGCATAATTGTTACCGCCGTGCTAGCTCCAGGAGAAGCCCCCAGCAACGCGACTAGAGAGCCATCATTGGCAGCCACTATTTCCGTGCCCAGCTGCAGTTGGCCGCCAGCCTTGCTGTCTTTTATAACCTGCACCCGCTGGCCTGCCACAGAAAAACTCCAATCTTGGAACTGGGCCGTAGGCATGAAATCCTGAAGAGCGGCAAAGCGTTGCTCCGGGCTCTGAAGCAACTGATTGATCAGGTACCGCACTAATCCAATGTTTGTGATCCCCACCTGCAGCATTGGTAACAGGTTGGTGGGCCGCACCGATGCTGGCCAATCTAGAAGTGACCCCCGTTTGAGAAATTTACTACTGAAGCCAGCGAACGGACCGAAGAGCAGAGAACGTTTCCCATTAATCCAACGGGTGTCGAGGTGAGGCACAGACATTGGGGGAGCGCCCACGGCCGCTTTGCCATAAACCTTGGCCTGTTGCTGTCCAGCCAGAGCGAAGTCGTCACATACTAACCAAAGGCCACTTATCGGGAAGCCTGCAAAATCCCTAGATTCAGGGATGCCTGAACACTGCAACAGCGGCAATGTACCACCACCGGCACCCAGAAAAACAAAGGGAGTTCGCACCTCGCGCTGACCAAAAGCATCATTGGTGATTACCCGCCAGTCTGTTTCGGTCATGTCTGGTCGTCGCAATCGTTTGAGATTGCTCACCGCCGTGCCGTATCGCACCGTGAGCGCACCGCTGGTTTGCAATGGCAGTAAATAAGCGCGGGTCAGGGCACCGAAGTCCACATCTGTTCCTCGCTCAATCCGGTTCGCGGCAATCGCCTGACCGGGATCACGTCCTTCCATCACGAGGGGCATCCAGCCCGCAAGTTCCTGACGGTTTTCGCTCCAACGCATCCTCGAAAAGGCTGGGAGCTCTTTGAGCTGTGCGAAACGCTGACGCAAAAAAGCAATATTGTCCCGGCTCCACACAACGCTGATATGGGCAGTCTGATGGAGGAAGTCGGTTGACTTAAGAAACCCTCGCTCAGTTAAAGAGCTCCAAAATTCAAGGCTGCGTTCAAAAGCAGCATTGATAGCCACTGCTTTCTCAACGGCTACCTGGCCATCCACCTGCATTGGCGTATAGTTCAATTCGCAATTGGCGGCATGACCGGTACCGGCATTGTTGGCGGCAGCCGAGCTTTCTAGCGCAGGAGCTTCTAACCGCTCCACAAGCAACAGACGCAGCTGTGGATCCAGTTCGTGCAGCAGCACCGCGAAGGTGGCGCTCATAATCCCCGCGCCTACCAGGATCGCATCGTAGCGATCTTCTGCATGAAAAGAGCCATCGTTTTGCACCAGGGCTTTAAGTGGAAACCATTCTCGCCACCCTATGGAACCACTTCCTAGGGTCGGGTTGTCATTTTTATGAATTTTCTGATGAACACTGAAACTATGGTTCTAACTATGGAAAACGTAGAGAAAGTGCTAGATGAACTGCGTCCCTTTCTCATGGCCGATGGTGGTAACGTAGAAGTAGTGGAGCTCGATGGTCCAATTGTAAAAGTACGCCTACAAGGAGCATGCGGTAGTTGCCCCAGCAGCACAATGACACTAAAGATGGGTATTGAGCGTAAGATGCGTGAGTTAATTCCCGAGGTAAGCGAAGTGGTTCAGGTACTTTAATACTAAAGCTCAACCTTACGAGTACCCTGTCGAAGTTGCGAATACCAAAAGAAAATGCTTTTCCATAGGTCTGCGATCACTATCTGAATAGTAATTAATATCAGCTAAAAAGTTCGCCGACTGGGACGCGGATTCATTCGAAGCTGTTGGAGAGGTCTTACTTCATTGAAGCCATCAAATACACTAGCACAGCATATCAAACGGCAAGATCGTGGCAGCAATCCTTAGGCAGCTAATAATCATCAATTTATTTCTCAGGGGTTGCTGCGTTAAAGTGTTGGCGGGATTTATTAAAGAAAGGGAGGATCCTTAAGGACGCTGTGCCTATCACTGGAGGCTTTGACCAGGTTTAGTAGAATTAAAATCGCAAGGTTAGAATAAACAATTAGAGTCATAGCATAAACAAATCTACAAATGCCACGGCTAATCTATTAAACATTTAAAAAATAAAATAGCCTGGCTTACACTAATAAATTACAGACTTAGGTTATAATAGTTTCAGATAAGAAAGTGAGGTTATTAAATTAAGTAATGTTGTGCTGCAAATAGCGATTCTATTCTGATGTGGACTGCCATTGTTGAGCTAAGGATAGATTAGCAAATTTTTAATCTAATTAATGAGGACAAAACATTAATAACGGTGTGAAGAAATAGCAACTTGCTACTAATAAATAATTATAGATTTGTAAACTATGATTAACAAAGAAATTTATAGCAAAAGTATTTTTGCAATAGCTTAAATAAATTATATTCACATATGTTTAAATTTATTGATAATTCAACTGGAAAAATATAAATTATAACAATTGAGATTACTAATATCGATGTTTTTTAATCTTAAATTTATTTACTTCTAGGCTATTTAATTTTTTATTAACAAGATGGAGAAGTGATTTTCTCTTTAATATCATAGTAATCTTAGTTAATGATTAGGAGTCCATTCAATATATCAGAATCTTCTTTAATAAAGCAACTTTAAGAAGGTCCTTTTTATTTTCTTCAAAGCCAATTAACTTTCTTTTTTCTTTAAACAAAATTAATTATACTTAAATATTTTGAAAATAACAAACAATAATTAAGATAACTAAACGAGAATGGGATTAGGCTGATTAATATTAGAGCTTTAAGGCTTGAGTCGCAGGGAGAGTGCTTTTTCTGCTTCTTCTCGATCATCAAAGTGTACTTTCCCAAGCTTTAAAAGCTGGTATTTTTCGTGACCTTTACCGGCAATCAGAACAATGTCATTCCCTTTAGCTTCGCCAATTGCAACTGCAATGGCAGCAGCACGATCGTTTTCTACCATTAAGTCAGTGCCTTTTGGAATGCCCCTTACCACATCATCAAGAATACGTTGTGGGTTTTCAGTTCGCGGGTTGTCGGAGGTTACAACTACTCGATCAGCTATGCGAGCGGCAATGGCGGCCATCTGAGGACGTTTACTGCGATCCCGATCTCCGCCACAACCGAATACACAAATAAGGCGACCTTTAGAAAAAGGACGCACTGCAATCAGAGCATTTTTTAACCCGTCGGGCGTATGAGCGTAATCTATAAGAACAGTTGGTAACTCATCAGTTAAAGATCCTGCGAGGCGCACACGTTCCATGCGTCCAGGCACTCCACGGAAATGACTAATAGCATCAAGCAAAACAGATAAAGGCAACTGTTGCTGAAGCAATGCTCCCACCGCCTGCAATAAATTCATCAAGTTGAAGCGACCTAGTAAAGGTGACCGGAACGGACCCTCCCCCATAGGACTGATCAAACGCCCGGCCACACCACAACTGGTCGTAGTGAGATCAACCATTCGCAGCTCAGCGGTGGAATCTACAAGCGAGCTACGCCAACACACCTCACTTAATCGATTTGCAAGTTTTGCTCCCCAAGGATCATCACTATTCACAACAGCGCGTGCCGCTCCCGCGTGAAGCAACTCTTGTGAGAACAACAGTGCCTTAGTCTCGAAGTAGTCCTCCATCGAAGCGTGGTAGTCGAGGTGATCCTGGGTGAGGTTGGTGAATACAGCCCCGGCAAACCGACAGCCAATAACACGATTTTGTGATAGGGCGTGGGAACTGATTTCCATAGCTGCTAACCGACTACCCGACGATGCCGCTTCCGCCAACTGCGCTTGAAGACGATCAGCACAAGCAGTAGTGTGTGTAGCGGTGGCACTATGGCCAGACCAACGATTCACGAGGGTGCCAAACATGGCGGTGGGTAATCCTGAGGACAAGGCCAAGTATTCGATCAGGTGAGTGATGGTGGTTTTCCCATTCGTGCCTGTCACACCCAATAGAGCCATACGCTCACTGGGACGATTCCAAAAGGAAGCTGCCAGCTCTCCTAACGTTCTTGCCACTGGATCTGGCACAACCACAACAAAGTCTTTTGCCATCGGGGGATCGGCTGCAGCTGCAGCCGATCCGATCACCGCAGCTACAGCACCAGCTTGTAAAGCTTGCCTCCAAAAGATTCCACCATCAACCCGTTCTCCAGGCAATCCAACAAATAAACTGCCAGGACCAACCATGCGGGAGTCACTTGTAACAGCCTTTACCGATACCGATGTATTGAAACCATCAGTAGGAAGTACAAGACCGACATCACGGAGTAGTGTGTGAAGCATTTGAGTCATTAAAATCCTCTATTTACACCAGATACTTAAAGTCTTTTTTAAATTTAAAGCGATACGGCTAATAAGAAAAGTCAAATTTAAGAAAAACTGCCCGTTTTCACTAGTTAAGAGCAAGCTTAAATAGGTTCTAAAAACCTAATAAACAGTAAAAGATTTTGTCCAAAAAAATAATTTCACGCATTTCAAGTGATGGTCTTTATTAACCAAGCCATCAATCTATCTCCTGCTAGTCGTGGAGGTACTCGTGGCAATTCTGTCGTGTCCAAGAACAAAACAGGAACTTCTAAGTCGTAACGCACTTTAAGTGGAGTTGGTACCTCTGGAGCGTCTATATCCACCACGATAAGGGTCACACGAATATGATTGAAATCGAGCGCGCGTAGTCGTCTTTCCAGGCTTGCACAAAGACAGCAGCCTTGTCTGCTATAGAGGCGCAACTCATGCATCAATCAGGCACCGGGTCACAACCGCATGGGGTAAAGGGGTGGCATCGCAAAAGTCGCTTCACCGTGAGCCAGCCGCCTTTCCAAGGGCCATGCCGCTGTATCGCTTCCAATCCATAAGCACTGCAAGTAGGGGTAAAGCGACAGTTTGAACCCATCAGAGGCGAGATGAAACGACGATAAAAGCTGATTAGCATGAGTAATACTGCAGCAAGACGTTCGTTTAGACTCGTCCACCGGTAAACCTGCTTGTCGTTAGATAAACTGAGAGGCTCGTGCGTCGCTGGATGCGCTGACGCCTGTGATGGATTCAGCATGGCCAAAAGCTGCACGAATGATCTACACACGTTCCCAACTTATGTCTCGTTACCGCGGCCCTCGTCTGAGGATCACGCGGCGCTTGGGAGACCTGCCTGGTCTCACCCGGAAGACCGCAAAGCGGTCCTATCCTCCCGGTCAACACGGCCAAGCCCGTCGCAAACGTTCCGAATACGCAATTCGTCTCGAAGAAAAGCAAAAACTTCGATTCAACTACGGAGTCTCCGAGCGTCAACTTGTTCGCTATGTAAAGAAGGCTCGCGCTCAAGAAGGCTCTACCGGAACCAACCTGCTAAAACTCCTGGAAAATAGACTTGACAACGTTTGTTTCCGTCTTGGTTTCGGTCCTACTGTGCCTGGATCCCGTCAACTTGTGAATCATGGTCATGTGACCGTGAATGGTCGAGTGACGGACATAGCTGGCTACCAGGTAAGGCCCGGTGACGTATTGGCCATACGTGAACGCAAATGCAGCAAACAGCTTACTGAAGGCAATCTTGCCTTCCCCGGTTTATCCAATATTCCTCCTCACCTGGAATTGGACAAAGCCAAGTTGAAAGCTAAGTGTATTGGTCGCTGCGAACGCGAATGGGTTGCTTTGGAAATCAATGAACTTCTTGTCGTGGAATACTACTCCCGCAAGGTATAAATCTCACTCACTAAGGGATCTGGAACAACCCTGATCCCTATTTCAAATTTTGTTGACTTGTTTTCGAGATTGACAAAGTTTTTATATTTATATTGCCCAATATATAAAAGAATTAATCAGCAAAGGCATAACAGAGTAGTTTAATCAAGCGAAAAAATTGCCGCCAAAACTTATTTAGATTCAACCAAGTATTTGCTTATAATACTAAAGATATATATCATTTTTGAGAAAAAATAAATCTAACAACAATATAGTTTTCAAATCCAGATCTTTTGAAGTTCTATTTTCAGTAAAAATTGCTATAACCAGAGTATTTAAAACAAGTTTTCTAACACAGAACATTTATAGCTTTAATCATTAATTTCATAAAATAATACTGATGATTAGTTAGAGGTTACTTTAAAATAAACAAATAAAAACAATAATCAAGAGATGAAAGTATAAAGGTTCTTACCTTGTAATCATACTATTATATGCTAATTTATCTTTTATATAAGCTATAAATTTAACATTTATGTAAATTGCTCTAGCCTAGAAAGTTAACGACAATTTAAATTAATTATCATAACTTTTTATGACTTATATATGGTTTTAGATTATAAAAACTTGAACCAAGTTCTCTCTAGAGAATTAATAAAAATTACACAAATTAGGAGAGCTTACTTAATAATAAAGCACAGAGACTTAGCTATTGACGCGTACATAATGTTAAAACTTGTAGCAGTTGACATAAAGAATAGCTAAAATTATTCACGATTTTAAACAAAAAAATGATTAATCATGCTTGCAATTATCAGCTTACCTCCAAGAACTTAACAGATTGAGTTCAGTACACTGCGTAACCACGGCAGGCTAAGACCCATCACATTTGAATAACAACCATCCAAACCACTGATATAGAGTCCACCTTGCCCTTCTAAAGCAAAACCACCTGCACATTGTAGCGGCTCGCCACTCGCTACATAGTTTTCTATTTCAATTTGGCTAAGCATTGCGAAGTGCACCACGGTGCGAAGGCAAACAATTATTTG
Source organism: Synechococcus sp. M16CYN (assembly GCF_040371545.1). Classification (NCBI taxonomy): domain Bacteria; kingdom Bacillati; phylum Cyanobacteriota; class Cyanophyceae; order Synechococcales; family Synechococcaceae; genus Synechococcus; species Synechococcus sp. M16CYN. The sequence continues at coordinate 724,719 of NZ_AP029048.1, forward strand.
CTTCTCTGTATGAGGGATCAGGCAATGGCCAGTGAGCAATTCACCACTGCGGCCTGCTATGCACCGCCAGCGATCGATAGCTTCCTGTGCATCCACTGGTTTGCCGAATACCTCACCCTCAAACACGAACATCGAATCGCAACCGAGCACAGCATGAATATCGGCATCAGCGACAGGGTCGAGGCTTTTCTGAACGGCCGCAGCCTTGGCTAGTGCTAGCTGCTGCACTAGTAAAACAGGATCTTGATTGCTGATAGTACTTTCATTGACGCCGCTAACGCGTATGCGATGAGGTATCGCCGCCTGCTTCAGCAGACGACGACGGGCTGGAGACGCTGAAGCAAGCATCAGCACGACAGACACAAATCTGGGGAACAACTCTTAGACTGGCAAAGAAGGGAGGCCGCGCCATCGCCCGCTCCACCGATTTGTTCGATCAACGTAGCTGCAACCGGGCACGACGGGCTATAAATTGTCTTCCGTTTTCTGATGCTCTTTATCAAGATCTTCGGCATCAAGGCCTGGATGCCGGACACTTTTTTTGTAATCGCCGTACTTATCAACGCAACGGTCGTTGGTATCGCCACAGCGATGCTTTGGAAAAGGATCTGCTTTGGTTAATCTCCGTGGGTGTACTGCGGCGAGAAGTAGATGGACAAGGACTTACCAATCGTTTTCGGTTAACTCCTCTCGGTCGCCAAATTTTGGATAACACTCCTGATCTCTTCATACAATCGATATCATGGATAGAACGCCTTCGCAATGGAGTACGACGATTATTGTCTTAACAACCGCGCTGTAGCCTCACATGATCTCCCCATTACCAACGAATGGCAAGTAATGGTAATTGATTCAACCCAATACATCCCTTGTATCGCCCACTGATGGTACTTGGCACCTCCAGTGGTGCTGGCAAGACACTCATGACAGCAGCACTTTGCAGAGTGTTGAAACGACAGGGCGAACAACCCCTCCCCTTCAAAGGGCAAAATATGAGCAACAACGCCTGGGTGGATGCGTCCGGTGGCGAGATGGCTTACTCCCAGGCGATGCAGGCATGGGCCGCAGAACTAGAGCCCTGCTGCGCGATGAATCCAGTGCTGCTCAAGCCGAGAGGGGACAACACGAGTGAAATAATTCATTGCGGCTATAGCGTCGGAATTACTAGGGCTGAGCATTACTACCGCGATTGGTTCCGGCCCGGTTGGCGAGCGATTCGCAGCGGGTTAAACCAATTGCAACAGCGATGGCAAGGTGGACGGTTAGTACTGGAAGGTGCAGGAAGCCCCGTGGAGGTTAACTTGCAGCAACGCGACCTTACCAATCTGAGATTGGCCCAGTATTTACGTGCCAACTGCCTGCTTGTAGCAGATATTGAACGGGGTGGTGTCTTTGCACAGATAGTGGGTACTCTTGCGCTACTACGACCGGTGGAGCGATCTCTTATTAAAGGAATTTTGATTAATCGCTTTCGTGGACGCCGGGAGCTATTTGATCAAGGGAGAACCTGGTTAGAAGAGAACACTGGGGTGCCGGTACTTGGAGTGGTGCCATGGTTAAACGAAATATTTCCCCCCGAAGACACACTCGACCTGCTGGAGCGAAAATCCAACAAAAGCTCAGCTGATCTTGACATTGTTGTTTTGAGGTTACCCTGCCTGAGCAACTTTTCGGATCTCGACCCTTTAGAAACTGAATCTGCTGTACGATTGCGCTGGGTGAGTCCGGGCGATCATCTTGGACATCCAGACGCGGTAATTATTCCCGGAAGTAAGCAAACCCTATGCGATTTAGAAGCCATTCGCAAGTATGGTCTTGATCAAGATCTGACGGCTTATACCCGGGACGGTGGATCCATTTTGTCGATCTGTGGTGGCATGCAATTGCTGGGTGAGTGGCTCACGGATCCAGAACAATTGGAAGGTGGTGCAGGCCCTGGACCTTGGCCGGGTTTAGGTTTACTACCAATTACAACCTGTTTTAGAAGAAACAAAATTCTGCGTCAACGCGAAGTCCAAAGCACTTGGCCATCAGTTTCAACCATCCAAGGTTTCGAACTCCACCAAGGGAGCACTACCGCAAAAATAAAACTGCCATTATTCAGTACTGATCCGAGTTTGGGGTGGTGGACTAAAACTACCCGTGGGGGAAGCATCATTGGCACATACTTGCACGGAATTCTTGATAACGGCCCTTGGCGACGTCACTGGTTGAACCAGCTACGTGCTCGAAAAAACCTCCCTTTCCTGCCGACAAATTGTTCCCATCATGGTGAACATCGTGATCGACTACTGGATCGTCTCGCCGATGCTTTTAAGGAACATGTGAATTTTTCCCCCCTGCTTTAGCGATGGGCACTGTCCTTATACACTGGCCAAGTGGCCGCACTACTACAGAAACCATTGGTGAGAATTGGTTGAAAACCGCAAGTAAAGTAGGAATGTCCATCCCTACCGGGTGCATGGGAGGAAGCTGTGGTGCTTGCGAGATCGAGGTAAACGGTAGGCTCGTTCGCGCTTGCGTTAGCACAGTACCGCCGTCAAAGTCTGGTCGGCTTATAGTTAGCTTTGTAGCCGATCCTTATTGGTAGATAATACAATTGAGAGAGAAGTTAACTCATTCACAACGCAATTAATATTAATTCATAGTAGACAAGTCAAAACTATATCAAGATAGATAAAAGTTAGAAACGAATTCAACTTTGTTTGGAAGGTAGATTCTAAAATAGACTAGGATCTCTTAGCGGCATAATTATCTGAATTGTTAGCTAGTAAGTAATATTAACAATTTGTATATGCTAAAAATTATTCGATTATAGATAGCGATTTTATCGTTGAATAAAAAGGGACTAGTGGTATTATATTAGGCGATATTAATGCATTATTCATCAAACTTTTATAGACTTGAAATAGTTAATGGGTTTCACAAGACTCAATCTGTTGATGATGTCATTAAATATTTACTTGATGTATTAAATAGTTATGTAGTCTATTAAGAGATCTCTTACGCTTAATTAAGCGAGTTGTTGAAATTTAAACTTTTCATTTCATTATTAGAAATAAAACTATATTTAACATTGGTATTTACCAAATAAATATTGATCAAGATAATGCTTGGGTAGATAATAGTTTAAGCCATATAAAATTATGAATAAATAATTAAATTCGTACTAGCCGTAACTTGAGTAAATAAATGATTTGGCTAAATAGATTTAGCTAAATATCTCATAGACAAACTTAACAATAATATATGTAGATTTGCTATATAAGAGGTCAAAGTTAGCTCAATTAGTTAAGAGAAACTTCAAGGAGTGTCGCCTTGATAAAATTAAAAAATTAATGATTCTTGTTATAGTGGTCACCGCTTGAACACTATGCCGCTCTTCTTGCTTAGGCGTGGGTGTTCCTTGAAGTTCCGTTTTGTCGCCAGCTTTCACGCTTCTATTATTAGAATCAGGCATTAATGTAATGAGTGGGTACACAATCCTTATCCAACTCTCACTAAGATCATATTATAAGGTTTTATTAAACTGAGAAATTATCAGAGACAGTAGGCAATTAAACAAATTCGTTTAATAGAGGAGGGGGTAAAGTTGGATGATGTCCCTCCACTTCTCCAGCAAATACTCGACTGGCACGAATATCCGACGCCTCAATGGTCATCAAGTCAGTTTTTGTGAATGTCTCTCCCATCCGAGCAAACAATCGATTGGCTTGACGCAGACGTGCTCGATCGATCGCGTTACGAATCGATCGAGCATTAGCAAAGAAAGGCAATTGTCGTCTTCGACTGATGTATTCCTCGAAGGCTTTTGTAGCTTCTTTATTAAAGCAATAATGCTGTGCTTCAAGTAGCAAGTCGGCTATAGCCATCAACTCACTATCGCTATAGTCGGGAAAATCTAAATGATGTGCCACACGAGACGAAAGGCCTGGGTTGGAGCTATAAAAGGTTTCCATCTTATCTTTATACCCAGCAAAAATGACCACAAAGTCGGTACGTTGACGCTCCATTTCTTGTAAAAGAATCTCTATCGCCTCAGCGCCATAATCTCTTTCGTTGCCAGGTTTGTAAAGATAATAAGCCTCGTCGATAAACAGTACACCACCCTGTCCTCGTTTAATCATTTCCTTTGTTTTCGGGGCGGTGTGTCCTACATACTGCCCAACAAGGTCATCACGAGTTGCAGTCACCACATGACCTTTACGCAAATAGCCGAGACGATGCAAAATCTGCGACATCCTCTGCGCCACCGTCGTCTTACCTGTACCAGGGCGACCGGTGAATGACATATGAAGGCTCGGTGCTGTACTGGGGAGTTCCATTTGCTGCCGGGCTTGATCGACTAATAACAAAGCAGCTATCTCGCGGACTCGCGTCTTCACCGACGTGAGTCCGACCAGTTCATTGTCGAGTTGCTCCAGCACTTCAGCCACACCCGACTCGGCATAGGTTGCCTTCAAATCAACTAAGGAGGGCATCAATCTCCGCTGCAAAGAATCGGTCAGCATCACTTAATGCATTGCCGCTTCCATCCACTCCGGGACGAAGCGTAATGTTCACATATGTCCTGCCAAAGCTAATGTCTGGGAATCGTTGAGTCTGCTCGCTGTAATACCCCAGTCGATCTAAAAAGTCGCGTGTAGCGCTGTAACTATCGAACTCGTAGCGACGCTCTAAGCAGACTGGCCGCTTACGTTCTTGCCACTGATTCATCCAAGTCACCCACGACCGTTCCTAGAATTTAAAGGAGTACCTCTTCAAAGGAGTGCTTCCCGCTGACACCCCAGCAGCCGACTAGACCATGCCTCGGCATGGGCACGGTTAGCCATCTGTTGATTTAGATCGGTCACGTTAAGGGGATAGGGCATGGTTCCAGCAATGGCACCGTTTGTGACGCAGAACATCGACTTCTGGAAACTTACGCAGATTTGCACATGAACATCAACTTGTCCGCGTCCATGATTGTCATACCAGCTGCTAAGTTCCTCCGGTAGGTGACGGAACATATCCTTCATGCATAAACTCGGTGGAATACCAGCCCCCATACTTGGAATCGGATCGGCATAAAGGGCACCATACTTGAAATCGCTTATGTCGGGGGAAATTTGGCGGGCTTGTGCGTTGTAGGAAACAGTGCCAAGAAAGGGCATTCCTCGGAAAAATACGGCTTCCACGTAAGGGACGGCGACGTCTGCTAAAAATGTGAGTCCAGCCTCAGGTGGCAATATCCAGATTTCTTTCTCCGCCACATTTACTTTATAAGTGATCGGGTTAGCGGCAGCCGCCACAAGTCCGTCTCGAATGTGATGGACTACGTCTCGAATGCAAGCAATTTCCCTGGTTGCATAACGATGAGCCAGGCCGACGAACATATCACTCATCACTCGCCAGAATAAACCAAGGCAATAGATTGTGGTGAGCGATCGAATTGACTCTGGCGCAAACCCTGGATATAAACCGTTGATAAGCGCCAACAACGGGTCCCGACGAGCTTTCAACCGAATAATCCATTGGCAGGCTTCCTGAAAGGCTTTACTGTCGAGATAGGCATCTAGGCCTCCAGTGCCATGCCAGAACATCGCCTTCTGGCAATACTCGGCGTATTCAAAGTTGATGCGATCACCCAGCAGATGATCCCAAAGACGCTTTGGTGAAAATCCTTCATGGAAGAAGCGGAATACTGGGAATGGATTCAACAACTGTTTCTTGCCTTGATCAACTAAATTCTTGCTGTAAGCGTCAAGAACGATACCGTAACTCTCAAGAATATTGACCACTTGGATAAGATGGTCCGGTGTATCTGCAAGTAGTGGGATATCCGATAGCAAACGTCGCATCAGCTCGCCCTGATCTGGAAGAACTGGTGCGAATGATGCTCGAGCGGTGATCATGACAAACCTCCGTTGAGCTGACTTAGACCGGTTGTAGTTGCTTCACTGAGATTCGACAGCAACGCGGGAACCAAACCCAGAGTAAGAATTCCCAGGCTGAGTGCAATAGCTGGGATTTGCTCATATAAAGCGACACGATCAAGAATACGGGGATTGGATATCTCACCAGGAGCGATGGCAAGACGGCCAAAGAAAGCACGGTTTACAAGCAGTAGGAAATACACAGCCGTGAGGCCAGAACCTATCATCGAAAGTAGTGTTGCAACGGGGAAGGGTTGAAGACTGCCGCGGAAGATCAGAAATTCAGAGATGAAACCAGCCATCCCAGGAATGCCCGCACTAGCCATCACACCGATTATCATCAGAGATCCGGTAAGAGGAAGTCCCCGTTCAGGATTCAATAGACCGCGCAACACGGTAAGGTCTCGTGTTCCTGTGCGGGCATAAACGGTACCAACCAGCAGGAAAAGCACACCAGAGATTAATCCATGACTCACCATCTGAAACAATGCCCCCATTAAACCGAGGGGAGTGGCCGCTGCTGCTGCCAGTAGCACGTAACCCATATGTCCTACAGAGCTGTACGCCACCATCCGTTTCATGTCGGTTTGCGCAATGGCAGCTAGTGAGCCATACAAAATTGAGATTGCCGCCCAAACGGCAAGCCACGGGGCAGCTACCTGCCAAGCCTCAGGAAATAAGCCGAGACAGAAGCGCAACAAGCCGTAAGCTCCCAGTTTTAAAAGGACACCAGCAAGAAGAACCGAAACAGGAGTTGAGGCCTCAGTATGGGCATCTGGCAGCCAGGTATGGAATGGAAAGAGAGGGATCTTAATTCCAAAACCAATCAGGAGAGCCCCCATCAACAAGAGCTGAGTTGTTAGGTTTAATTCGTTGCTAGTGATGGGTCTTAAACTAAAATCCATAGTTCCTGTCGCCAGAGCCAAGCCAAAAAAGGCACCCAGAATCAACATCCCAGACACAGCAGTGACAATTAAGAACTTAGTGGCTGCATAAAAGCGATTAGCACCCCCCCATACTGCAATCAACAACCAGAGGGGAATCAATTCCAATTCATAAAATAGGAAGAAAAGCAATAGGTTTTTGGATAAAAAAGCCCCATTTACAGCACCACAAATCACCAGCAATAAGGCGAAGTAAATCCTCGGTCGGTTTTCGATGAAACGGGATGCTACTGCTGCAACAAGACAAAGAGTCCCATTCATGAATATTAGCGGTAGTGACAAACCATCTACTGCAAGGGCGTAATCAAGACCGATTGAGCGCACCCAGCGAGCTTGTTCCAGTAGCTGTGATTTAGGATCTGTGGGATCGAAGAGCAGCAACAGAGTAAAACTAGTAACGCACTGGATCGTCAGTAGCGCGATTGTTCCCGTCCGCAAACGGGAACTTGTCTGCTTGCCGGGCCAAATGCTTAGGGCAAGAGCTCCGGAAAACGGAATCAGGAGTAGGAGCGAAAGCAACATCAGAGCAGAATTAAGTAAGCAGCCAGCTCACTGCAGTAAGGAAAAAAACAATGGCTACAAGTACCGTGAGCACGTAAGACTGACTCTGGCCGCCAACGCTGAGTTTTAGACCTTCGGCGCTTTGCATAGATAAGCGCGCCACACCATGTAAAAGTCCGTCTACAACATTACGATCAAACCAATAAGCAAGGCGCGAGAACCCAGCCACGACGTTGACGATAGTGAGCCGATAAAAACGCTCTGTATAGAAATCGTAGGCTAGGAGGTCTTGAAACCAGCGCAAGACAGGGTTAAGTGAGCGAGACCAGGCTTTACTAAGAGGAATAAGAATGCCTAACAGTAAACCAATCAGGCCACTACCAACTACGAGAACAGCAGCCCACAAAGGGAAGGCCAACAAGCCATCGAGGGACTCGAGCCTAACCAAAAACACGGGAGTCAGCAGCACAACTACACACAAGCCAACCATTGGCAGTGCCATCTGCCAGTTCACCTCGGCTGCTCGACGGGACTTAATCAGAGCATCGCCAAGAAAGACATGGCGGAAGACCCGAACCAAGCCCAAGGCCGTCAGGGAATTGGTCATCAGAAAAATGGCCACAAAAGGTATGGAGCGAGCGCTCAGTAGATCAATAGATTGAGCCATAGCCAGAAAACCTCCCAGGGGCAAGAAACCAACAAGTCCGGCAGCACCAATCAAAAAAGATGTTGTTGTTGCAGGCATTCGGCTTCCAAGTCCACCAAGTTCGGTTATGTCTTGGCAATTCGTTGCGGCAATCACTCCACCAATACTCATCGAAAGTAGGGCTTTCGATACCGCATGGGAAAAGAGTAGTAAGAGCGTTAGCACTGGGATCTGCAAAGCAATGGTGATAAACACCAAACCCAGGTGAGCTGTTGTGGAATAAGAAAGCGTCCGCTTGATATCCACTTGAGCAAGAGCTACTAAAGACCCTCCAATGGAACTAATGCTGCCAATCACAAGAAGGACGGTTAGGGCAATCGGCGCGTGTTGAAGGATCGGCATCACTTTAAGAAGTACAATGGCACCGCAGGTCACCACAACAGAATTTCGCAAAATGGAGGCGGGGTTTGGCCCTTCCATCGCCTCGTCTAACCAAAGGTGCATTGGGAACTGGGCGCACTTGCCCGTCGGTCCGGCAATCAAACCCAGACCGAGTAAGGTCGCTGCCAAGGGAGATAAAGAATCTTGTGCTGCCCAGGTATAGAGGTCGTTAAAGCCCATACCTCCTGAGAAAGTACACAGTGCTACAACTCCCATGAGCAACAGCACATCTCCGACCCGTTTGGTCAAGAAGGCGTCACGAGCAGCCGTGATCACAAGAGGCTGTGCGTACCAGAAACCCACGAGTAAGTAGGTTGAAAGCGTAAGCATTTCCAGCAAAAAGTAACTCTGAAAGAGGGAATTGCTCAAAACAACGCCACTCATCGCCCCCTCAAAAAATCCAAGCAGCGCAAAAAAACGAGCTAATGCCCATTCTTTGTCCATATATCCAAGGGAATAAATCTGAGAAAAAAGGCTCAGGCCAGTAATTAGTTCCAGGGCTACTAAATTCGTAAGAGACAAACTGAAACTGATATCAAGCTTCAATTCAGCCACGGTGAGCCATGGAAAAACAAGATCAACTGAACCTGACTCAAATACTTCCTTAAGAATCAAGCTGCCGTGTATAAAAGCCAGCAACGTGAGCAAGATGTTGAGATAGGCCGCTGGCCTATGGGCTTGGCGCCGAAACAAACCTGCTGCCCACGGCAGAGCAACTAACGTCCCAACGAATCCGTATAGCGGAATCAGCCAGGCGGTTTGGATTGAAAGGGAAATCTCCTGATTCAAAACGGCAAGCGGGATGGGAATCGGGCTGGTCGTCGATTAGGGGAAATTTTAAGTGCGAATACTCCACCTGGGGAGATCCTGGTGAACTCTTACGATTGGTAAAGTGTGCGGCATCAACTGCGGCGGACTGTTCCGGTACTAGCCAGTGCAGGCTCCACTCCCTCATTCGGCCGAGCGATGATATGGGCAGCAACCAGCCCATCCCCAACACGCTCGCATGCATCAGCACCAGCACGCACTGCAGCGTTTACGGCACCAGTCTCGCCACGCACCATGACGGTGACGTAACCGCCACCAACGTACTCACAACAGATCAAGTTTACTTCTGCAGCCTTCGTCATGGCGTCTGCCGCCTCAATGGCAGGAACCATGCCACGGGTTTCGATCATGCCGAGCGCAATACCCTTGACTGGTGCTTTGGACATCAAACTCGGCGGACCTAACCCTTCACCACCACCTGAAAGTACGCCACTACTGTCACTCATGACTTTTGTGGAGATTTTGCTTGTAGGTTTCGGGGGGGAGGAAGACACCGTGGACTTCTGCGATGACACGGAAGCCTTGACCGGAGGAGCCGCGGAGCCAATGGACTTTCCACTAGATGAAGCAGTGTTTGTGTTTATTGACTTCGCATCAACGGCCTCATCACCTGCATTACCGCGGCGACGGGGGTTAGAGGAGGAGGTAGCCATAGCAGATTAAGAGCAATAAGCGAATTGGAAGCCAAGTATCAGGAAAGAGAAATGCCCCTATCCATCCGGCATCCAGTGATCAATGATTCCGCCGATGGTTAAGTCAGTGAGCACCGTATTATTGGGGCAGGCATGACGAGCAGCCGAGCCGCTGGCTGTAAACACCCAGTTTCCCATTCGGGCACCGACCGGATCAACAGCGACTAACTTTTTGCCCTTGTTGTTGACAAGAATGCGCAAGTGCATATGATCGAGTCCTGCGACGCGGAACGTACAAACTAGAGTGCCCATCACTTGCATAATCTCCATCAGCGTGCCGAACCTCCCGAGGGTTCTGAATGGGGGGAGGGGCTAGTTAAAAGCGCAGAGCCTTTGGGAGGATCAGGCTCCCAGTGATCGATTATCCCTACGATTGTTAAATCACTAGGGTACGATTTACTGCCTGCAGCTTCCCTTGCAGCGGAACTACTCACACAAATTACCCAGTCCCCAGGTTTCGCACCAACGGCATCAACAGCGACCTTTTTAGTGCTGCCATCGAGTACTACCTGAAGATGTTTATGCTCAAAGTCGGGAATCCTATTCGTTGAGACAAGGGGTTTGATGATCTTGACAATAAGCATGCTCAGTGAGCCTCCTGACTTTGAGGATCGAGCGTGGAGCCGATAATCTCGGCCGGAGCCGATTGATGCCTATCGCGAATAGTCAGGCATGTGTGCAGCAAGCCATCGTAGACCAAGTCAAAATAGCGGTCGACGATAGCTTTATTCACACGTTTGCAATCTGCAATTGCTCGATCGCGGGCACCAGGAACACGACCGGAATAATCAAAACGCACCACAATTGGAATTGGCAAATCACGAGAAATGTTTAAATTCCGAAAGATTTTGATACCGACATCGAGATCAGGAGCCCCCTCCTCGACCGTATCTAGGTGAGCGAAGTATGTGAGATTGCGTAAATGAACCTCTTTAAAACCAATACCCACACCAATGAACCTTTCAGCATGACCGACATCGAGATAAGAAGCCCCGTAAAGCTCCCGCACGTAATCAATTTGTGAGCAGTTGTTAGATAACAAATGCGTTAAGAAGGTGAGCATGCCAGGATCCATAGGACCAGGGGCGGCTGACTTCAATGCTTTGGCAATTTGAGCCATCGCCTGATCAGGAGACATGGCTACGGTTGCAGTATAAAGTTCATGCGCACACACCCACTGATCAAGAACCATTTCACTATCTCTATTGGGTGGGTGGACGCGAATTGCGTCAGTATCGGTATCGAGACCAATTAGCAGAAGTTTTACGGAGGCTCCACAGCAGAAGCTATTCTCCACGGCTTCTCGGAAATTAAGAAGACGCTTATAAGCGGCCGATGCAGCTAACTCGTCGTTACTGGCATGTGCAGCACAGCCGTGAAGATGAGGCGCTAAGGAACTAAAGTGGTACGTTACTACTTTCAAATAACGGGTCGTTTCTGTGAAGGGGTTGGGTTTACCTTCACGATGGCGACTGTGTTCAGTTTTAATCCAGCGGTTCACCGTGTTTTCCACATTAAACATGGCACCAGCATGGGAACGGCGACGCACGGCACTGAAAGGAATGCGTAGAACATAGGCAACGGTATGAGCCAAGCGACCATCAGCGCACGGCGTGATGTCTAAGAGGTGGATGCCGCAATTCAGCAGAAATTGTTCAAATTCCCGAGCAGAGGAGCTATCTTGTGCACCCTGGAGAGGGTCGTCTTGAAAAAAGTGATCACTAAATAAGCGATGGCTTTCGAAAACACACCAAGCGAATAAACCACGCATATCTAGTGGCTTAATCCAAGCGCGTTCGAGTATATAGTTAGGCAAATCGAAGCCAAGCTCGGCACGGCTCAAACGCTGGGCTTGGACAATGAAATCAGGCTTGTGCTGCAAAGCAGACACCTGTTGCAATACAGGGACGATGCGGTCAAAACCCCCCTTAACCTTTTGTTCGTAAGAACGCAGGCGGTCATTTACAGCTTGATTGGTTAGGGGATGACTTCGGTTACTGCGGGAAAGCGAGGACTGATCGGAATTGAACGGCATTGTCGAGCGATCCTGGTTCTGTCGCAGCTGACGACGACTAGGAGCCTGAGGTCGCCCGTTGCGGATACGAACCCGATCAGAACCGAGGGGTCCTTGAATTGCTACGGCTGCCTTGCCAACAGTAGCCAGAGCGCGACGACGCTCGAGAGCGGTGCTGCGGACCGGACCGTCACGGAAGCCTGACTGAAGATCAACAGAGTTCTTTTTTTGGCTAGAGCGATCCTGGTTCTGTCGCAGCTGACGACGACTAGGAGCCTGAGGTCGCCCGTTGCGGAAAGACATGGAGCGAACCATTAGTAAATCAACCCCTTGCTCCACCTGAAACGGTGACTAAAGAACCCTTATCGGTATTACCGCTTGAGCCTGTTACACGGCTTGTAGGCCACTCGACTTCTTGATTACGCTTCTTCTCGTAGGAAGCCATAGCACTCATTGGACCAGGACGGGTGGGATTGCGACGGCGTGCTGATGCACCTTCGGTTCCCGTGACGTGTTTTCCACGATCCCAATCATCGCCGGTCACCTTGGTAGACGAACCTTCGCCGGTCACTCGTGAGATGTGCTCGGCTGGTTTTTGATCTACGTCTGGAGCTGTTAGGGCTGTCGGTTGAAACCGACGGGCTTGCTGTTGGGAATTTTGAAGTTCACGATTGTCAAATCGAAATTGTTCTGTACCGGTCACCTTTCCGCCAGCCATGTCAAAAGGACCGGTAATGCGATGGCCATTCTCATAAGCGATACCGGTCACTGAGGATCGCGAATCACGCCGCCGCTGCGCCGCTCGTGCAGGCGATACGACACTAAAGCTCATCCAAGGAGCATGCTCGTCGGACTGAACATGGCGATCGGAACTCGCAAGAACTTCGGTTCCACAAACAGCTGATAATTGTTCAGCACCGACGTAAGGAGTGCCTGAGATCGTTTCACACGCACCGCGCTCATTACCGGTCATGACTCCACCAATCCCCGGCTGAATACCTGTCATAGAAGCTGCGGGAGTACCTGGGCGATACGGGGTGCGTTCGCGAATTGCTTGAACGGCTGAAGTACTGCAGTACTGACCAGCCTGCTCAAGGCCTGCATAGGGCGTTCCTGTGACAGGCTTGCAAGTCCCCGGTTCATCACCAGTCACTTGTTCAGATCTCCCGGTTTGGGTTCCGCTCACCACAAGACTGCGGTTGGTAGTACTGAAACCAACTTTGGAGGCTTCGGCAACTGGCTTCGAACCACAAAAAGAGTGGAACTGTTCGGAACTGAGGTATTGGTCACCAGTGACGCGATGGCAGGACCCAAACTCATCTCCGGTGACGGCTGATGAACGACCCACCAAGGTACCGGTCACACTTGCACCAGCCACGGTCTCGGATATACCAACCTTGGCGGCTGGACGACCTTTAGGCAATGGATCAGAACCCAAGTATTGATCACCTGTGAGGGTGCGGTCCGCTCCAGCTTCATCACCTGTCACGCTGGAGGAACGACCCACCATTACACCGCTCACACGACGTCCCTGCTGGGTAAGGCTCTGACCAACCTTCTTGGGTGAAGGGTTCACACCACCGCAATAAGCGGCATGCTGAGTTGCAGATATGTACTCTGTACCGGTCACACTTTTGCAAGTTCCGGGCTCATCACCAGTAACTTTCTCTGAACGACCCACCTCATTTCCCGTCACTCGGTTGCCATGAGTAGTGGCGGTGACGCGCACCTTTGCTGGTGTTGTCGTCTCGGGTGCGGATTGACAAAAGGTTTGAAACACTTCGGCACCGAGATACTCGGTGCCTGTGATGGAACGGCATGTGCTGGCTTCGTTGCCCGTTGTCTTTATCGAGCGATTGGCTTGGGTACCAGTCACAATCTGACCGGAGGATGTTTTGCTTTCACCAACTTTCCAGTAAGCGTCAGCAGAAGCAGCCTGTTTTGCGCCGTGACGGTTCGGACCACTTGGACGTGTAATTCCGGTGCTTTGTTGGTTTCGAGAACCTGCCTTAGCACGAAGCTGACGGACTCGCTGGGCGAGCTCCCGACTGGTTAAATCAGGGTTCGCATGACGTGCAACAGCAGCAGCACTGGTTGGTTGTCTTCCTGCAGTCTTGCCATGCTTAGCCATGGCTTCTCTACGGGCTAAAACTAGTGTCCGGCTAGGATTATCGATAGCACGACGCTTCAGAAAAACGGAACGTCGATCATTGTTACGACTGCCCAGTTGAGTAGCGGGAGCAGATAACGCTAGGCGAGATGTCTGTGAGACCGCACTATCTCCACCGAGTTTGAAAACTTCCTTCTTAGATCCTAGTGTGGCGGCAGGAACAGTTGACTTGGTTCTACGGACAATCTCAGCACGAGTGCAATCATGGGATGTGTCAGCCGCTTTTCCGCGACGAGATAAGGCATCACGGCGGGCCAACGCCAGTTCACGGCTGGGGCGGCTCAAAGGCTTGGCCTGAGAACGATAGGCAGAAGAAGATGTCAATTTCTGCCAACGTCGCTGACCAATAGAAACCGATGCAGCAGGGGTTGATGCCTCAAGTTCAGGAGGCGAAGCACTGGCATCGGTGCGGCGCCTCAAGCGGACATCGGCCGCTGTGCGAACACGATTCGAGCCATTACCGGCAGCGATAGATGCCTTTTTACCAACAATGGTGAGAGCCTTTCGGCGCTCAAGCGCAAGTTCGCGACTAGAAAGTCTTACCATGTCTGCCCAAGGGTGTCGTCGTGAATAATCTGTAAAAAACTGAGCCCTGATGAAGGTCAGGGCTCGGAACCATTGAATCGCTGGTTTAGCGACCCTCAAAGACTACGAAGCAGGAGCCTTGGCTCTGAGTGTATGCGTCGTAACCGACTATGCGTACGTGATGGTCGGGGTATGCGCGGTGACAAGCTTCAAGCTCACTAACCACATTGTTCAAATCCTTTTCACCAAAGAAAGGAAGCTTCCAATAAGACCAATAGGTGGCCATGGAGTTAGAAGGATGGACGTGCTCAACGAGCGGGCTCCAACCCTGAGCGATAATGTACTCAATTTGATCGTAAATTTCGTCCTGCGTCATCGGCGGTAGGAAACCGAAGGTCTCCAGGGTGGCAACTGTTTGATAGTCACCCACGGTGCTCTGGAAAGGCATAGGGGTCTTGCTTTAACGAGGTTGTTTTGGTCGAATCGGAGTTGTCTGGTCAGATTTTTAATGAAAAAGAGTTAGGGACAACATTGCCCTTTATTCTCAGATCATTGGACGTCGAGTTTGTCGACAGTGTCGAACTCGAACTTGATTTCCTTCCAGGTATCGAGAGCGATGGCCAGCTCAGGGCTATGCTTACCGGCCTCCATGAGAATGTCACGGCTTTCTTGCTCGATCTCGCGACCAGCATTGCGTGCCTTAACGCAAGCCTCGAGAGCCACACGGTTAGCAGCAGCGCCAGCAGCGGAGCCCCAAGGATGGCCATGGGTACCACCACCGAACTGAAGAACCGAATCATCACCGAAAATGGCAACTAGCGCGGGCATGTGCCATACATGAATACCGCCGGAAGCAACGGCAAACACACCAGGCATGGAACCCCAATCCTGATCAAAGAAGTTGCCACGGCTACGATCTTCAGGAACGAAAGATTCGCGCAATTGATCTATGTAACCGAGGGTGGTCTGACGATCGCCTTCCAACTTGCCGACCACGGTGCCGGTGTGCAGTTGGTCACCCCCGGATAGACGTAAGCACTTGGCGAGGACACGGAAGTGAATGCCGTGCTTGGGATGGCGGTCAATCACAGCATGCATGGCACGGTGAATATGTAGCAGCATGCCGTTCTTGCGACACCACCTCGATAGACCAGTGTTCGCGGTGAAACCGCCGGTAATGAAGTCATGCATGATGATTGGCATGCCAAGTTCTTTGGCGAACTCGGCACGCTCATACATTTCTTCAGGGGTGTTGGCGGTCACGTTGAGGTAATGACCTTTGCGCTCACCAGTCTCTTGTTCGGACAGTTTGATGGCTTCCGCAACAAATTCGAAGCGATTTTGCCAGCGTTGGAAAGGCTGGGAGTTGATGTTTTCGTCATCTTTAGTGAAGTCCAGACCGCCGCGCAGACACTCGTAGACAACACGTCCATAGTTTTTGCCGCTCAAGCCAAGTTTTGGTTTAATGGTGCAACCCAACAGAGGGCGACCGTACTTATTCATCCGATCGCGCTCAACAGCGATACCGTTCGGCGGGCCGTAGCAGCTCTTGATAAAAGCGATTGGAAAACGTATGTCTTCCAATCGTAGATGGCGCAAAGCCTTGAAGCCAAACACGTTGCCAACCAGTGAAGTCAGAACGTTGGTAATGGAGCCTTCCTCAAACAAGTCGAGAGGATAGGCGACAAAAGCATAAAAGGCTTCCTTGTCACCAGGAACGTCTTCAATGCGATAGCAGCGGCCTTTGTAGAAATCGAGGTCGGTAAGCAGCTCGGACCACACAGTGGACCAGGTGCCAGTTGAGGATTCAGCAGCCACAGCAGCGGCAACTTCTTCTTTTGGAACACCTTCTTGGCCGGTGCACTTGAAACAGGCTAAAAGGTCGGTATCTAAGGGAACGTAATCAGGAGTCCAGTAAGTGTCCCTGTACTCCTTGACCCCAGCGTCGTACTTTTTGCTCATAGGAAAACTCTGTTTGGTCGGTGAAGAGGTGAGGTGGGGTAGGACGTAGCAGCCTTCTCAGGGGCTCAGCCGGTTTCAGTCCTTCTGACCACTAAGGAAGTTGCCATTGCCAAGTGCAGGCTCTACTTCACGATGGGGGCGGGCAATGATGTGAGCAGCAACCAAGCCGTCTCCTACACGCTCGCAAGCATCTGCACCGGCACGCACTGCGGCGTTTACGGCGCCGGTTTCGCCACGGACCAAAACAGTTACATAACCGCCGCCGACGAACTCACGACCAATTAGGCGCACCTCAGCAGCCTTGGTCATGGCATCAGCTGCCTCAATTGCGGGAACCAGGCCGCGGGTCTCGATCATGCCGAGAGCGATACCCATGGTTTCGTTAGCCATTGCCTACCGGAGAAAAAAATTGTGGGATGTTCGCTCGAGACATTGCTCTGCCAAGACCCTCGTCGTCAAGCGATTTGGAGCCCTGTCTTGATTACTGTCTGTGCTCAACCCTATAAGCTTGACCTATCAGCCTGCCGCTAAAATCTCTCGAATTGCTGCCGGGGCTTCTATCTGTGCCTTTCCAGAGGTTGTTATTGCAGCAACCGTAACGCTCTAATATTACAAAATGTTAAGAGCAACAACAACTGCCTAGCGTTTGTGGAGATGGAAAACTCTTGGTTTGGTTGGCTATTGAAACGTCTAGCGGTACTGTTCTTGCGACTGTTTTTATCCTCGGAATGATTTCCCCGTTGCTGGGTCATCCTTGAGCCGGCTTTTGACCATTGCTAGCGGCAACCCAAATAAAGTCGCAGAGATTGGTTCCATGCTCGGGCCTTTACCTCTCATCGTTCAGCGTCAACCCGACGATTTGAACGTTGAAGAAACCGGCGTTACATACCAGGAAAATGCCAGCCTTAAGGCGGCGGCAGCGGCACGTCGAACTAACAGCTGGGCAATTGCTGATGATTCTGGGCTAGAGGTTGACGCTTTGCAAGGAGCGCCGGGCCTCTATTCAGCTCGCTATGCATCAGACGATAATGCAAAGGTTCGACGTCTACTCAGCGAGCTAGGAAATTGTCCTTATCGTAGCGCGTGCTTCCGCAGTACGATGGTGCTAAGCAACCCTAGAGGCTGCTGCGTTGCCGCCGCTGAGGGTGTGTGTTGGGGTGAAGTCCTGACAGCGCCGGCTTATCCAAATGGAGGGTACGAGTCGTTGATTTGGGTGCGTGAAGCTCGGTGTAGCTATGGCCAACTCAATCTACCTCAACTGAATAAACTTGGCAGTCGAGGCAAAGCTGCGAGAGCACTAGCCACACTTTTGCGAAAACATCTAAAACTCGATTAAAGGAATCAACGCATAGTTGAGTTGCGATTAACCATTTCGATAGAGCGCATAGCAGCTGCAGCAGCCTCCTCTACATCCCCTTCCCGTCCAGCGAGGGTTAGGCGTCCAAACGCTCCGACCGCTTTTACGTCAACGAGCGTGATGTTTGATGATTTCTCAGCTTCGTTGGCTGCAATGAGCACGTAGCCAGCTGGTTCTGTTTCGAGTATGAACATACTCATTCCTGCTTCAATCATCGACCCGCGACGGTTTTGACGATTGATCAGAACGGTATGATCAGGGGTGATAGCACGAATTACCTCGGTCCAGCTTACCTCAGCAGAGTTGCGTTGTTCAACTGTGCCGCCAATAGCTTCCAAAACGACGTCGCCCGAATGAAGTACTGTGCTTTGGTCGCGATGATAGAGGGCCATGGAACCAAAAGCCCGCTCCACTATCATTTGGCCGAGGCGAACATTGCTAGCCTTCAACGCAATATCGGTAACTCGATGAACTGCCATACCTGGCGATACTTCCATCCATAAGCAAGCGTCGCCAGGTATGGGAAGAAATCCCTGGCTAGCCGTTCCCATGTAGGCTGCCAACTGCGGCTGTAGTGAATCAATAAAGACATAAGTGCGAAGCTCAATGGATTGCACATGGCTGTTCTGGCGCAACAGCCGCGGTGACTCCGAATCCGTTGTAACAACGCAACTAGCACCTGCGACAGGCGATCGCTGCACTTCGGTCCCGGTCACAAGCGCGCTACCGCTAAACCGCCCCTCTCGGTGCTCGAAGTTGGCGAAACTGATCATTGTGGGATTGTAACGGACGATTTTACATTGAGACTCGCCATGACGCCAGGTTCCAACCTGGGGGTTGGCTGTACTCGGATGCGATTGACATCGTCTCCCGAACTACCCTCAAAATCACGGTGATTTCTAAGCAAACCTGCGCAAATGCTATACAGATCCAGTGTTGACTACGGTCGTGGCGTGGTTGCCTTTTCCCATTTAATCCAACACTTGAATCAAGGTAATTGAAACCAATATATTGCAGCTACCATTAATTAAAAATACTCTAATACTGCATCGTTTCAAAGGTACGTCTCTCATTATTGGAATATGGACCTGTTAGCTGAACTCTCAACTGCTGGTCAAATTAAATTTTAAAGGTCAGATATGAAGTTGATTGAGACCAGACGAATTTTAAATTCCAAAAAAGTTCGTTTTGGTTTTGAGATAGATAGAGACAGACTCCATAAGATCTTGTATTTTTATTTCGGTTAGCGGTACCATAGTATGTTTGAGATTTACCTATTCATAGACAACTGCTAGAATCGAGGCAGGTGGGATAGGGGATTAAGTGTTTTAGGCTGTGCAACACTGACGATGGCGGTAACCTTATTGTTATTATCGTTATTGTTTTTGGTTTTTGAAGTGGAAAGTCCGATATGATGAAAGCGTAGCATTGACTCAAAGTTCACGCCGCAAAAATTTTACTATTAATTTTTCCAGGTAAGTTCTTCGCATCTAGAAGCATCAACCCTGTGGTTTCTGTCTGTTAGTAACTGATTCCAAAGAGTTTGAGCACTATTGGGCTGAAGTGCCTTTTCGCCAGCACATTAAAGAAAGTTTCATCGATGGAGTGGCCGATGTCCGGCCCAACCTTGCTTAAGGAAAGTGGACCGCGAGAAGTGTTCTGCGGACTCACGTCGATTGTTTGGCTTCACAGGCGAATGCCAGATGCCTTTTTTCTTGTTGTGGGATCTCGTACCTGTGCATATCTGATCCAAAGTGCAGCAGGAGTAATGATTTTTGCTGAGCCACGCTTTGGAACGGCAATTCTGAACGAACGCGATCTAGCTGGCATCGCAGACGCGCAAGAAGAACTTGATCGCGTCGCGCATGAGCTCCTGCAGCGTCGACCTGAAATTCGGACACTATTTCTTGTTGGCTCCTGTCCGAGCGAAGTGATCAAACTGGATTTAGCCCGTGCCGCGGAGCGGCTAACAGAAGAGCTTCAAGGTCGTGTCCGTGTTATTAACTATTCCGGCAGCGGCATCGAGACCACTTTTACACAAGGTGAGGACGGAGCACTCGCAGCACTCGTTCCACTGCTTCCAGCCTCTGAAGAACGCCAACTCTTACTTGTCGGCACATTGGCGGATGCCGTAGAAGACCGCTTCACATGCCTTTTCAGCAGGCTCGGTATTTCAGTGATACGGAGCTTGCCGCCGCGTCAATCGACAAATCTGCCTGTGGTCGGTCCCGGTACTACGGTGCTCTTGACACAGCCGTACCTTACAACTACGGCACGGCTGCTGCGGGATCGCGGTGCTCGGGTGCTTACCACAACCTTCCCCCTTGGTGCAGAGGGAAGTCGGCGCTGGATGGAAGCAGCCGCACATGACTTCGGCATCAGCGACGGCCAAGTGCAAGCGGTTCTTGATCCCCTGATGGAACGAGCTCGGATCGCTTTAGCTCACCATCGCGAGGTATTGCATGGAAAACGCATCTTTCTCCTTCCCGAATCTCAACTCGAGCTACCCCTCGCTCGTTTTCTTCAAAGGGAATGCGGCATGGAGCTCGTCGAGGTCGGCACTCCCTATCTCAATCGAGACCAGATGGCCGAAGAAATCGCCCTTCTACCAGAAGGAACACCGGTCGTGGAAGGTCAGCATGTTGAGCTGCAATTAGACAGAGTCCGTAATAACCAGCCAGATCTTGTAGTGTGTGGAATGGGTTTAGCCAACCCTTTAGAAGCAGAAGGGATCGCCACTAAGTGGTCTATCGAACTCGTCTTTAGCCCAATTCACGGAATCGATCAAGCTGGTGAATTGGCCGAACTGTTCTCAAGACCACTGAGACGACACCAGCTACTCGCGCGTTAGCAACGACAGCACATCTTTAACCACACTTGTGTGATCTCCTATGGAATTAACGCTCTGGACTTATGAAGGTCCCCCGCATGTTGGGGCCATGCGAATTGCAGCTTCGATGAAAGGTGTGCATTACGTGTTGCACGCTCCGCAGGGCGATACCTATGCCGACCTTCTTTTCACCATGATTGAACGACAAAACAATCGACCACCCGTCACCTACACTACATTCCAAGCGCGTGACTTAGGCGGTGATACCGCAGAGCTCGTCAAGCGTCACGTGCGTGAAGCCGTTGAACGTTTCCGGCCCGATGCCCTTCTCGTTGGGGAAAGCTGCACAGCGGAATTGATTCAAGATCAACCCGGTGCTCTTGCTGAAGGGATGGGCTTGGACCTTCCGGTTGTGAGCCTTGAGCTTCCCGCCTACAGTAAAAAAGAAAACTGGGGAGCATCTGAAACCCTGTACCAATTGGTGCGTGGGCTTCTTAAGAATCACTATGTTCAAAGCGAGAGCCGAGATCCAACAGCCTGGATATCAGAAAATCGAAGGCCCTGCGTAAATCTGATTGGACCTTCACTCCTGGGATTTCGCTGTCGTGATGACGTAATCGAAATCAGTAGGCTTCTAGCGAACCATGGCATCAACATCAATGCCGTAGTTCCACTTGAGGCTACGGTGGCTGATATTTTGCGGTTGCCACAGGCAGACTTAAACGTTTGTCTTTATGCGGAAATCGCTGAAACCTGTTGCAGTTGGATGGAACGCCAATTTGGACTCCCATTTACTCGAACGATACCCATTGGCGTGGGTGCCACAGCTGATTTTTTGGAAGAGATTCACGGACTCCTCGGGATGAATCCACCTGATGCAAAAGAAGGGCAACGTAGTTCCAGATTGCCCTGGTATTCTGCATCCGTCGACTCGACATATCTCACCGGCAAACGTGTTTTTATTTTTGGAGATGGAAGCCACGTTTTAGCTGCTGCACGAATTGCCAAGGAAGAACTGGGTTTTCAAGTGGTAGGATTGGGCACTTACAGCCGGGAGATGGCTCGTCCGGTGCGAGCTGCAGCAAAAGCTTTAAGGCTGGAAGCCCTGATAAGCGATGACTATTTGGCCGTGGAAGCTGCGATGGCTGAGGCCGTGCCGGAACTAGTGCTCGGGACGCAAATGGAGCGTCACTGTGCCAAACGTTTAGGAATTCCTTGTGCGGTGATCAGTACGCCTATGCATGTACAAGATGTACCGGCACGATTTAGCCCTCAAATGGGATGGGAAGGTGCCAATGTGATTTTTGATAACTGGGTTTACCCACTAATGATGGGTTTGGAAGAGCACCTAATCGGGATGTTCCGTCATGATTTTGAATTTGTGGACGGACATCAAAGTCATCTAGGCCATCTGGGTGGCCTACAAGCAGCTCAAGCTCAGGTTGACGAAACAGCTGCCACAGTAAGAGAACACAGTGGGAACAGTACTGACTCCCCAAGCCATTCCAAAGTTGGCGTCGCGACGCCAACTTTGGAATGGACCCTTGATGGCGAAGCCGAATTGAAAAAAATTCCATTCTTTGTACGCGGCAAGGTGCGGCGGAACACGGAGATCTTTGCTAAAGAACAGGGCATAGCCCGTATTGATAGTGAAATTCTCTATGACGCCAAAGCTCACTACGGCGCTTGATTATTTAGGGTCTGTTAACTAATGCATAAGTATTTGTCATTGACGTTTTTGAGAAAAGTGTGAGCAAATGAACACTGTTCAACCACTTATGTCGAATTAACCATGGACATAACAAACGGGCCCAGCATTGAACTTCAATGAAGATAGATAGTTGACCTCCATGACAACCACGCTGTCGCGTCCTACGGATGGAGAGGGAAGTGTTCAAGTCCTTCAGGACCCGAAAATAAAGATCGAAGACGGGGCTCTCGTTATTGCGGTTTATGGCAAGGGTGGAATAGGTAAATCCACCACTTCATCAAACCTATCAGCCGCCTTTTCAAGGCTCGGAAAACGTGTTTTGCAAATCGGTTGTGATCCTAAACACGACAGCACCTTCACCTTGACCCACAGAATGGTGCCAACGGTGATTGATATTCTCGAAGAGGTGGACTTTCATAGCGAAGAACTGCGTCCGAAAGACTTCGTTTTCACCGGGTTCAATGGCGTAAAATGTGTAGAAAGTGGTGGACCACCTGCCGGAACTGGTTGCGGCGGCTATGTTACCGGACAGACCGTAAAGTTACTCAAAGAGCATCACCTGCTAGAGGAAACTGATGTTGTAATCTTCGATGTTCTTGGCGATGTAGTTTGTGGTGGATTTGCAGCCCCACTGCAGCATGCTAACTATTGCTTGATTGTAACAGCCAACGATTTTGACTCAATCTTCGCGATGAATCGCATTGTACAGGCTATTCAAGCTAAAGCTAAAAATTACAAAGTTCGATTGGGTGGCGTCGTTGCAAACCGTTCAAAAGATACCGATCAAATCGATAAATTCAATGAGCGCACTGGCCTGCGCACCATGGCTCATTTTAAGGATGTGGACGCAATCCGACGCTCACGGCTGAAAAAGTGCACTATCTTCGAGATGGATGAGAACGATGAAGGAGTCATGGCTGTTTGTAATGAATATTTATGCCTCGCACAGAATATGCTTGATAAAGTTGAACCCCTTGAAGTAGTCTCTCTTAAAGACCGTGAAATTTTTGACCTACTTGGGTTCGACTAAGTTAGGTCTTTATTACTTTTAGAGCTCTTAATATAAAAAGCTTCTTTAAGCATCGTTTGGATTAGAAGTGTTAAGCCTTAGTTGTAACAGTAATACGACAATATAAGATATTGAGGAAAATCGGGTATCGTTATTGTCAGCTTGTCTAATCAGAATAAGCTGTTAGTGAAGTCCGACAAGTTGTTTGGATAAGTTCCACACTTTTGAGGCAGTTTCTCGATCAGTAGCCTGTTCCGACAGTTGCTGGTTGAATTGCTTGCCATTTTTCTTTTGGCGGTTGCCCCAACTCCAATGCACCCCAGATTCAGCAAAATCTGAATCTGCCAACACCTTGGCGACTCGGTCACCAGCTAGCGCTTGGGTGACATAACCGCCGGTAATATTTTTTTGGAACCAAGGAAAGATCACTTGAAATGCTTTCGGGGCATTACGAAACAGTGACGAGTCTGCGACACAACCGGGATAGAGAGAACTAAACGTGATACCTGTTTTTTCATGAAGCCGCTGATGCAGCTCTTGCATCATGATCATATTGCATAACTTGCTGTCTTTATAAGCCTTCCCTGGCTTAAATTCCCTCCCATTAGCCATAGAAACAGGATCTAGAAAACCCAACTCAAAGCCAGAAAGATCTCCTAAGTCAGCTGGTGCAGGAATAGGAATTTTACCGCCTAATTCCTTTGAATTTGCCGTTACCGTGCCGAGAATCACAACACGCCTAGATGGGTGATTAGATGCCCTCAAACGATCTAGCAAAAGTTGGATCAGCAGAAAATGGCCTAAGTGATTAGTGGCCATCGATATTTCATAACCTTGTGGTGAACGCTCGGGTTGCTTCAACTTCGGCTTGTAAACCGCAGCATTACAAACGACAGCATCAAGCTTCTCCGGAAGACTTTGCATAGAGCGACGAATACTATCTAAATCACCGAGATCCATTGCAACGTGCTCTATTCGCTCTTTAGGGATCTTCAGTTCTGCTGCCGCTGCTGTTGCCCGTTGTGGACTGCGATTGGCCGTAATCACCTGCCAGCCGTGCATTGCCAAAGTGTTCGCAGCGTTTAGACCAATACCCGATGTCGTACCAGTAATCAAAACAGTGCCTGGTGTGCCGTACATGACAAGAGGTCGAACAGAAACATAGTCTGGGAGTCAACAGCAAAACGCTGCATCATGTGGTCATGAAATTCAGTGCCAAATAATTCGAATTCGATTTGGGGCAATCCATTGATCCTGCTCATCTATTAAGCGTTTCTCACCACCGATGCTAAACAAATGATCAAATCGCCTTTGTAATGTTCGCAATTTTATTGATTCTGCTGCAACAACAGCAGCCAACTCTTCGTGACGATCAAATCGCTCTTGATAAGCACCAGAAAGACGTACCAAACTAACTCCACTGAGGATTATCAAACCTACTTTGACTGTCAAAGCAAGAACACTGCACTGAAGCTCACGACGATCTGCTTGCAGCTGAATGTCAGTAACCACGTGTGCAGTGTCAGGCTGAGACATTGATCAAATTCAAAGTTAAACGCGGACAACGGTTTAAAACCTGTTACCCGTTTATATAACGCGGCCAGATCTAGTGCCAAACCTGTAATGGTCAATCAAATTAGGTATTGCTGATGCGTTTAATGGCTATTACTACTCAGGCACGGTACAAACTCACAGAAAGACGCAAAGCCAATACGGCAGCGTGGGCGGCAACCACGAGAGCAATAAAGATTTCAGCAGCAGAAAGGGCGGAGGCCATAGATGAGAGAACATCTAAACAACACTCCCATTCTTCTTCCTTGGGGCCGTTACAGGCCATCATTCGCAAAAGCCTGTCACACCAACTCATGGATCCGATTGTAATCGATGCAACATCAATTCGTCATCTTGATCTCAGTCCACTTCGGATTTGTACCGATCAGTCACTCAACTCATTGCTAGACCAAGGTCCAATTCTCGAGCTCAATTTCCACTGGCCCAGAGACGCAAGAGACCCACGGGAATTAGCGGAATGCCCAGAACCTCGTCTCTGGGCGTTGCGTGCTGATGCGCGTTATCCCTGGTTACCTCTTATACTGGAGCGTGACCGAGGTAGCTTGATTCGCCACGTTGCAATGGTAGTTTCGCATACCTTTAACCGCAGCGAAGGGCTGCGATTTGATCCCCAAGCACTCGATCTTTGGCTTACACATCGTCTGATGCAACTCGACGAGCTTTGCAACGAGAAGCTTAATCGACCTATGCGAGGTAATCTCTCGCAGATGGCAGTCGCCCTCGGTTACGAGCTCAACGACAGCTTTTGGGCCCTGTTGAACTAAAAGCAACCCAGCTCAACCAAAATTGGATAACGCAGTGATAACCATCAACTGCTAGCATGATAGTCAAATATCAAACCTAAATGGTACGAGCATCAAAGCAACCGACCATTCACGGCTTTGCCACAGCAGCTACCCAACCCAGTAACAGCCCTAATCGGGAGCTTGTAGCAACCTTTATGCATAAACTATTGATGAGGCAGCGCTTAGGAGAGCAGAGCACAGCTGAAGTGTTGATCTGAACAGCTTGGCTAACTCAAGTAGATATCAATCCAATTAACAAATGAGATCCATGACCAATTCTTTTTCAGAGCCAAGTATTCCGGCAATCCTATTAGCAGTGTAATCAACCCCCGCTAGAAAAGAGTAGAGGTAAATTCAGTCATCGCATGGTTCCTCAGATGGGAGTTGCTGAAAGGCACAAGGCGTGGAAGCGGTATTGATGGTTTCTTTGGTATAACCAACAGCGTTCAAATTGCAGCAAAGCTTGCTAGTATTGCTGCCAACAGGGCCAGTTCAGCTGTTAAAGCTGGACGCAGGAAGACAGGTGCGCTGCGTGAGTGAACGATTTTGCTCGCTAAAACCGTCGGTCTGAAACAACAGCTGGATTGCCTGTAGCTAAAATTTGGTAAAGAGGTAGGTATGATTTGGCCAAAGTAAAAGAAGGATAGGAACCCTGTGGTTATCATTATGATTTAGTAAGTCCACCATATCGCCGGCCAGAAACCCTGGAGCGGCTGAGGTTGGCGCGTTCGCCAAGACAGCATGACAACCGATTCCCGTACCTCATACCTAGATAGTGTCTTTTAGCACACTCCCCACAGGGCGGTTCATCCCCACCCTGCGTGCCGATGGTTACACCCAAATGGCATTGGATCGTTTGTTGCTTAATCAAAACCAGACCCGGCCAGTCCTTCGCTTTTATCAATGGTCTGGCCCATGGTTATCGCTGGGACGACATCAGCGCAGTTGGCCAGAACACTGGAATGAACTTGTCCAGGCCAAAGAGATCACACTGGTACGTCGTCCAAGTGGCGGTCGGGCTGTCTTACATTCGGGCGGTTTAACCTATGCTCTCTTATGGCCCGACGCTCCGCGACGACGGCGACAGGCTTACCTAGAGGCATGTCAGTGGCTAATCGACGGATTTAGTACCTTGGGCTTGTCACTCTGCTTTGGCCATGAAATTGCAACGACTGATTGCATCAATTGCTTCGCACAGTCTACAGCAGCAGATCTAGTTGACTCCGGAGGAGTTAAACGCATCGGAAGTGCACAGTGCTGGCAACAGGGACGTCTGCTTCAACACGGAGAAATAGTCCTGGATCCATCGGTTGACCTATGGCGGTCGGTATTCAAAGAAGCGCCACCGGTATCAGCCCCTTCCTCAATTCCTAGAGACACGCTAGACAAGCACCTTAGCAATGCCCTGAAGCGTTCGTGGTCTGAAACAGATTGGCATACCGAAGGGCTGAGCATCAGCGAACATCAGGAATTGGCTTCGCTGGTTTCTTCATCGGTGCTCTGGGCCTGAATCGACGCTACCACCTGAGGTAGCACTACCAAACCCATTGGATAGCTGTTTTGCTGTCGCGCCACTGAGAGAAACGATGCTGGCAATGTGATGCCTAATCGTTTCAACACAGCATCCCCAACATCGCTGCGATCGATTGTGGCGTTTGGCAAACCAGCAGCACTTAGAACGAGTAAACGGCCCTCCGTTGACTTCTCCAGGGCTCCAACTGCCTCCCAAAGGGCGGCACTACAAGAAATTGATGGAAGATCATCAAGCGGCTGCATGTGATCCTCCACCTTTTGTCGATCCCATTGCTGAATGGGCAAATTAAGCAGCGGTTGATCATCAATCCAACCTACCCAACGACCGCATTTGCACACCAAGACCCAATCTGCTGCACCGGCGTTTTCTTTTGCGTGCAAACGCATCTGGCTAAGACGACGCAAGGGTTGATCTGCTTCAATGACTCGAAAAGCATGACCCGCAGCCTGATCTACATTTAAATCTTGGAGAATTTTCTGGAGGAAAAGTATCTGTGATTGACTGCGGTTAGCACTAAGGCCAAACCAACCAATTAAGATTAATAACAATCCATTTACGCCAGCGCCTTGCCATAGAAATAGACCACCTATCACGATCATCAGGGTCGAGAGCAAGCGCCCCAAGGCTGAGGCTACCTGGACACCACGTTTTTGGCTACCCGTAATTTTCCAAACCAAAGCTTTAAGAATCAAGCCACCATCAAGTGGAAGACCTGGTAGGAGATTGAACAAGGCAAGCATCAGGTTGAGCAAACCGACTTGCCTAAATAGGATGGTGAATAGGGGTTGCTGTACTGTTAAGGCTTCAGCTACGAGCAACATTCCTAGCGCTAGCAGTAGGCTGACGATTGGTCCGGCGGCCGCAATGCGAAGGTTTCCCATAGCCGTGGAGCACTCTTTCTCTACTCGGGCGATACCGCCGAGATGAAATAGAGTGATACTCACCACTTTCACGCCTTCTCGGAGCGCCATTAGGGCATGGCCGAGTTCATGCAGAAGGACTGAAGCAAAGAGGAGTAGCGTAGTGAGCAGCGCGAATCCCCAACTGAGTACAATTGGTTCAACGGCTGCAGTGTAACGAGGCTGGAACAAGGTCGTGAATATCGCAACCGCAAACAGCCACGTCGGCTGAACCTTTATGGGAATTCCCACAATTTTGAAAAGTTGCCAGCCTTCTCTCACCACTAACCCGGGGATTGTGTCGCTTCGAGGACATGTTATCCCTGATCCTAAAGGAAGAAATGAATAGTCCCTATGAGCGACTCTCTCTCTGTGCCAGCTATCAAGATTTGTGGGTTAACGGATATAGAGCAGGCACTAGCTATTGCAGCCATGGATGTTCAAGCCATCGGAGCAATCGGTGTGGCCAAGAGTGCACGGTTTGTCGACTCTGCCCGACGCCGGAGCCTTTTTAAGGCCTTGCAAGAGAAAACACCAAATTTAAAAAGGGTTTGGGTTGTTGCCGATCCGAGTGATGGAGATCTGAGAGAAGCCTTGATTGGAGATGGAACTCCTTCATCAATTCAGCTACACGGTGCTGAATCACCATCGAGATGTGCAGCTCTCCAACAACGGTGGCCGGATGTTGAATGGTGGAAAGCTTTACGGCCTCGCAGAGCCGAAGATCTTGAAATAATGAAGCTTTATTCCGGAACTGTCGATGCTCTCCTTCTCGATGCTTGGAGCCCTAATCAGCTTGGTGGAACGGGTCACCGGTTGCCCTTGGACTGGATTTCTAGGAGGACTCAATTTACACCATGGTGGCTAGCGGGAGGGATAAATGCCGAGTGGATTCCAAAACTTTTACGCGAAGTTTCACCTGATGGATTAGACGCGTCTAGCATGCTTGAAGTTAAACCAGGTTTGAAGGATCTTGGCAAAGTTCAAGACTTAGTTGATGCGGTCCAGTCTCTAGGCTAGTTTACGAGTCTAGAAGAGCCTGCTGTTGACGCACCAACTCAAAAAACTCTTGCTTAAGGCTTGAGTCATGACGAAAGTCACCCCGTACAACCGAATTAACCATGCTGGTTTGCGGCTCTTTTACTCCACGCCACTTCATACAATAGTGTTGAGCTCTGATGATGATTCCCAAGCCCTGAGGTTCGCAAAGTTTTTCGATCTCATTTGCCAGAATCATCACGGCTTCCTCTTGGATGTGAGGTCGGGAAAACACCCAATCAGCTACTCGTGTAAACTTTGATAATCCAATCACACGACTACCTGGTTTAATTCCAATCCAACAGTTGCCCATAATGGGTACAAGATGATGTGAACAAGCAGAACGAACTGTGATCGGGCCGACTGTATAAATTTCATCGAGTTGCTTCACGTTGGGGAAACTTGCTACCTTGGGCTGCGGATGATAGCGGCCCTTGAATACCTCGTGGAGATACATGCGAGCAACGCGTTCAGCTGTCTCATTAGTGTTGTGATCGTTATCGATATCAATCACAAGAGTGCGCAATAGATCACGTACTTTGTCGGCTACTTCCACTTCAAGCCTAGCTAACTCACCAGGTTCTAAGTGCTCAGAAATGTTGTCATTAGCGAGAAATGGCACTCCAGCTTGTTGCAGACGTTCTCGAATTTCACTCGAGAGGTCAGAATGAATAACGCTGTCGGTGCCGATAGCAGTGCCACGGGAAACGAAGGGGACGGTAGTAGTCATAACGATTCGTTTAGAAGGCGCCGGCAGCCGGCATAAGTGTGAGGTCTTCGATCACTTGATTGGAGGGTTGCTCAGCCAGGCTTACCAATGCATCAGCAGCTTGATCGACAGTGAGCATGGCATGACGATTGAAATCGCTGTGTACGGTTTCTGCATCCCATAAAGGGGTGTTTACAGCGCCAAGTGTGAGCGTACAAGCACGGATACCACGTTGCCGCTCTTCCTCCGCCAAGCAACGCGTGAAGGCAGAAAGAGCAGCTTTAGTCGTGCAATACGCACCCCACTGAGGGAATGCATTCCGAGCAGCGTGGCTGCTTACGTTGATCACCAGACCACCCTGTGGTCGCATAACAGGAACAACCGCAGAACACACTTGCATAACGCTAGTGAGATTGAGTTGAAACAACCATTGCCAATGCTCAAGCGGCATAGCCAAAAGATCACCGGTATAGGCAGCGCCGGCGTTGTTGATCAGTATGGAGGGAGTGCCTCCTTTAGACATCAAACTTGCGAATGCAGTGCTGATCGAACCTGAATCGATAAGATCAATTGCTGCTGTCGCAACGAGCGAACCCGAAGAGCGCAGAGGGATCGCAAGCTCCTCAAGCTGACTTAGGTTACGTGCGGTTAGCAACAGATCCCAACCTCTATAAGCAAGGAGCTCTGCCGTGCGTCGCCCAATGCCTCGACTGGCGCCTGTGATCAATGCCGTTGGCAAACGCTTTTAGCAAACAGAGGCATACTAAGCGACATCATCAAAATCCTGTGAAGTTTTTTCGATAAAACGCCCCATCGCACGGAATTTCGAGTAACGTGCGTCTCTAATTTCCTGTTCTGAAAGAGTCAGCAACTGGTCTAGGTGGCGGTCAAGCGCTGCTCGGAGAATTTTTCCGGCATCCAGGGGAGCCCAATTGTTACCACCGGAGGGTTCCTTAAGAACTTCGTCAGCCACGCCTAACTCGAGCAGGTCGTAGCCTGTAATCCGTAAGGCAGCAGCAGCATCAGGGGCCTTGGTAGCATCCCGCCAAAGAATTGAAGCACAAGCTTCCGGGCTCGCAACGGTGTATACACTATGCTCGAACATGAGTAGGCGATCGGCAACGCCAATGCCGAGTGCGCCGCCAGACCCACCCTCACCGATCACAGTAGCAATAATGGGTACCCGCAAGCGGAACATCTCACGAAGATTCACGGCAATAGCCTCCCCTTGCCCTTGCTCTTCCGCCTGTAAACCTGCATAGGCGCCGGGAGTATCGATAAATGTGAGAATCGGCAAGCGAAATCGATCGGCATGGTCCATCAATCGCATGGCTTTACGGTAGCCCCCGGGTGTTGCCATCCCAAAATTGCGAGCTACATTCTCCCTGGTGTCACGCCCCTTCTGATTTCCAATTAGTAACACGGGACGATCGCCTAGACGACCAATACCACCTACCAGGGCTTGGTCATCATTGCCCCGACGATCTCCGTGGAGTTCAACCCAATCGTCGCAAAACATCTGTATGAAGTCGAGCGTGCTGGGCCGTTGGGGGTGACGGGCAACTTGAATTTTCTGCGCAGGTGTTAAACTTCGGAAAATTTCCTGGCGCCTTTTAGCCGCAAGCGATTCGAGCTGCTGGAGCTGCTGAGTGACGTCGACCTCAGAATCCCGTGCAAGCTGACGGATTTGTTCAATTTGCTTCTCCAGCTCTACTAGAGGCTTCTCGAACTCGAGTAGGGGACGACGAGTCATGAGATTAAGAAAGAGTCAGGCTGCGGCCTGAAGGTTGGTTTTGAGATTGAGGGTTGAGAAGCCGTGGCGGACGGAAGCCGCACCAATCAAATCCATTTTCTCTAAGGTGATGTTGTTTCGACCCCAACTGAAGTTGGTGTGATGGTGCTCAAACTCGAGCAACATCGCCTCGGCAAAACAAGCAAACATCTGGCGTTGAGGTTTTTCCATTTCGGCGATCGCCATCATCGACCAACCTATATCCCGGCAGAACTCCACGATGCCACCTTTCAGTACATGAATATCGCCACCAGCAACTTTAGAATCAAGATTTTTAGGGTAACCACCGTCAATCATCAAGCAGGGCTTGCGCAGGCTGTTGTGATCAATTTCCAATGTGCGGGGCATACTAGCTACCCAGATCACAACATCAGCCTCGGCAAGTGCCTTACCGAGAGCGAGAATGCGCCCACCTTTAAGTTCAGACTGAAGATCTATCAAAGGTTGTTGCTGTCTAGCCACTAAGAGCAGTTCGCCAACACCGGTGCGAGCCTTTAACCAACGACAAACGGCACTGCCAATGTCGCCGGTAGCACCCACAACAGCAACCTTGGCAGATCTAAGGTCGATTCCTAATGTCGGAGCGTTGTTTTCAACTTGACGACAAATCACCCAAGCGGTGTGAGTATTGCCAGTAGTAAAACGCTGCCACTCAAGTATCGTGTTACGGATAGTCCGGTGTTGAAGCAGGTTAAAATTTTCAAATATAATTGAAGTAAAACCGCCAAGGGCTGTGATATTAATGCCTTTCTTCTGGGCGAGTTCCATCGCGTTCAGAACCTTGCGCCGTGCCGTTTTGAACCGGCTAAGCATTTCGGGTACAAAACAGGAATCGATATAGGCCCCTTGGATCGTAATACCAGCGGGGCTAGTCACTTCAACATGCTCAACGAGCTGGGGGGGAGCACTGCACCAAACGTCAAAGTCGCCCCCAGCGATGTGATCGAACCCAAGCTCTAAAGCCTTGAGACGGGCGATCTCAAAACTTGTTGAATGTCCGATCAGACCAAACATGTCCTGTCTTTAAGTTTCTGAAGGGACGACCCCGGAGACCCCATAGTCTCACGGCAACTGGTACTAGCCACAGCTGTAGTGGATGCAGGGAACCGGCATCAAAGTCGTTAAAACATCAAACTGTGAGAGCTACTGAAACCATTCTGGCAATATCGCGAGAACTGAAACCAATCTCACCCAAGGCCTCTTGGTAGGCAATCAAGAAATCTTCGATCAGATCCTCTTTTTCCATGTGGAGGATGGCTGCATCAGCGGCAACCTCTTCAAGCATGAAGCGAATCAAAGGCAGATTAGCCCTGTTGGCTTGAAACAACTCGTCCCTACTAGCTTCAAAATTGGCCCTAAGCCACTTCTGACCATAGTTGAGGTGGGTGTACTCATCTTTCACAACCCCCTCGGTAATTTTTCTAGCGAAGGGATCAGCGACAGGAATGTAAATGTGGTAGGCAGAAATCGCAAATGCTTCGATTAGCAACGCCTGAATCAAAAGGCAAGTCACCACCTTTCCGTTACGCAGGGCGTTCTGGAAGTTGCCATGCAGAGGTCCAAAAAAATCTTCAGCGAAAGGCATATTTGCCTCAACGCCAAGATTTCTTCCACAGGATGTAAACCCTTTCATGTGCTTCATTTCCATTCGCGCAAGGCGCTCCAGCTCCTCAGCCTGGTCAGGGATCAGTGTGCCCAGAGAAATGTAGTTGTCGTGAGCCTCTTGCTCGCCCTCAATCACGATTGCATTGATGCGACTGTATGCGTCCTTATACTCAGCTGTCGTGAAGTCTGGTAGCGCGTCTTGCCCCCTCAGCACGGATACTTCAGGTGCATTGAGGGTAGTCATAGGAGGCAATCAACCACTATCGATGCGATAGAGAATAACCAGATACCCAAGACTTCGGAACAAATGGGTCCAAAGTTCAGCGGTCAAGGGGGTTACCCAGGACGCCCTCGGTGGGCGGCCATTCGCTGCATAACAAGCTTTCTAGACGTTGTTTCCAATGAAGAACTAGGGCTTGCTCGAGTTGCTCACCAAGTTCTGCAGACGCTTTCGTTGCATTGCCGATAACGCCTGTTTTACTCAAATCACTCGTAAGCCAGGCACAGGGAGCCGCCCCCTCTAGGCTCCAACCCTCCGGAGGTTTAAAGGGTGAGTTTTGTCCATGAACCCCATCAAATGGACGGGATACCCCTACTAGCTCCGAGGCTAAGCGAAGCATCAAACTTGTTTCAGCCTGACCAGCATGAAGACCATTAGAGAGTTCTTCAGGAGGGATTAGCGATGGCAATGCCGTTACTCCACTCCAGAGGAAACAGGGTAGAACCCCCATGGATGGACAGCGAACGCGCAATTGACGCGCCGCCACCTGGAGGAGTCCAATCTGCCCTCCATGGGCGTTAAACAACACCAAACGTTGCACTCCCATCGCTGCCAGTTGACTACCCACTTGTTCAACGATCTGCAACATCAACTCAGCACGAAAGCTGATGGTCCCTGGAAATGCCTGATGCTCAGGTGAAAAACCAACTGATTGCACCGGTAAACGCCAGATAGGACAATCATGATCAAGGCGACTCAGGACAGCATCCAGAATCCGATCGGCAAATAAAGCATCGGTCGCAAGAGGTAGCTGAGGGCCGTGCTGCTCGCATGCTCCAAATGGCCAAATCACTGTAGAGCCCTCCTGTTTTGCCGCCTTTTGGGCCTCAGGCCAGGCGAGCTGATCAAAGCATCGTTGCGATTCATCCATCCCGGTTCCCTTGCAGAGGGGCGTTTACCAACCTTGCCTGTCAAACTGGTTAGTCGATGACCCAAAATGGTCCATGGCCGCAGCCGTCAGTTCGCAGCCCAATCGCCCTAAAACACCTCAGCAGGCTGCCAATAAGCCCCTGCAGGTGGTAAGTATCAAACGTAAAGAGGAACAAAATCAACTCCGGCGTAAGGTGGATAAAACCCAACTGGCAGCCGAAGCTACTACCAAAGAAGCAAAGCTATCAGAGGAGAACGTCGTGTTGGCCGGGCCGCCACAGATCTGGCAATCGCACGGTCACTCTGACTTCAGCAATAGAACCTGTGTAGAGGTGGATGCCATAGGAGACATATCCATGGCGGACGTCATGGGATCAACCGGCAGTAAGCTCAAACAAAAGCGGGATGACGAGTCTCGCAACGTTGAAGATTGCGATTTCGACGAGGCGGCCTTTCTAGCTGCCCTTGATGAAAAGGATCCGATTGGGAGTACCGGTGAGATAATTAAAGGTGCCATCATTGCCGTTGAGAGTGATGGCGTTTATGTGGATATCGGGGGTAAAGCTCCGGGATTCATGCCAAAAAAAGAGGCGGGACTTGGTGTAGTTACTGATTTTCAAGAGCGTTTCCCCAAGGGACTTGAAGTCGAAGTTTTAGTTACTCGTGAACAAAATGCCGATGGCATGGTCACTGTCAGCCGTCGCGCGTTGCAACTGCGCAAGAGTTGGGACAAAGTGAAGGTTCTGGAGCAGGAAGGAAAGGTAGCGCAGGTGATTGTGAGCGGCTTCAACCGCGGTGGCGTCACTTGTGACTTAGAAGGTCTTCGAGGGTTCATCCCCCGCTCTCAGTTGCAGGACGGTAGCAATTATCAGGAGCTTGTGGGGAAAACCCTTGGAGTCGCCTTTATCGAAGTGAACTCCGAAACCCGAAAGCTGGTGCTTTCCGAAAAACGCGTAGCTGTCGCTGCTCGTTTTCAAGAGCTTAAAGTGGGGCAACTTGTGGAAGGTTTTGTTGTCTCGGTTAAGCCTTACGGCTTATTCATTGACCTTGGCGGCATTAGTGGATTGCTGCATCAATCAGCCATTACTAATGGCAATCTTCGATTCATTCATGAGGTCTTCAAACAAGGGGATTGGGTAAATGCCCTCATTACTAATTTGGATCCCGGTCGGGGGCGTATTGGCCTCAATACAGCACTCCTTGAAGGGCCTCCCGGCGAATTATTGATTGATAAAACCAAGGTGATGGCCGAAGCAGCAAGCCGAGCTCATCGCGCCCAAAATATGCTCAAGCAAAAAGAACAGTCGGCTGGATGAAAACGGCCAAAAAAAAAGGAGCTGACTGGGAACTTGATTTTTATTCCAGACCAGTCCTTGAGTCAGATGGTCACAAACGCTGGGAGCTGTTGATCACTACAACACCACTAGCTAACGATAATGTAGCCCCCTTCCGTTTTGCCAAAATCTGTCCCTCGGGAGAGGTGAATTCTCTTTGGCTTAGCAAAGCACTCTCTGAAGCTCGAGGTCAGGCAATTGAAGCCGGTTTTGGCGAACCTGCTTGCCTGCGCTGTTGGCGCAGCTCGATGCGAACCATGGTGCAGCGAGCGGCGAAGGAACAAAATTTGGAGGTCATTTCTAGCCGTCGCACCTTCGCCTTGATTGATTGGCTTGAGCAGCGTGCGAGAGAGGTTTATCCCCAAGAAAAAGGTTTTATGACAGGCCCTCTTGCTCTGCCACCTGCGCTAATCCCTGCCCCAGCACTTCCTCTTCCAGAAGAGGTTCAAGGTGAAGCCTGGGCATGGGCAACTCTTCCCGCTAGTCTACTCCGTGACGCCAACGACTGGCCCATGAGCTTTAGCGGGCTGCTTCCATTGCCGAAAGGCATTAAGGACCAGGCCCAAGTCCCAGGGCTTCGACTGTTTAGCCAAACCCGCTCCTTAGCCATGGCTGGATGGTTTGGAGGTTTAGAGCCAGTGCGCTTGATCGTAGAAGGGCGCCAATTAATTCTGGAAGCGGGACAAGACGACCGTTGGTTAGTGAGTGATCTTGATGGTTATACAGCTCAGAGGGTCGCTTCAGAACTGGACGCATGCCAGGAGGATGTAGGCGGCCTTCAATTCATTGCGATCCAGTCTAATCCAGATGAGCAAGCCTTTGCCGGCTTCTGGATGATGCGTGACATCCACATTGCATGACGGGTTCAGCGGTCGATCCCTTTGATCGTCACGACATTAACTTCAACACGCTCCAAGACTGGAGCTGGATTGGCTGCTATGGGGGGTATTACCTCCAATCTGACCTTCTCTACAATGCAAGTTTTGAACATGGCTTTTTCACTCGTTTGTGGCAGGGACGTGGACCGGATGAACTTGCTGGTTACATCAGTGCAGGAGTAACTGTTCACCGAACTCAACAAGTTCACAGTGGACGTGTGCTCCCCGCCAGCAAAGCCAAGGGAGATCCATGGCCAGAAGCTGACGGCTTGGTGAGCGATCAGGGAGGACAGAGTCTTTGGGTCTGTGGGGCAGATTGCACCCCAGTGCTAATTGCTGATCCCATTACGGGACATGCTGCAGCGTGTCACGTTGGTTGGCGTGGCGTTGCGGCCAGAATTCTTCCGGAGGCAATACGGCAGCTAGAAACGGTTGGTGCTAAACGATCTGATCTTCTGATCGCTTTGGGCCCAGCTATCAGCGGGGTTTGCTACCAAGTCGGAGGCGAAGTTATCGATGCTGTGACCAACAGTCTGATATCGCACCACAATCAAAATATCCAGTCCCATCGGATTTCTTTGCAGGCAGAGGTTCTATTGCCCGACGATATGTCAGAATGTCAACGTCTTGATATACGTGGTGCGGCAACTATTCAGCTCTGCCAAGAAGGCATCAAAACCGACAAAATCAGTCGCTGCCCTTTGTGCACACTAGACAATCCAAATTTGTTTCATTCGTGGCGGCGTGATCAGGTAGAAGCAGTCCAATGGAGTGGCATTGTCGCTCAGGCATCAGTGACTAGCTGAAGTGCTAGTGCCTCGGCAGAACGAATTCCATCAATCCCAGCCGAGAGAATACCGCCAGCATAGCCAGCCCCCTCACCCGCCGGAATCAATCCACTTACATTAGTCGATTCTAACGCAGTATCACGTGGAATCCGTACCGGAGAGGATGTCCGCGTCTCTACACCTGTTAAAACTGCATCAGGATGATCATAACCTGATATGCGGCGGGCAAAAACGGGTAAGGCCTCCCGTAACGCCATAGTCATAGATTGAGGAAGCAGGTCACTCAGATCGGATGGCCGAATTCCCGGTTGGTAGGACGCTTCAACTGATCCGAGGTGCATAGATGGGCGATTTGCTAGGAAATCTCCTAACCGCTGGGCAGGTGCAGCGTAGGTGCTACCGCCAAGTCGATAGGCTCGTTGTTCGAGGTCTCGTTGGAGCGCAATTCCTGCTAGGGGGTCTTCTGGATACCGTGCGTAGGGATACAAGTCCTCTGGTTTAAGCGTCATCACCAGTCCACTGTTAGCATTGCGCTCGTTCCGAGAGTGTTGACTCATGCCATTAGTCACCACTCCTCCTTCTTCTGACGTAGCTCCGATAACCAAGCCGCCGGGACACATGCAGAAGCTGTAGACACAGCGACCGTTGCTGGCATGATGAACCAGCTTGTACTCTGCGGGGCCAAGCCTAGGGTGGCCGGCAAAAGTGCCCCAGCGAGCCGTATTGATCAGTGATTGAGGATGTTCGATGCGAATCCCAATTGAAAATGGTTTTGTCTCTAACTCGACGCCAATTTGTTCAAGCATTGCAAAACAATCTCGGGCAGAGTGACCAGGAGCCAAAACAAGGTGTCGGCAGGAGATAAACTTGCCGTTAGCCAGTTCAAGGCCGACAAGCTGGTAGGGCTTTTCCCCCAGGCATACTTCAAGACGTAATTTTTCTACACGGCTGGCAAAACGAATTTCTCCACCCAAAGCCTCAATTCGAGCTCGCAGCCCGCGGACTACCGTGGCTAGCTTGAAAGTGCCGATATGAGGGCGTTGTGAGGTAAGGATCTCCTTGTTGGCGCCACTAGCTACTAACTCTTCAAGTACCTTGCGCCCGTAATGCTCAGGATCACTTACTTGACTGTAGAGCTTCCCATCGGAGAAAGTTCCGGCTCCACCCTCGCCGAATTGCGCGTTGGATTCAGGATTAAATCTTGATTCTCCCCGCCAGAACGCAAAGGTTTGCAAGGTACGCGGTCTAATAGACTGGCCTCGTTCTAGTAGGAGTGGCTGAAAGCCCATCTGGGCCAGGAGTAAAGCAGCGAAGTAGCCGCAGGGACCAGCCCCAATCACCACAGGCCGCTGATCATTGGTTCTAAAGAATCCTTGTGGAGCAAAGGTTACAGGTTTATAGCGGACGTCTGAAACTCGACAAATCGCCGACTTATGCCTGAGACGTTTTAGTAGAGTAGCCTCCCCTCGAACGCGCACATCAACGGAGTAGACGAGTTTAATTTGATCGTGATGACGCGCGTCCACGCTGCGTTTGACAAGTCGTTGTTCTAGTACTTGATCGGCAGGTACATGCAACCGCTTAAGCACGGCCTTGGTAAGCGCCCCCTCGCCATGATCAAGCGGTAACCTCAACTCACTTAGGCGTATCATCTGACAATCGTTTATTTCGGGCCTATATCATCAACCTCGAAGCGATTGATAATTGGTTCGGAGCATTGTTGAAGCAAAACAAATCATGGAGCATCATTAAATTTGTCTGACCTCTTGGGCGCTAGACCCTCCGAGAAAGGCCACTGAGATAGTAGACCAGCAAGTACGAGGACAATACCAATGACAAGCGCCAAGTTCTTGTTGTCCGCCGCGGCCCCTTTTCCCCAGGCTGCGGTAGCTAAAAAGGTTCCGCCAAGAAGGAGGCAAGGCACCAAGACAATACCCCGGGCAATCCTATTACTAGCCATTTATCCAGGCTCCGCTAAACAGCTGTCCGTTGCCAAACCTGCATCTATCAGGCCTGTGCTTAGACTTTTTTCCTCACCGATTGGAGTCACACGGGCTAAAAGCTGGCCATTACTAGATCCGATAGGTTGAAGATTTACGCGACGACGGCGAGGCAACCGTTGACGTAACCATTCGAGAGCTTCTGATTCCTGTTCCGGCACAATTTCAACACAGGCTAACTCAATTGTGTAGGTGCGATTGCGATCTCCTACTTGGAGAAGCGGTCCACCTTGTACATGTAGTACCTCTGCAGCGAACGCTGGTACGACATTGCAAGAAAGTACCAAGCCAAGTAGTAGAAAGATTCGAATCAAAGGGACATGCCACACTGGGGACAGAACCGGTGTTCACGAAATGTAACGGTACCGCAGGATGAACATCTCTGCACTGTTGTATCCATTGATGGCTTCGGATGGGATGGTAAGCCAACCATTTGAGCGTTGCTTTTGCCTGGCGGGACCATTGGGTAGCAGTTCTCACCTCGGCGGACAGAGATATCAATTAGTGCTGGCTCAGTAGAGTTGAGCGCCGCTTCGAGATCACGATGTAATGATTCCCGTTCAGTAATTTTTATGCCGTTAACACCAAAGGAACGCGCCAACGCAGCAAAGTCAGGCATGCCTTTAAGCATGTCTGAAGAGGAGTATCGCTCATCGTAAAAGCTTTCCTGCCACTGACGCACCATGCCCTGCCAGCGGTTGTTCACTATTACCACCTTTACGGGTAGTCCATAGGATGCGATAGTTCCTAGCTCTTGAATGTTCATTAGGATGCTGGCATCACCGGCAATGCATATCACTTGAGCGTTAGGGCAGGCCACCTGAGCCCCTATTGCAGCAGGCATACCGAAACCCATAGTCCCAAGGCCAGCACTGCTTATCCAGTTCCGTGGACCATTGCGAAGGTACTGGGCTGCCCACATCTGATGTTGACCAACATCAGTTGTCACTATTGCGTTTGGAGCCAGATCTCGTATCGCTATTAGCACTTCCTGTGGATAAAGGTCCCCCGCTTTCGGAGGAACTGTAAGAGGATAACGGTGCTTCCAGCCTTCGATTTGCTCTAACCAAGCGGAGGTGCGAGATTTTTTTTGACGCTGCAGGCTCAATTCCACTAGCCTTACCATACTCAAGCTCAAATCCCCAAGGACCGCTACATCAGCGAGACGGTTTTTACTAATCTCCGTTGGATCAATCTCGAAGTGAATTACCCGTGCTTTCGGGGCGAAGGTGTCCAGTTTACCTGTAACACGATCATCAA
Organism: Synechococcus sp. M16CYN; assembly: GCF_040371545.1. Lineage (NCBI taxonomy): Bacteria > Bacillati > Cyanobacteriota > Cyanophyceae > Synechococcales > Synechococcaceae > Synechococcus > Synechococcus sp. M16CYN. The sequence continues at coordinate 765,608 of NZ_AP029048.1, forward strand.
ATCGCGCTCCAACGGCAATCAATAAGTCACATTCCGTGACAGCAAAGTTGGCGTAAGCAGTACCGTGCATACCGAGCATGCCAACCGCAAGCGAATCGTTTTCATCAAAGGCACCTTTACCCATCAAAGTGGTAGTGACGGGGATCTGAAAACGCTCGGCAATCACCCGCAGGCTATCGTGAGATCCAGCAGAGATTGCGCCACCCCCAACGTATAGCAACGGACGATGAGAGGCCTCGATCAGATCGAGTGCTGCATTGAGCGCAGTGTCGATTGGAGGTTCAGGCTGATGAAAACCGTGGGGAACGATGGAACCAGGCTCCACCGGCACGTAATCAAATATTTCTTGACCAACGTCTTTAGGTACATCAATTAGCACCGGCCCTGGCCGTCCACTGGCTGCAATCAGAAACGCCTGTGCCACAACCGAGCCCAAATCTGCAGGATCGCGCACCACCCATGAATGCTTTACAATGGGAAGGGTGATGCCAAAGATATCGGTTTCCTGGAAGGCGTCTGTACCGATGGCCGGACGTGCTACCTGGCCAGTGATTATCACCATGGGAACCGAGTCCATTTGGGCCGTAGCGATACCGGTGACAAGGTTGGTGGCTCCAGGTCCTGAAGTCCCGAAGCAAACACCTACCCTGCCGGTCACTCGGGCGTAGGCATCAGCTGCATGAGCTCCAGCTTGTTCGTGGCGCACGAGAAAGTGTTTAACCCACCCCTCGTTTTCGGCAATATGGAGTGCATCATAAATCGGCAGGATCGCGCCGCCGGGGTATCCGAAGATCGTGTTAACTCCATGGCGCCGTAAAGCGTCCATGAGAGCAGCTGCCCCCGACATGGGATGAACGATATTCTCAATGACCTGCTGTCGGTTGATAACCGTTGGAGCAGAGGTGATAGTCACGGCAACAGGAATGGATTGACCCTAAAGATTAAGCACCGCATGTTTATCGGCATCTCTAAACCAGCCGTAACCAAACAAATGCTTCCTTGTGAATTAGGGTAGACCACACGCTTTCAGATTGGGTTCAGCGTTATTTTTGTCGGAGTGGTTTAAAATTTCTAGAATAGCCCCAAAGCGTGGAGTGGCCCTTTTCCACTAATAAGCTCAAGAAGAAAGGCGAAAAAACCAATCATCGCCAATCTACCATTCCAAACTTCCGAGCTATTACTCCACCCCCATTCCCACTTTTCTTGGGGATAAAGCTTCACCTTACTAGGTAACTCAGCCGCCACATCAAGGCTGACCTCAGGACCATCAAGACTAGTTGAGACCAGGTCGGCTAAACCCTCAATGAATGGTCTGTATGTACCAAGAGCACGAACGCGGCGGAAGTTTACGACGCCGGCTTTAGCAGCTAGGTCTCGATATTCGATATCAATTTCTTCAAGGGTCTCGATGTGTTCGCTCACAAAGCTTATCGGAACAACAACCAAATCCCGAGTTTTTGCTTGACCCAATGCCTCAAGGGCCTCCTCTGTATAAGGCTGGAGCCACTCAACAGGACCAACACGACTTTGATAAGCGAGGGTATGGGGATTGGCATGGCCAACCAGCTCAGTTAGCTTGTCCATTATGAGGCACGTGCAGTTTTCGATTTCATCTTGGTAAGGATCACCGGCTTCTTCCACATAGCTCTTGGGTACTCCATGCGCGCTAAAAAAGACGTGAGCTTCTTCGGGAACGTCACTGTTATAGATCTCAGCAGCGATCAGCTCCGCCATCGCTCGCACATAACCGGGGTGATCAAACCAGCTGCGAATGCAACGAATTGGCAACTTTTCAAAGCTCGGATCCCCCCGTCTCAAACGTTGCAGCTCGCGGAAACTCGATCCGCTCGTACTGATCGAGAAATGGGGATATAGCGGTAAGACAACCACCTGATCCATCCCATCGGCTTTAAGATCAGCCACCGCCGACTCCGTGAAGGGGTGCCAGTAACGCATGGCCACGTAACTTGTGGCATTAATGCCCCGCTGTCGCAGCAGGCTCTGAAGCTCTCGCGCCTGTTGTTCAGTGATGCGCCGCAAAGGAGAGCCTCCGCCGATGGACCGGTAGGCTGCTTGGGACTTACCACTGCGGAGGGTGCTGATTAACCAAGCCAATGGTTTTTGCAGGGAAGGACTAGGTAGACGAATAATTTCTGGATCTGCGAACAGATTGTACAGAAATGGTCCGACATCCTGGATCCGTTCTGGTCCACCCAAATTCAGCAGGACGACGCCGACACGGGGCATGTGGACATAAGTAATCTCGGGGGTTGAGGGTAGCCGCCTTAAAACCTCATTGAGAGAGCTGATGACTAAACATGGAGCTACGAAGGGAGCTGGTCGCCGTTGAGAACGAATTGACCACTCAAAGATCGTGCTTTTGCATTGAACGACCGGAATAAAAGCTTTGCCTGCCTTTGGCAGAGCTTAGCCCTCCTGCTACCACTAGAGGTGACTGCGGTATTAGGTACAAAGCACCGCCTTTGGCCTGAAAGCAGACACGTGGTAGCTATAAAGTGAAAGAGGTGTATCTAGCCACGAGCCTAGCTCAACGGTGGCCTGAGTAAAATAATGCCGACCGGGATCATTAGCATCTCTGCACCGTCTCGCCCATGATGTGACTTAAAAAATCATCAGATTTCAATCGGCAATCAAAAAAATTTCAAGATGGAGTATTTTTAATGTATAGACGATGTTGCTTCTCAACTGAAAGCAAGAATATGAACAGGCGCACATCTCCTACGATTTTAGGATGGTTTAAAAGCTTTAGCGCAACGCGAGAAGCTCGGGTCGAGCGTGCCGTTTCAGAATGATCAAGGTAATGACGATGGCGGCGTGGATTGCCAAATGACTCACTGCTGTGTCAAAGTCGCATCACAAAATTTGCCTAAGGAATAGAGCCACGGAGAAGGCGGATGAGTATGGCTTGCATCAAACGCGGTTTTTTTCAATTTTTAAACGAAGGCGATCATCAGATTCTTAAGGTCACGCTCCTGACCCCAAGTCTCTACGTTATAAGTTAGCCTGTGAGTTGATAGTCATCAACAGCATTCGCAGTGTAGTAATTGAGGATTGGTTTGCAATAATTACTTGTCTATTGTCTCGTGGATAACGATTGCGAAACATTAGAGATGGGAGCCAAAGGTCAAAAATGCTACCGTCGGTTTTTGCCGGCTTTAGATTCCACCGCCTTAGTCTAAGGCGGAATAATTAAGTGAATAACCAGCCCTGCTGATATAAATATAGATCACCCCTTATAACCTACGGCGTGACTAGGTTATAGCAGTTGTTCACACTAGGACTGCCTAGCATCGTGGTTGCCAAAATAGTGGGCATCTCCCTGACCATTTAGACTCGGCGTACACTGTCACTAAGACTACCTGTCGCTATCAGCAATGGGTAGCGGATGCGGTCTGAGTCCGTCAACGTACCTGATGACCTCCTTTTTGCGCCTACTGGCTTACCGTAATCGTTGGATTTACGATAGCGTTACTGCTGTGTCATCCCTCGCTGTCGGAGGAGTTCAGCGGTTGCGAGGGCTGGGACTTGAAGCGCTGAAAGAACGCTTAGAGCCCGGTGCTGCGGTGCTTGATCTGTGTTGCGGCAGTGGTGAAGCTGCAGCTCCCTGGATCGATGCTGGATATGCCATAACCGGACTGGATCTATCACCGCGAGCTCTAGACTTAGCAGTACAGCGATACCCTCTGATGCAGCGGGTGGAGGGTTTGGCAGAGGATCCGCCTTTCGCTGATCAGAGTTTCGCCGCCATTCAACTCAGCGTTGCCCTTCACGAATTCCCTCGAACTGAACGAGAACAGGTCTTGAAGGGGACCCTGCGCCTCCTGAAACCTGGAGGATGGCTTGTCTTGATAGATCTTCACATGGCTAACCCACTGATGCGGTTTCCCCAGCGTTTATTCTGCGCCTTGTTCGAGACCGAGACCGCCACCGCCATGCTAGAGGACAACCTACCGGCTCAGCTATCGGCCCTCGGTTTTACCGACGTAGAGCAACAGTTGCTGGCAGGTAAGGCCTTGCAACGGATCATCGCTCGGCGCCCATGATCAACAACGCTTCTAAAACTAACGACCTAGACCGATCTGCTGCCGGTCTTGGCATGGGTGGGTACCTGGCCCCTGAGCGAGATGATACTAGCTATCGCAAACGCATGGAACGGCGCCAGCAGGTGCAGCGCCAACGCGTCGAAGAACGCAACAAAGAGAGTGGATTGGTGATGGTTTTCACCGGCCAGGGTAAGGGTAAAACCACGGCCTCCCTTGGGCTCGTCTTACGCACCCTTGGCCATGGAAAACGCGTGGCTGTGATTCAATTCATCAAGGGAAGCTGGGAACCTGGTGAAGCCCGAGCACTGCAGGTCTTCGGCGATCGAGTAGTTTGGCGTGCCCTTGGAGAGGGATTCACCTGGGAAACACAAGACCGCGCGCGCGACCAGCATCTTGTGAGGGAAGCTTGGCGGATTGCCCTAAATTATCTCCGCGACGCGAAGATACAGCTTGTGGTACTTGATGAGATAAATGTAGCAATTAAGCTCGGTTACATCACGGTCGAAACTGTTTTAGCGGGGGTCCGAGAGCGGCCCAGACTTACCCATGTCGTCCTTACCGGCAGAGGCGCACCGAGTCAGCTGATAGAAAACGCTGATCTCGTGACAGAAATGACCCTGATTCACCATCCGTTTCGTGAACAAGGCGTGAAAGCCCAGGTCGGAGTCGAATTTTAAATCCGGTCTTAATCGAAATCACCCTGAGACGGTTAGGCAGACGGACGCCATAGACCTACTCGCGTGCAAGACGTGACAAGCCTTGGATTACGTTGCACAAGACATTTCGTAGCTCATCTGTTCAGCAACGAACCAAGCGAGCCGCGGCTACTGCCGTGCTCCTGATGACATGACAAGTTAACCTGTATCAGGCGTAGCATATCAGTATCTGCTTAATCCAAGCTGCGATCAGAATGCCTGGTTAGCGCTTGCTACTGTCGTGCAGATCTGGACCGTTGATGAGCTACACACGCGTCCTACTGAAACTCAGCGGCGAAGCCCTGATGGGTTCTCAGGGGTATGGCATTGACCCCGCTATAGTCCATTCTATTGCAAAAGACGTTGCCAAAGTGGTGGCGTCCGGCACCCAATTGGCTATCGTCGTCGGTGGAGGCAACATTTTTCGTGGCCTCAAAGGCTCAGCTGCGGGGATGGAGAGAGCCACCGCTGATTACGTTGGGATGCTGGCTACGGTGATGAATGCAATTGCATTGCAAGACGGCTTAGAGCGGGCCGGAGTCCCTACGCGTGTGCAAACTGCCATTGCAATGCAAGAGGTGGCTGAGCCCTATATCCGACGAAAGGCCATGCGTCACCTAGAGAAAGGACGTGTTGTGGTGTTCGGAGCCGGCTGCGGCAATCCTTTCTTTACTACAGATACTACCGCTGCTCTGCGCGCAGCTGAAATTAACGCTGATGTAGTATTCAAAGCCACCAAGGTGGATGGCGTATACGACAAGGACCCAGCTAAATACGCTGACGCTGTAAAACATGATTATTTAAGTTACCAAGATGTTCTGAGCGGAGAGCTTGGTGTTATGGATGCCACCGCAATCTCTCTATGCAAAGACAATAACATTCCGATTGTCGTGTTCGACCTATTGGAACATGGCAACATCGATAAAGCGGTTGCAGGACAACCAATCGGTTCACGAATCGGCAATTACGCTTAAATCACCACCACCAATGCCCTGAAAAATCATGTCAATTAAAGACCTTGAAGCCAGTATGCGTAAGTCAGTGGAAGCAACCCGGTGCAATTTGAATGCTATTCGTACTAGTCGAGCAAGTTCTTCCCTGCTTGATCGCGTTAACGTTGAATACTACGGTATTGACACACCGCTAAAAGCGTTGGCGACGCTTTCAACTCCTGATTCTCAAACGATTCAAATCCAACCGTTTGATACTAGCAAATTAGGAGTCATTGAAAAAGCAATTACCAAGAGTGAATTAGGTTTTACACCTAATAATGATGGTAAGGTTATTCGTATCAATGTGCCGCCGCTTACGGAAGAACGCCGCAAAGAATTCTGTAAGCTGGCAGCCAAATACTCAGAAGAGGGAAAGGTGGCTTTGCGCAATCTGCGCCGAGATGCGATTGATAAAATTAAAAAGCAAGAAAAAAATGGTGATTTTTCTGAAGACCAAAGTCGCGACGAACAAGATACTATTCAGAAGGTTCTTGATAAATTTATCGCTGAACTTGAAAAGCATTTAGCAGAAAAAGAAGTCGACATTTTAAAGGTATAACATATAAAATTTTAATCCTAAAGCTTATGAACTTTACTATTATTCTTACTAATAGATAGTGAATATCATAGTTAAAAATTGGTTTTAATGTATGGTTAGCAATAGTTCAGCTAAAGTTTGTACTAACTCAATTTGTTATGTCTAGATATATTTTGTTTTTAACTGCGTAAAAATAACTAAAAATCTCTCATTACTAAGATTACTTCAAAAATATTAAAGTCATTAATGCTACTTTGGCTAATCAACGAATCAATCATTTGCCTGATAAGATATGAATTCAACAGCTCGAGTAATTATACTAAAATGTTAAAGTATTAAATACTAAATTAATATGCTTTTGACTAATTTGATGTTAGTAAAAGCTAAAATAAACCAAACGGTTTTTAAAAAATACTAAGTTTATCAAACCAGCGAAGAATTAGATAAGGCACTTTTTTAGTATATTAATTGAGTAATTTAATGTCATTAAGCTCTTAATCTGTTACCAGATTGCCAATAACATTTTGATTAGTGTAACTTTAATAATAACTAAAAATAAGGTGCAGAAGATTTTTATGTTATTTATTTAAGTATGTAAAAATACAAACCTATCGATTAATAATGATTACCAATTAGAATGAATTTTTCCTGCTACTAGATTTCTTTTTATGCAGCTAATTTTTGATAATTTATATGAGCATGTATTTAAGTTAAGATATTAAACTAGTATTTTAATTACGGTTATAAGTCATTTACTTAAACTCTGTCGCTAAAATAAAAAGCACTATTATTTTTTAAACATACTGAACTAAACTCTCTAAGGTTTGCTGACGCTGTTCTGTAATAACAGAAACTGCAACAAATTCTTTTGCTAGTTCAGTCTAATTAAGCTAAGCTTTAATCTATTAAGATACTTAATTCTTATCAAGATGTTTAATTCATAAAATTAAGAACGGTTGACACGTACAACATAAGTTCTGATTAAGTTTTAATTAATAGAGGAGCTGCTAGCTTGGTGAATAAATAAGTTTGTTATCTTCCTTAGATCATTAATTTTAGCGGACTAGGTGACTCTTTATTTGATGTAGCTTCGCTTATATTGCCATTATATGATTACTAGTCAGTCAAAATATATAGCTTGCTCTAGGTTGATAGGTTGTTTTTCTGTAAAGTGTAAGAGTATTTACTATTATTTTAGGTACTATCTCGATCTAATTTCTAGGCCAGTCGCAAGCATATTCCACTGAGGAAATATATAAAAAATCAGAAGGGGAATGTAAAATAACAAAAAATCATAACTAGCTTAGCTAAAAAGCATTTAATGATTCCTTATAACTTGTAATAAAGCGACTGCCCTTGCAACAACCCTGGCAAACAACTCTGGCCTACAATTAGCTACGATTAGGTAGGCTGTTAACGTTACCGCTAAAGCAGTATCAGGTTAATATTTCATACTAAATTATTTAGAGGATTCTGAGTTACAACCAGATTCAAAAATACTTAATAGTAATATCTACAGTGCTTAAATCTTAGGTGTTTAGTTAGCTTTTACAGGCACAAATATCTTAATAGAGGGCTATTGCTAATCATATTTTTTTACACTGAAAATATTAAGGCTTAGATAGAGTACGGTAAGCTAAATATTTAGATGAGCAACCTTTGCTTTAAAAGATAATCTAAAAGAGTGGTAAAGTTATAAGTGGGCATTGTGGATTTTAGCCATTTTGATGTTCGCAATTGTCAGGCGACTAGCTATAATAATTCCATTATAGATGTCGAGATTGATTTAAGTGTAAAAACTTTTTGAAAGCTATTGCAATCAACTAATAACAGACAAGTATCTCTGTCTTGTCTAAGTGTTTATAATCACCTGTAAAATTTCCAAGCCAAAATATAGCTTATAAAAAGTTCTTCATGATCCTGTTTAATCTGACTTGCTTTATTACTGAGTAATACCTGAGTTGAGATAGATTTCTCAGTTAGTAGTCAATGCTAAGGCAGCGCCAAAGCCCTTACGGATATCGTCTGGGGTAAGACGACCATCGTGATCCTGATCGAGAACATCAAAGATGGCGTCACTCCCTAGCCATTCGTCACGAGTAATGCATCCATCTCCATTAAAATCATTGAGTAAGAAAATTTCTTGAACAGCATGGCCAAAGGCCGATCCACCCTCCACTTCAGCAAGACGATGAGCTAACTGTTGCTCAAGGATTTCAATTGCTTTACTAAAGCCTTTAATGCCTTCATCGAGCTTGTCAGCTGCCATGCGATCTTCTGACATCAACGCATCAAAATGCTCTCGATCTACTTGAATTTGTTCAACTCTACTAGTTGAGGTTGAAGCATTTAGCTTGCGAGCTAGAGGTTTATGTGTCTCTTGCAACTGATTAAGAAACTTGGGAGAAATAGTGAGAAGGTCACAACCAGCCAATTCGATAATTTCGTCTATGTTGCGGAAGCTAGCCCCCATTACTTCAGTTTTGTAACCAAAGCTCTTGTAGTAATTAAAAATTTTAGTCACAGAAAGAACACCGGGATCCTCAGTACCTGGATAAGAATCACGACCTGTCTCGGCTTTATACCAATCCAAAATTCGTCCCACGAATGGAGAAATCAAAGTCACACCTGCTTCGGCGCAGGCAATAGCCTGTCCAAAGCCAAAAAGAAGCGTGAGATTGCAATGAATACCTTCTTTCTCAAGTACTTCTGCCGCCTTAATCCCTTCCCAGGTGGACGCAATTTTGATCAACACGCGATCACTGCTGATCCCAGCATCGTTATAAAGTCGAATAATTTTCCTTCCCTTTTCGATCGTAGCATCGGTGTCGTAACTTAAACGTGCATCGACCTCAGTTGATACGCGGTGGGGAACGATTTTTAAAATCTCTTTACCAAAAATCACACTTATCTCATCTAATGCTTCGCGCACTACCTCTTCTACCGGAGCATCCTCTCCAATAAGCTTGCGTGAAGACCGTAACGCTTCATCAATCAAATTTTGATAAGCCGGAATCTGCGCAGCAGTCAAGATTAGTGAAGGGTTGGTAGTTGCGTCCCGAGGTGTGAATTTTTTAATTGCTTCAAGATCGCCGGTATCTGCCACAACAACGGTCATCTCAGAGAGCTGTTCAAGCAAGCTAGTCATAGCGGCTAAGGTTTTATAATGTTGTCGTAAAATAGCTATGATTTTCAAGCCGTCAGCTCTTGGTCGGGCTATTCAAATTGGCAGGCTTGGAAGGCGCAATACCCTCAACAACGAGCAAGGCGTCAATGATTTGTTTGGCGACGGGGACAGCGACAGTTGAACCATAAGCATGGGTTCCCTGGGGTTCATCCACGACAACAAAAATTACATAGCGTGGGTTGTCTATTGGTAACGTAGCAACGAAGCTGCAAATTTTTGCTCCAGGTATATAAGTTCCGTTTACGGCTTTCTGAGCCGTCCCAGTTTTTCCTCCGATGCGATAGCCTGGTGTTTTGGCTCCCCTACCGCTACCCTCGTCTACAACGGATTCCATCCATTCCAGTACAGTTTGAGTCACCTCCGGACGAAGTAGCTGCCGACTCGAAGAAAAATTAGCTGGGGTCAGAGACTCACCAGAACGAAAGCCTTGCGTAATATGAGGATCAACTATTTTTCCTTTATTTGCTAACATGGCGTGAAGTTGTACTAGTTTTAACGGAGTCAGGGAAAAACCCTGACCAAACGCTGTTGTAGCTGGTTCGATTGGCTGTGTTGTAAACTGTTTCCGGCTCTTCAATTGGCCTGCGACAGCCCCTGGCAAATCAGTATTTGGACGTTGATCAATACCAAGACGATGCATCCAAGTCCAATAAAGATGATCGTCAAGTCGTCGCATTGCCTGCACCATGCCAACGTTGCTTGACACTTGGAGGACCTTAGCCAAACCAATCAAGCCATTGGCTTTTTTGTCGTGGTTGTTGATAGGCCATCCGCCAATTGTCAGTCTTCCAACATCATGCACACGATCATTGGGCTGAATTGCCCTTTCCTGTAGAGCTAAAGCTAGATTAATGGGCTTAAACGCGGAGCCTGGCTCGTAAAGGTCTTGGACAGACCACTCGCGGAAACGTCCGGTTGGAAAACTCCAATAACGATTGGGGTCGTAGGTAGGTGTCGAGACCAAAACCAGCAGTTCTCCATTGGTGGCATCCATCACGATCGCAGCGCCTTTCTTGGCCTTCCATTCGGCCACTTGTTTAGTCAAAGCATTCAGGGCAAGTTGTTGAAGTCGTGAATCGAGGGTAAGCTGAAGCTGTAGGTCATCGCCGTAGAAGGCTCCCTTAGCTACGCGGTCTGGTAGTGGTGTGCCATCAGCACCGCGGCGGAGACTAAGGACTTGTTCTTGTCTGGCCAGGTCACTGTGACGGCTGCGCTCTAGCCCTGCCTGAGGAACACGCTCCGTATTAAGGAACCCCACAACATTGGCAAATAGCGAGGCCTGTGGATAAATCCTCTGAGAGTAGGCTTCGAGATCTAAGCCGCTAATACCAAGAGACTGAATGCGTTTTGCGGTTTCAAGATCGATTTGTTCCTCCAGCTTGATCCCGGAGGTACGCCGCCCCATCATCTTCAGTAAGTCAGAGGCTTGTATCGCTAAATGTTCGGCCAAAACTTCCGCTACATCTGCCGGTGGACGCACCAGGCCGGAATCATCTCCAGGAAAATTGAAGTAACGAGGATGGGCCCAAAGGCGAAAACGCTTCTCATCAATGGCCACTAAACGACCGGTTCGATCGATAATGGGTCGACGTTGACCTAGGGGTTGGGTAAGTTGAGTTTGAAGCTGCCGAGCTTGCTTTTTTAATGTCGGAGCCTGTACTAACTGCAACCAACCTGTGCGTCCGATTAGACCAACTAAACCGCTACAAAGAAGCAAAAAAATGATCCATAACCGCCTAGATGGAACCTGAACCAAAGAAACAACTTTCTTATGCGTTTTGCCTGACGTATTGCGTAACGAATGTCGAGATTGTTGTCCAGGTAAATAATATCGCACCATTAATAACCAGACCTTAGGCGCTGAGAAACTAAATGACTTAGAAAAAGGGAAATAGAGACCTTGGGGGAAGGCTGCTCTGCAGAAGCAGGGTGTCTGATATGGACTAGGTTGATAGCTCGTGTCGGAACGAGGTTTACAGGTTGAGTGGTATTGCGTAGCCAGTGCTGTTCCATTACAGCCGTTGACTCGGTTAATCGATAAGCCTGAATTCGCGTGGATTCCAGCCGGTCAAAAGCCACGGTCCAACGATGCTGCCAATGCAACGTCAAACCGGCTAATACTGCCACAAGGCTAGCAGCTACCAACAAGGTGATATCCATGAAACAGTGAATGCTTACTAACTGAGTTGACCGCCTGGTAACGCGTCCGGCCAACAGAGAACCTTGGATGAGCTTGAAGGTCCTCATCGATGGACGCTTTTCCGGAGCAGCAATCACCCTTGGAAATGTGAATAGGCTAGTGAATCACCTGCTTTAGAGAGTGGCAAGGCTTAGAGCACAAGCAGATTAAGAAAGGTAACCGCATTCCACAACGCATGCATTAAGACCGCGGGTAATAGGCGTCCGGTACTGATCCGCACTACTGCCAAGCCGATCCCAAGCACGGTCAATGGCGCCAGCTCGCCAATACTGATATGTGCTGTAGCGAACAACAGAGCACTGAGTAAGACACCCGCAAACATTCCTAAGCGTTGCGCCAGTATGGGAAGAAGCGCACCACGAAAGATCGTCTCTTCAAATAACGGCGCCAAAACGACAGCGGTGATTCCAAGCAGCAACAGGGACAGCTGATCACTGCTCTCCAAAACGAGCTCCAGCAAAGGATTGCTGCCGCTAGTGTCTCCAACTAATCTAACTAAAAGCCAGCTGATCGCTACAACCACGGGCGTCACCATCAGCCAGCCACTCAAGGCTGATGTAATCGCTTCAGGTAACGGCCTCCACCGCCACTGTAGCCAACCACCTATTGGAGCTTGCGCCCTAGGTAAAGATTTAAGCTGACGCCAGAGGATCAACAAACTGGGCAGGGCCATCATGCTGTAATTGATCAGTACCGATACGGCCTCACGTCTCGGACTTTTCATTTCCGTTGTAAGGCTTGAAATCAGTGGAAGGGCAATTAAAGGTACTCCTACGGCGCCGATAACCACAAAGCCGCCCGCTACCAACAAGGCCAAATCGATCAGGGTTAGTGCTGGCCCCTGAACAATAGGCCACACCTCGCTGCGGCCTCGTAAAGCACGCCAAGTTTGAACTACCAATAAAAGGCTGCCCAATAAAACGGTGAGCACAGGCAGTAAACTGCTTATGGCGAGGCGCCAAGCCGCTGCCAAGGCTGACTCTACATTGATGCAATCCGCGACCTGGCCTTTACGCCCTTCGCATATAAAACGCATCAGTAATGGATCATCTGACCAACGGTTGTCGACTATTGGGGGCGTTTTATCGAACCGGAGTAGACTCAGGAGAAGTTGCTGTCGGTCGCTAAGCTCCTTTAGAGAACTAGCCTCTAAGGCTCTGAGCAAGGCGCTGCGCGGGTCCTTGCCTAACAACAACTCTCGCAATGATGGAGGAATAGCGGGTTCAGCCAATAACGAAAGTTCTTGCTGTTGAATGGTGAGAGAGGGAGAAACCGATGGCCGAGAGAGACTGTCAATAAGTCCCGATAGCCAGATAAAACCCGCCAGTACAAGAGACAAGGCCGCCAGAAGTACTTTCCAGCGGGGAGAAGTCTGTCGTGAAGAACTGGACACCTAAGAGCCGGCGCGATGACTTTTGATTGTCCCTCTGCAACCTTTGCCCCATACGATGACCGCGCCTTGCAACTAAATCGTGTCCCTTTGCCTTCTCTTGGTCCGCCACGGTCTGAGTAGCTTCAACCAGGCGCGCCGGATCCAGGGGCGCGATGACTCATCCAACCTCACGGATGAAGGACATGAACAAGCTCAAGGTATTGGACGATCCTTAAAGGAGATGACTATCGATGCGGTTTATAGTTCTCCTCTCAAGAGGGCTGTTGCCACAACTGCCTCACTCTTGAAGGCAAGAGGGGGACCTGCACCCGCAACGGAATTTGAAGACGGTCTGCTGGAGGTTGACCTCGAACCTTGGTCTGGTCGGAGCGTCGAAGAATTAATCGAATGTCATCCGGAGGAATATAGCCTCTGGAAACGGCAGCCTCTTGAGCTTGAACTCAAGCGTCGCGACGGTTCTACATACAATCCCCTTGCGGAACTTACAAAGCAAGCAACTCGGTTTATTGACCATCTGCTCCAGCGTCACCCCGTAGAAGCCGACGCCACTATTCTAATTGTGGGCCACAATGCCATTCTGCGTTGCTTAATGCTCACATTGTTAGGTGAACCAAAACAAGGTTTTCAGCGTTTGCAAATAGATAATACATCTCTTTCTATAATCAACCTCTACCCCGGTCCTGAGGCTCCTCAAGTTCAGATAGAATGTCTAAATAACACTACTCATCTGCAGCCTTTTCCGACCAAGGGAGATGGAGCTCGTTTAATTTTAGTACGTCACGGAGAAACCGATTGGAACAAAGCTGGTCGTTTCCAGGGTCGGCTCGATATCCCTCTTAATAAGAACGGTCGCAGTCAAGCCTCTGCTACGCGGAACTTTCTCAAGAATGTCTCTATCGATCAGGCTTGGAGCAGCACTCTTTCGCGCTCAATCGAAACCGCAGAAATCATTCTTCAAGCACATCCCAATGTCACACTAACTCAGACCAACGGACTAATAGAGATTGGACATGGTCTTTGGGAAGGGAAGCTTGAGTCTGAAATACGCAACGAGTGGCCTAATCTTCTCGAGGCCTGGAGGCATAGTCCAGCAACTGCTCAAATGCCTGAAGGCGAAGCGATTCAAGACGTCTGGGCTCGTTCGGTTCAAAGCTGGGCTGAAATCGCTGAAGGCCTCAAACCCGCAGAAACTGCTTTAGTTGTAGCCCATGATGCAGTGAACAAAACAATCCTGTGTGATCTGCTGGGACTCACTCCGGCTGACATTTGGTCTGTAAAGCAAGGGAATGGTGGAGTTACCGTCGTCGACATTCCTCTGGATTCAAGCCGATCTGTAGTGGTGACCTGCCTTAATCTCACCTCCCACTTCGGCAGCATGGTTGATTGTACCGCTGTAGGTGCCCTTTAAGGACTATGAACAACACTCTGTTGTTGGATCCGGTTCGCGTGCTACGCGGTATCGAATATTCAGTCGAGCTGAGCGCAGTATTGATCGAAGCCGGCGTATTGACTGCCTTTGGTGAAGAATCTCGCCAGAAAGCTATTGGTTTAGGCGTTGCCTCCACTGCGGCTCCTACACAGATTGTAGCTCCATGTTTAGTGGATCCACACTCAATACTCGAGACACCCTGTAATGGCACCCATGAAACGATCGAAAGCTTACGACGTTGCGCAGCCTCTGCCGGATATGGCCAAATAGCTCTACTGCCCCGAGGGAGAGTATGGCGTGACCGACCCGATTGCCTGCAAGATTTTTCTCGAGGCTCTACTTCTGACGTACACCTGCACCTTTGGGGGGGATTTAGCCAAAACGGAAGGTCGAAAGGCCTAACACCTCATAGAGACTTGATAGAGCATGGAGCAATTGGACTTGCAGATGATGACGCATTCATTTCTCCTCAGTTGCTAGAGCAGGGGCTCTTGCTTGGTGAGATGGGTAGCTTTCCTGTACTCGTCGCCCCGAGGGACCCCGTATTACAAGGTGATGGCATGGTGCGTGAAGGAGTTGAGGCTTTACGAGCGGGATGGCCTCAAGACCCCCTAACCAGCGAAATCCTGCCTTTGATTCAGCTGCTAGCCTTGCAAAAACGACATCACGATCGTCACCTGCGTCTAATGAACCTCTCTACCGCCGCAGCGGTAGAGCATCTCGTGGCTTATGGACGAGACGCACCGTTGAGTTCTGTCAACTGGTGGCATCTGCTGGCTGATCGCAACGGGCTAGTGGCTGAGGCTCTTGGCTGGCGTGTGCACCCATCTCTAGGAGGTCCAAAGGATCGCGAACAGTTGATCGATGCTGTGTTGAACCGGACCATCACCGCCATTTCAGTCCACGCCATATCGCTTGATGATGAGGACATGCTGTTACCCTCTGATCAGCGGAGGCCAGGGTTATGCGGCCATCATCTCGTTTTACCCGCCCTTTGGGAGGCGCTGGTAAATCAACATAAGGGGTCCATTGAGAGTCTATGGCACGCTTTGAGTTTTGGCCCTTCTGCCTTGATTGATCAACCCCCGGAACAACTTAGCCAAGGAAGTCGCCGTTGGCTTCTATTCGATCCTAATCACCTGTGGACCGTGAGACGAGATGATCCCCAAGCTCCACGGGGAGCAAATGTGCCCTTCCTGGGTCAACAACTTACAGGTCGCGTGATCGCCAGCGGGCTTAGTTATTAAGAAGACCAGTCCTTGAGGGAGGCCAGAAGCGGAATACGGCACGACCAATGATTTGGTTATTTGGTAAAAATGGCCCCCCAGGCCAGCGACGGGCATCCTGACTATTTTGACGATTATCGCCAAGTACCACTACATTGCCCTCGGGAACAGAAGCGTACAGTCCCCGGCAGCCGGTCATTTTTAAGCTATCCGCAATACAGAAATTAGAGACATATGGCTCATAGAATTGCTTGCCATTAATGGAAACCTGACCTTTAGTATTTACCTCTATTACATCTCCAGGTACACCGACAACTCGTTTAATCCATGCATCACACTCAGGGTAACGCTGCACAAGAATTTGATCTATAAACCAGCTTACCCCGGGAAAGGTGACTAAGCCGCACTTTAGGAAACCCGGACGACCAGCACCAAGACTCCAGATTGGATCAAATACGCTGGGTGAGTTGAAAACGACGATGTCACCACGACTTGGAGGCCTTTCCTGGTAGGAGAGCTTTTCAATAATTAGTTTATCGCCAATTTGAAGGCCTGGCAACATGGATCCTGATGGGATGTAACGCGCTTCAAAAGCGAACTGACGAATTAGCAAATAAACGGAGACAGTGAACAAAAAAGGGGCCCAAAAATCCCAGATGAGATTGATTTTGCCTATTACACCTGAAGGCCGTTTCTCCACGTTCAATGTAGGCAGGCTTGTTCTTCATACCCCACGATAGGAGCAGTACGCAGTCGCCATGACCCGACCACGTTGGCAAAGATTACAACCGCAGCAAAAGGCTAGGTCTTGGCGTCGATGGGATCAGATCATTGCCTTCATGGCCACCTTGAATCTGGCGTGGGTGACCGTTGATTTGAGCTACATCCCCCTGCGTAATTTCTGGCTTCAGCGCAACCTCCATCCAGAGTCATCGATTTCATTCATGGTGCCCCTTCCTTGGCTCTCTGACATCACTCTCGTACTAGATTCACTGAAAGGGATCGAACCACACCGCGAAACTCAGACTTATCTCGATGGGTTTGAACGACTCGATAAGGCACTGCAAACAGACAGCACATTCAGCTCAGCGATTACTATCGCATTGCTGAGGCAGCAGCAAGACCTCACCGGAGACCTCGTCAGCCCCCGACCATTCGCCAGCTTTAGTAATACAAGAGCCTTAGATGAACTTAGAAACCGTCTGCGGATTCGTACTGGCCTGGATTCAGCTAAAGATGCAGCCGAAGCTCTGCTTAGCACAAGGCATCTGAAACAGAACAACTGGATGCAAGAACGTCAGTTTTGGAATCAACAAATACTGCCTCTGGTTGAAATCAATTATTGGCGAAGCATTGATGAGAAGGGTCAGCCAACAGATTTGAGTTGGCGCGTTGATACACCTTTCCAATTGCTTTTTCTATTAGATATAGTGATCCGCTGTCTTCGATGGAAGCGGCGCCATCCTACACTTCACTGGAGGGATGCATTATTGCGGCGTTGGATCGACCTCCCAATGTTGCTTCCATTTGCCCGTTGGTTACGAGTTATTCCGGTAACAGAGCGACTATCTAATGCGGGTCTAATCCAACTCGAGCCTATACGAGCGGTGATTAGTCGCGGCGTGGTAACGCTCTTAGCAGTGGAGTTATTTGAGGTGATCACACTTTATGTAGTGGATGCCTTGCAACAGCTCATACGATCTCCCCAACTTTCGGAACAGGTTCGAAGGATACGCGTTCATCAAAACAACGATCGAAATGGTAACCACAAACTAGTAGAATTGATGCGGCTTTGGCTACCTCTGTTACTAACCAAGGTCGGGCCAGCACTGCGGCCTCAACTTGTAGCTTTGATTAGCCATATGCTTCATCGCAGTCTAGGTAGAGGCGTGATGCCAAAGCCGCTGCGCCGCGTTGGAGAACCTCAGACAGCCGAAGCCCAACTAAGTCGACAACTGGCTATTAGTGTGGTCGACTCCGTTCTCGATCTATCACGAGGAGCAGGCAACCGAATTGGTCAACGTGATCAAGTGCTCGAGGATTTAGGTACAGATGTTCTCGATCGGTTATGGGAAGAACTAGCAACCATCTTGGACCAAGGTACTGTCCTGGAACGTAGCCAGGATTTGCTCATATCCTTCCTAGAGGATTTTAAGCACTATGGCTTCCACCGGTTGAGAAATCAAGATGATATAAATACACTTATCGATGAAGTGAACGGCTCGAACCTCGGTTTTTACAGCCGGAAAACTTCTAAACCTTCACTCAAGAATTAAGCAATCCAAAGCTTCAACATTAGTTGCGATTTTAATGATTTAAAGATCGCAGAATATAATAACTTCGCTCGCTGATGCCGAGCAACAACTCTTGGCCTTTAAGAAAATTGTTCGCGATACCCCAAATGATCACATTTCCAGGTGTAACAATTCCTTAGGAAATGCATAGGGATATAAACAATCTTCTGATTCAAAAAGTGACCGAGAGAAAGATTTTCAACACGTGCTGCTGCGGTTGTAGTTGTAACGTGACCTTAGCTGCAATTATGAAGCCGTTCAACCAAGATCAGCGACCAAACAGCGACTTAATGGCACCAACGAGGCTGTTTGAACCTCGACCAACACCTTCGGCTGGCCTGGTCCGTACGGTGACATCGCCGTTTACTGTCGTACGGCAGCTGAGGCGGAAGTTTGCAGGGCGATCAGCGAGATAAATCTCCTCAACATCACTGCGGGGAGATAAGTTCTCCTGTCCTTCTAGAATTTCCATCACGCAGGTGCCACATTGACCAACCCCACTGCAATTATTAAGGTTATTCAGGCTCTTGTAAGGGTTGATCCCAGCATCTAAGGAAGCCCGACGCAGATTTGCACCTTCAATGCACCCAACCTGTTGTCCTTCTTGCTCGTATTGAATAGTGGGCACGGGTTTGACTAAAGTCTCTAGATACGTACCAACCTACAAGAATCTGGTGGGTAGAGGCGGCTCAAATTCAGATCAATTAGGGTTTTTAATGAGGAAGCTGAGCAAAAGCAGCGTTGTACAGGCGTTTCGCTGGCCACTGATGACGCCTAAATCTAACCTCCAGAAAAACAAATTTAGGAAAAAGCTCGATAGCATTCTCAAATCGCGACACGCCGATTTGGGTAAATGTTGTTAGTGGAAATCTAAACTATTAATGGATATGAAATGTTCTAAAAACAACCCTTGATCACAAATAATCTGATCTACAGGGGGTGTGAGTGGTAAAAATTCCCGACTTCATCGAGACCTGAAATGTATGAAAATTGATACTATAGCTTAACAATTTTGCTGTTAACTGGGGACCGAGAAATAGGAGATAGTGTGCCAAACTCAGGGACGCTGGAAATACCAGTCGTTTTTAGGCAGATCAAGACGGTTGTGCTGGACCTGACGGAGCTTGTTTAACTGATCTCTCCAGATGAGCCCGAATTCCTCGAAGCTCTTCAAGGATGGAGCTAAGCATTTGCTGTGTAGCTGTCGAAGGGGAATTAAGCACCTCAACGGTGACCTCCTTAATCCGCAAAACGTCTTTTGCGAACCGAGCAACTTCGTTAGGGTGAAAATGAAGTGGATCTTTTTGATCACACCGATGCTCTGGATTGAGCTTGCGAGGGTTAAAAGGTGGATTCAAGTCTCGTGGATCAGTATTAGTGTAGCGGTACACTGATGCCCGGGAACGATTCAGAGATTTCTGAACGTCATCAATGCCAACAAGAGCATCGGACTGTGAAAGGACAATTGATGGATCAATTGACATATCCACCGACTGCTGAACTTGTGAACCCACAGATTCAACGGATCGAGGAAACATGAGACTCGTGCTCAACAACCTAATGTAGACGAAACGGTAGCAGTTGAGACTCAGGTCGTACAGGGACGTTTGAGACAGCCCATAGACCACATCAACTCTACGGATGATACCAAACCCAGTCGGTGATAACTTCCAAAATTCTGTGTACTGTTCTCATGCGCGTCTCCCATCTTTTGCTGGTGACGCTTCGAGAAGTTCCTGCCGAGGCGGAAATTGCTTCTCATCAATTGCTGCTGCGCGGGGGATACATCCGCAGGGTGGGATTGGGAATATATGCTTATCTTCCCCTAATGTGGAAGGTGATTCAACGGATTACAGCCATTGTTCGCGAAGAACTTAACGCAACCGGGGCTCAAGAAACCCTATTGCCCCAGCTTCACCCTGCTGAATTATGGCAACGCAGTGGCCGCTGGCAAAGCTATACGGCAGGAGAAGGAATCATGTTTCACCTCGAAGACCGTCAAGGACGGAAATTAGGGCTGGGACCTACACATGAAGAAATAATCACGAACCTTGCTAAAGAGCTTTTGCAGTCTTACCGGCAACTCCCAATCAATTTGTACCAGGTTCAGACCAAATTTCGCGATGAAGTTCGCCCACGTTTTGGACTCATGCGCGGACGTGAATTCATCATGAAAGACGCTTACTCCTTTCATTCCACAGAAGCCGATTTACAAAGTACATATTTGGAAATGGATCGTGCCTATCGACGCATATTCGAGCGCTGTGGCCTCGCTACTGTCCCCGTGGATGCCGATAACGGCACCATCGGTGGCGCGGCTTCACAGGAGTTCATGGTCACAGCTGAAGCCGGAGAAGATCTCATTTTACTCAGCGACGACGGTAGCTATGCCGCTAACCAGGAAAAGGCCATGTCCATTGCAGCTGATGCAATACCGCTAGAAGGGAGTGCATTACAGCTCATCAGCACACCAGGCGAGACTAGCATCGAAGCCCTCTGCCACTCCCACAACTGGCATCCCAGCCAGTTAGTCAAAGTCTTGCTGCTCATCGCCCACCTGGGGAACAAGGTCGAACAGCCTTTACTGGTGAGTCTGAGAGGAGATCAAGAGCTTAACAATGTGAAGTTAATGAACAGTGTGAGTTACCTAACAGAACAGGAAGTGCTCGACTGCCATCCAATTGGTCCAGAAGACCTTGATCGACAAGGCGTAAGCACCATTCCGTTCGGTTTTGTGGGGCCAGATTTGGATGATGCCTTGCTGAGTTCAGCACGAAGCTGGACAAAGCGATTTCTCCGCCTGATCGACTGTACCGCAGCAACAATGGATCGAATGATTTGTGGTGCTAACCAGCTTAATTATCACCGATTCTGTGTTAGTTGGAATGATTTAGGAGGAATTCCAAATAGTTTGGATTTACGCAAAGCCAGGGCAGGCGAAGCATGTGTTCATAACCCTAAGGCTTGCCTCATACAAAAACGTGGCATCGAGGTAGGACACATTTTTCAGCTTGGTCAAAAGTATTCGGGAGCGATGGAAAGTCGTTTTACTAATGAAGCTGGTAAAACAGAGCACTTCTGGATGGGTTGCTACGGGATTGGCATTTCACGTCTAGCCCAAGCTGCCGTTGAACAGAATCACGACGATGCCGGTATCTGTTGGCCAGAGGCGATCGCACCATATGAAGCTATAGTAGTTATTGCCAATATGCGGGACCGAATACAGGTAGATCTGGGTGAACTCATTTATGGGCAACTGCTCAATGCGGGCGTGGACGCGCTGTTGGACGACCGTAAAGAACGGGCTGGTGTAAAATTCAAGGATGCTGATCTCATTGGCATTCCCTGGCGAATCGTTGTAGGCCGTGGCGCCGGCGACAGTATGGTCGAATTGGTTCGACGTGCTGATCGTGACGTGCAGAACCTACCTCATGCTGATGCACTCGCTGAACTACTGAGCGAACTACGCCCCTAAAGTTCCTCAACTTTCGGCAGTATCATGCTTTTTGCCTTGGATTGTCTATTCAAACCACTAACCAGGGCAGCTGTTGCCCTTGGATTTAGCCTCTGCTTGTTGTTAACTGCTTGTGGCAGCGATGCCAATGCTCAACTGACTGGGAATTACGTTGAGGACACAGTATTCGTATCACATACCCTGCTGGAAATAATTGATATTCCTCAAGACGACCCCAGCCATGCGAAGGCAGAGAGCGATGCGCGGTCACTGATTACTGATTACGTGTCGCGCTATCGGTCTCAGCCTCGAGTAAACAGTTTGAGTTCTTTCACCACGATGCAAACAGCTCTCAACTCTTTAGCTGGTTATTACACCAACTATGCCAATCGACCTTTGTCAGAGGCTTTGCATGATCGTCTCGCCAAAGAATTGGCTAAGGCTGAAAAATCTGTAGTTCGCGGAAGCTGAACCCATAAAAACCCGGTTTTTGACGCAGGGACACAAAATCTGAAATACTCCCGGAGCGTGCATATCTGCGGCTTCGGGCCGCCGTTTCCTTGGCCAATGTTGTCGTCATCGGGGCTCAGTGGGGTGACGAAGGAAAAGGAAAAGTTACCGATCTTCTCAGCCGCTCGGCCGACATGGTGGTGCGTTATCAAGGCGGTGTGAATGCCGGTCACACGATCGTCGTCGACGGTCGTGTGTTGAAACTCCATCTCATTCCCTCTGGCATCCTTTATCCGTATACCATCTGTCTAATCGGTCCTGGCACGGTAATTGACCCAAAGGTGATGCTTGGTGAGTTAGACATGCTTCTCGCTAACAAGATCGACATCTCAGGGCTTCAATTGGCATCGTCAGCTCACGTGACTATGCCGTACCATCGACTTCTCGATTCGGCGATGGAGAAACGGCGGGGTGACCGCCGTATCGGAACCACCGGACGCGGCATTGGACCAACCTACGCTGACAAGTCTCAGCGCAGTGGCATCCGAGTAATTGACCTCCTCGACGAACAACGTCTGCGCGACCGACTTGAAGAACCGCTCAAAGAAAAGAACAAACTCCTGCAAACGATCTACGGCATTGAACCTCTCGATGAAGAGTCCGTAGTTCACGAGTATCTAGAGTATGGCCAGCGACTCTCCAAGCATGTTGTGGATTGCGTGCAGGTTATTCACAAGGCGGCCAAGTCTCGCAAAAATATTTTGTTTGAGGGTGCCCAAGGGACCCTGTTGGATCTTGACCATGGTACATATCCGTACGTCACATCTTCTAATCCCGTGTCCGGTGGCGCCTGCATCGGTGCAGGGGTTGGTCCAACTCTAATTGATCGGGTTATTGGCGTAGCCAAGGCTTACTGCACTCGAGTCGGAAAAGGTCCCTTCCCAACTGAGCTCAGCGGAAACCTCAACGACCAGCTTACTAAACGCGGCGGAGAATTTGGGACAACTACAGGTCGCCGTCGCCGTTGTGGCTGGTTCGACGGCGTTATTGGGCGCTACGCCGTGCAGGTCAATGGACTTGACTGTTTAGCTATTACTAAGCTGGACGTTTTGGACGAACTAGATGAAATTCAAGTTTGTGTTGCCTATGAACTCGATGGGGAACGGGTTGAATACTTCCCGAGCAGTTCCGATGATTTGGCCCGCTGCAAACCCATTTTTGAAACTATGAAAGGCTGGCAGTGTTCAATAAAGAAGTGCCGCAAGCTCGAGGATTTACCAAAGGCCGCGATGAACTACCTTTACTTTCTTGCCGATCTGATGGAGGTACCGATTGCCATAGTCTCTCTCGGTGCAAGTCGTGACCAGACGATCGTTGTGGAGGACCCGATTCACGGTCCGAAACGGGCCCTGTTAAGTACTTGAAAGTAAATCGCTATCCATATCTTTGAAATTGTTACGCCTTAGCCATGGCTGTTAGTATCAGACCTTTCAACACCTGCAGTCTTGATGTAGTCGGCATTGGCAATGCCATTGTTGACGTTCTTGTACAGACTGAGGACGAGTTTCTAAAGCAGCACGGCTTAAAAAAGGGCGGAATGACCCTGATCGACGAACAACGAGCAGAAGCTCTTTACAAAGTTAGTAGGCCTGGTTTGGAAACCTCGGGTGGTTCTGTAGCCAACACCATGGTAGGGATTGCCAAGCTGGGGGGGAGAGCCGGTTTCATTGGTCGGGTCAAAGATGACCAGCTTGGGAAGATTTTTAGTCGTGACATTCGCGCCGTTGGCACTCAGTTTGAAACACCAGCTGCTACGACAGGAACCCCTACAGCCCGTTGCCTCATTTACGTCACACCTGACGCAGAGCGTACTATGTGTACCTTCCTTGGGGCTTCCACCCAACTCGAACCGGGGGACCTTGATCTCTCCATGGTACGTAATACCAAAGTGCTCTACCTCGAGGGATATCTCTGGGATAGTCCTGCGGCTAAAAGCGCCTTCATCGCGGCAGCCGAAATCTGCCGTGCCGCTAACGGACAAGTTGCTTTATCACTCTCTGATAGCTTTTGCGTAGATCGCCATCGAGATAGCTTCTTAGACCTCGTGAACGGTCACGTGGATGTCCTGTTTGCGAACGAAATAGAAATCAAGTCGCTATATCAAACCAATGATTTCGATGTAGCCCTAAATCGGGTTGGCAACTGTTGCGCAATCACTGCGGTCACTTGCGGTCACCGAGGTTCTGTTGTCTTATGCGGTGACCAACGCTGGGATGTCGGTATTGTTGGCGTAGGGACTCTTATCGATACTACCGGCGCTGGTGATCTTTACGCCGGGGGGTTTCTTTATGGCTATACCCAGGGAGAGTCGCTAGAGCGCTGCGGCAAGCTGGGCGCTATCTGTGCTGGGCAAATCGTGACTCAACTGGGCGCACGTCCCCAAGTATCCCTTCAAGATCTTGCTAGAGCGCATCTCCACTAATCACCTAACTAACCCAACGTTCATAAGCAGGCGGCGAGGCCTTCACCGGCCAACACAACCACTCAGGGATGTCAAAGCTGTGGAATTTTGTCAGCATTTGCTGAAGTGTTTTTAGACAATCAGCGGTGGTTTTTAAAAGAAGCTGCACCTCACAGCTGCTCTGCACTTCCTCTTGCTAGTGGTACAGAGCTTGACTTAACTGGATACTCACGTATGCTAGGAGACGACATTTTAAGAAAATGTTAACTAGAGCTTTTGCATGATTGATGTCGGCTTCGGTTGTAAAAACCAACATCAAGGAATTTGAATCAGCCATGGTCTATTCGATTAAAGAATGCTGCTTCCCCAACAACAGTTTCCACGCCTTGAAGCGATGCTGGACGCCTCAAAAGAATTAGTTGCAAAACTTGCTCTTCAGAAATCCGACGCCATAAACGTTCTGTGACGCCACCGGATTGACGGCAGACGACAGCTGTGATCCCCCAGCGTCGACACAATGCACGTTCAATAGAGCCAGGTGTCTGTCCTTGCAGCGGACGGACCACAGCCAAATGGTCGGGCAGCAAACCAGCAGCCAAAGCGGAGCGTAATCCCAACTTTGTTGGCATAGAGCGAGCAAATAAATTCGCCCCAGCAGAGCGAGCAGCCGTGGCAATCGCTGCAAGGTGACGGCCGCCGACAGCTAGAAGCAGACGCTGGCCTTTTAAGGGAGCTGTTGATAGAGCACCACTGTTCGGCAGAAGACATATGGAAGCACTACCTTGCTCTTGAGGACGTTCGAATCGCAAAAACGGCTGTTTCGCTGATAAACAAACCTCTGCTAGATCCGAGCTAATCCTTGTTGCGAATGGATGCGTGGCATCCACCACCCAACGAAATTTAGACCGGTGCTTTAGTCCCTTAGTCATCTTCGCTGCCCGACTTAGAGTACCAACAGTGATGCTGTCCACCGCAAGTTCGCTATAAGCGGCTGCAGCGGCTTGGCTTGCAACACTCACCCGCACCTGCCAACCCCTCTGAAGCAAGGCACGGGTCAAATGGGGACCATCTCCAGTTCCTGCAAATAACCAAATACGGCGCTGGTCATTCGCGGAGTTGTGCATCAAGATGTGCGTCATAGATAGAGGAGAAGCTATGAATCATTGCGTGCTCGAAGTAGAGGTGATTGATACGCCAACGGTTAGATACACCCAGGATAATCAGACTCCTATTGCTGATATGTCGGTACGTTTTGATCCACTGCGCGATGGTGATCCGCCGAGTGAGTTGAAGGTAGTTGGCTGGGGTAACTTGGCTCAGGATTTGCAAAATCGCGTTCGGATCGGTCAACGTCTTTTGATCGAAGGGCGCTTGCGCATGAACACTGTGCTTCGTCGGGATGGCATGAAAGAAAAACGTGCCGAATTCACCCTGGCTCGTCTACATCTAGTCGATGGTGCAACGGCTGGTACTGCGGACACTAGACGATTAAACGTAGTGCCTGCAGTACCAGCCACAGACCTAAATAAGAATGAATCGCAATATTCCGGCTGGAACGCAGCTCCATTGGTGCCCGATACAGATGACATTCCTTTTTAAGGACTGTCAGCTATTTACCTCATCCTCAAGCTCAGATGCGCGGATAATCAACTGTCCCAACTCGCGCTCCAGAGCAGCCAAATCGAGGCGTAATTCCGGCCAGCGACCACTATCTATCTGTTGCAACAACCAGCTGCGATCTGTATCTAGCTTTTGAAGGAGCTCCTGCACTTCAGGGGAGGGGATCTGGGACACAGATTCAAGGAGACTTAACAGCACCAATCCTGGTCGTCTGCCAGTCAAAATGATTATTATGCGACAACACTCATGAAGGATTTCTTTTCCCCAGGCAGCTTAGTCACAGTCGCCGGCGGTATCCTAACTGTGGTTGGCGCCATCGCATACAGCACTGGCAGTGCCAATCTCAGCTTACCCACTATCTTTTACGGTATTCCGATTCTACTTGGTGGTCTCGCACTGAAATCTTCCGAACTACCTCCAGCAATTCGTATTACGTCAGCAAATCTCCTGCGTAGACAACGTGAGGCGGCAGCGCCGGAACTCAGCACACTTATCGGTGACGTGACTCGGTGGCGCTACGGCCAAAAAGCGCATCTCGAATCTTCACTGGAAGCCCTCAAACTTTGGGATGATGACAATCCACCTCGACTTGAGGAGATTGAAGAGTTAGACACAAAGGATGGTTATGGTCTGCGTTTACGTTTCCAATTAGGATCAGTTTCGCTCGAGCGTTGGGTGGAACGTAAAGTTCGACTGGGCCGTTTTTTTGCCAAAGGTCTAAGGGCTGAGATCAAGGATCTCGGTGGCGATCAACTTGACCTTTTGTTATTGCCTGGACAAACAAACCAAGTCCATGAGTAACTATACTCACGCTGGCGATGATGCATTGCGGGTATCCGTACTGAGCGAGGCGCTGCTTTATATCCAGCGCTTCACTGGACGCCGCATCGTGATTAAGTACGGCGGAGCCGCAATGGCTCATACCGAACTGCGGGCTGCGGTGTTCCGCGATCTAGCTTTACTCGCTTGTGTAGGAGTACAACCAGTGGTAGTTCATGGGGGTGGACTGGAAATTAATCAGTGGCTTAAACGACTTGCAATTCCGGCCGAATTCCGCGATGGGCTGCGTGTGACGGGTCCCGCAACAATGGATGTGGTGGAAATGGTGTTGGTAGGTCGCGTGAACAAACAAATTGTGAATGGTCTGAATCAACTCGGAGCTCGGGCGGTGGGCCTTAGCGGCAGCGACGGCAGGTTAGTGGAAGCCCGTCTTTGGGGTAATGGCAGCCACGGCCTGGTAGGAGATGTAGCTCGCATCAATCCAGAAGTTCTGGAGCCATTGTTAGAGAAAGGCTACGTACCAGTGATTTCAAGTGTGGCCGCCACACCAGATGACGGTCGTACTCATAACATTAATGCCGATACGGTAGCCGGCGAACTAGCGGCAGCTTTAGAGGCTGAAAAGCTCATCCTACTCACAGATACCCCCGGTATTTTACGAGATCGTTCCGACCCTGGCTCCTTGATCCGCGAGCTCCGCTTATCGGAGGCCAGGCAACTCATCGCCGATGGTGTGGTTACTGGCGGAATGACGCCAAAAACAGAATGCTGCATTCGAGCCCTAGCTCAAGGTGTGACCGCTGCTCATATCATCGATGGACGCGTTCCCCATGCGCTTTTACTAGAGATTTTTACGAATGTAGGCATCGGCACTATGGTGGAGGGACGCAGTGCAAGCTGCGATAAACCAACCGGCTACCCAGATGCAGTAGCGTCAAAAGGGGTTGTTAACTAGCTGATAGGGTTCCATGAATTGGTTCGATCTGCTTGGTCACTCATTCCGCCTTAGTTTCTTTAATTGTATTTTGGCTTCGTTTATACACTATAGACATCGCAACGACAGTCTCGTTAAATGGGGCAAATATTTGGATGATGATCCACTAACACTTAAGGCGACATAGATAACTACCGACATTGGGCTTGTAATCGTGAGTCGTTTCCCGGTAAGCTTTAACGCAAACATGCTCTTCTTATCAACTGTTCACCCAGAAGTCTCACCGTTTCGTGAGCTGGTTATATCAACCTGGATGTCGATGCACACGGTACCCCGCAAGCACACCCGCATCACAACAGGGACTTTTTAGTCTAGTTTAGAACTCACCAATCCAACGGTTCTATAAGCTGAAATGAAGGAAGCAAACTGGGAGCTATGCTCGTCAGGAGCTGAGACATGCATTCAAGGTTTACCTAAGTCAATTTAAAAACCCTTATTGGCACAGGCTTTATTCAATACAGCTGATGGAGTGAACGAGGAACGACCAACGCTCGACCTGAATTCGTTAAATGTTTATTTGGAGCGCGGAGATTACGGCCAAGCTCTGGAGAGACTAACCCCGCTAGCTGATGCCTATCCCGCTTCGACATCAGAAGGGTCTCAAGTACGATTGTTAATGATCACTTCTTGGATGGGGCAAGGCCAGGAGGATCAGGCCGTCGCCATGTCTCACATCTTGAGTCGAACCGGTGAGACGAATATCCGCCAGCATGCTAAACAGCTCGTGGCGATCCTTGAAGCCCCCAGACTTGGACGACCCAAGAACTGGAGAATACAATTGCCCTTACTAGAGATAACAACTACAGGCGGCCCCCCTTCTGTTATTAGTGCATGCCGTCGTTTCCGAAAACCAAAATCACCGCCACCGCCAACCGGGCCAACTCGCGCGTTGGGCTTTGGTTTTGCTGCCGTTGTGATGGCCACGCTCATCGGTCTCACACTATTGCTGAGTGGCTGTGTACGTGTTGATGTCGATTTAGAGCTCCCCGGCCCAGATCGAGTTGAATTGATTTGGCAGGTTCAAAGTCCTAACGACCAACCTCTGCCATGGCAACAGAAATTTGAACAGTATCTGAAACTAAGACTACCCAACCTATTCATCGAGCACCCGGCTCCAGGACGTCAGCGTATATCCACTGGAACCGTATCCTCTCGAAACCTGAGCCTTCAAGTGAAGGAGATGGTGGCCTTGGTTAAACAGAGTACTGGGCTTGAACTGCTTATTCCTAAGCTCACTCTGGTGGAACGTAACTGGATTTTAGGGGTGCAACAATGCCTTTATCTTGAAGTTGATCTCAGTCATCTTCCTGATATTCCAGGATTTGAACTAAATGTGAGCGTAGACCACGGTCAAGTGCAACGAAAAATGCATAGCGGTGAACGGATGCGGCTTGAGCAATTAAGCTGGCGTTGGAACCCACTAGGGCTAGGCAGTCTTGGCGTGCTGCTATTACTCAGCTGCAGCTTGCTATTGCAGCATGTTCGACGTGGTTTGGGTTTTGGTTTTCCCGAACTACCCTTATAAATTTAAAGCTGCTGAGGATCAGGGTCTACGGATAAAGTGATTCCACACGGCAGGATGTCCCAAAGCTCCTGACCAGGAGGCAGAGGAAGCCCTGAGCCTACCGGACCATGCAAAAGAAGTTGCCAACGACTTTTTCCAGCTACCCGAGCTACAGGAGCTGGGGCCGGCCCCAATATCCACCATTCCTGATCTCGGCACAAGGGTTTGAGATGTTCGGCTATTACTGATGCAGCATTCGCTGTGGCACTGGCAGACTCGCCGGACAAACGCAATAGACAAGCCCGACTGAATGGAACAAGGCCAGCATCTCGACGCAACTGAATTTCTTGTTCCAAAAACAACTCATATCTGCCATCAACTAGGTGTTGAATAACTGGATGCTCCGGTGAATAGGTTTGAACCAGTACTTGGCCTGGTCGTTCGCCACGACCAGCGCGACCTGCTAGCTGAAATAACAGCTGTAAGGCCTGTTCACCAGCTCGCAGGTCTGGACAGTGAAGTAGTCCATCAGCAGCCAGTACAGCTGCCAGGGTGACACGAGGCAGATCCATTCCCTTGGCTAGCATCTGCGTCCCGATCATTACATCAGCCTTACCGGCTGCAAAACGCTCTAGCAAGTGTCGGTGTCCATCACGACCACTGGTGGAATCCCGGTCGAACCTTAGTAAACGCAGCCCTTGCAATTCCTTGGCCAAAAGCTCTAACACACGCTGTGTCCCTGCACCGAATGGTTTGAAAGCTGTTGATCCGCAATGATCACAATTGGCCTCAATCAATTCACGGTGACCACACCAGTGACAGCGTAGCCACTGCTTTTCCTCCATCCCCTTGTGCACCGTGAGAGCAACATCACAGTGCGGACATTGCACTACTTCTCCACAACTGCGACAACTAAGAAACGGGCTGTAGCCCCGACGGGGAATTAGTATCACCGCCTGTTCTCCCCGTTCAGGTAGGGCAGCAAGACGCTCCATTAATGGTCGGCTGATCAGTTGCTTGTGACCATTGGCAAGTTGGCGGCGCATGTCGACCACGTACACCGAAGGCAGCATTTGCTTCGAAATCCTCTCCTGGAGGCGTGCAAGACGTAACAATCCACCCGGTTCGCAATGCAGCCAACTCTCTATTGAAGGAGTGGCACTGCCTAGGATCAATCGGCCGCCGTGCATTGCCACACGATCTATGGCAAGATCGCGGGCGTGATAGCAGGGCATCGGCGATTCCTGCTTATAGGAGCTATCATGCTCCTCGTCAAGGATCACTAGACCGAGGGGCATTAGCGGAATAAATATAGCCGACCGAGTACCCACCACTACGAGGGGTTGATTAGACTCCAGACAGCGCCTCCACCCACGTACCCGCTCGCTGCCGCTACAACCACTATGGTACTCCAGTACTCTGGAACCGAAACGACGGCGGCAACGGTCTACCAGCTGGGGGACAAGACCAATTTCGGGAGTGAGAAGCAAGACATGTTTGCCCTTTGACAACTCATCGGCAACTAGTTGCAAGTAAACCTCTGTTTTTCCAGATCCGGTTACCCCCCAGAGCAGCAATCCCTTTCCGCTTGGAAGAGCGTGGTAGATTTTGACTGCCGCCGCCTGCTCTTCCGTAAGAATTTGAGGTGATTCGAGTGGTGTTGAACGAACTATCGTTTTTTGTTTCCAATACCGTCTCTTCCGCATAATGTAGCCGCTCGACTCTAATGAGCGGATTAGGGCAGTACGGAAACCAACTGACTCAAGGTCTCGCTGCCAAGCACCACCGCCAGCCTTGTGCAACCAATCCAGTAGCTGCTGCTGCTGCGGCGTGGGGTCGGGTGCTGTATCCATTGCATTCGCTCGTTGTACCCACCACAGCTGACGACCACCGGATCCGGATTGACGCGCTTGTCCTAACCAACCCGGCGGAAGCGCCGCCTTGACCATCCGAAAGGAGCTGAGATGACACCGCAATGCCACTTGTTCTAACCAAAGACTCCAAGCTGGATCAACAGCTGCTTTCTGGAGCAGTATTTCTACTTGCCGAAAGCCGTCTGAGCTATCGGAACGGTGCTCTCGGTTGGCCACTACAAGTCCATTCATAAAGCGGCCGCGCAGTTGAACTCGAACAAGGTCGCCGAACTGAAGTCCCATAGTTGAGTCGGCGAGATAACTAAATGTTCGTCCTTCTCGCCCGACCCCTAGCCAGACATCCACCAGCCGTTGGCGTTGTGACTGCGGCTTGCAATTTTCGGAAGATTTCATTAATCCCCATAATGCTGGTTTCACGGAATTAACGCTGAGTTCGATCTAGTAGCGAGACCCATCACCATGAACCTGATCTTTAGCCTGGATCGTTGAGATTCTGTCGTCAGGACAGCTCAGCGAGAATGTGTGCGCCGAGCCACGTCGACAACCGCGCCAAGCTGCGCCTCATTTATTTCTATCAGCAATCCAGATGAATGACTGGTTGACAGTCTGTCGATTGGCTGTGACCATTTTTTTATAGGGGGACGGCTACCAAAGCGGTATCCAGAGACATTTTTGTCACCTCCTTCTACCCGTTCTCATAACACCCATGACCCTTGCTGCCATCAAATCCGCGACGCCGGACATCGCTCTGTTGGCAGGTACCGGAGGACAGGTAGAAAACATGGTGTCTACCACTGCTGAGAGTGAAGCAAAAAAAGTCTCTACACATCCAAACAATGCGCGTGTCGCGA
This sequence comes from Synechococcus sp. M16CYN, assembly GCF_040371545.1. Taxonomy (NCBI): domain Bacteria; kingdom Bacillati; phylum Cyanobacteriota; class Cyanophyceae; order Synechococcales; family Synechococcaceae; genus Synechococcus; species Synechococcus sp. M16CYN. Next base: position 797,614 of record NZ_AP029048.1, read on the forward strand.
ACAAAGATTTGGGTGCGGCCACAGAAGAATTCATCGCTAATTTCGATGAAGCCTCAGAGACGTTGAGCGAATTGACAAGGGAGACACGCGCAAAGGCGAAGACCGTGAAAATCATGGCTAAAAAGGCAATGGCCAGAAAAGCAACAGCAACAAAATCAAAAGCCGCCCAGTTGAAGGCGGCTACAGCGAAAGTGTCAGTGACCGAATCCACAGCCGAAGAGAAGGCAAAAAAGGCAGCGGCTGAAAAGGAAGCCAAGGCCAAAGCCCTGGCCAGCATCAAGATTGGTCCGAAAGGGGTATACACGGAGGATTCCATCCGTGTATACCTGCAGGAAATCGGGCGAATCCGCTTACTTCGTCCGGACGAAGAGATTGAGCTGGCCCGCAAAATCGCTGATCTTCTTCATCTCGAGGAGCTCTTTGCTCACTTTGAAAGCGATAACGGTCGCGAGCCCGACAAGAAGGAGTGGGCAGCGTTAGTGGGGATGCCGCTGATCCGTTTTCGTAGGCGTCTCATGCTTGGTAGGCGCGCTAAGGAAAAAATGGTCCAGTCGAACCTGCGTCTTGTCGTTTCAATTGCTAAAAAATATATGAACCGAGGATTGAGCTTCCAGGATCTAATCCAGGAAGGAAGTCTCGGCTTAATTCGCGCAGCAGAAAAGTTTGATCATGAGAAGGGCTATAAGTTTTCTACCTATGCTACCTGGTGGATTCGTCAAGCTATTACTCGTGCTATCGCCGACCAAAGCCGCACGATTCGCCTGCCGGTCCATCTTTACGAGACAATCTCACGAATTAAAAAGACCACCAAGGTGCTCAGCCAAGAGTTTGGCCGGAAACCAACTGAGGAAGAGATTGCTGAGTCAATGGAGATGACCATTGAAAAGCTTCGCTTTATAGCCAAGAGTGCTCAGTTGCCCATCTCTCTTGAAACACCCATTGGCAAAGAGGAAGATTCTCGCTTAGGTGACTTCATTGAGGCCGATATTGAAAACCCTGAACAGGATGTAGCCAAGAATTTGCTTCGAGAAGACCTTGAAGGCGTTCTTGCAACCCTTAGCCCTCGTGAAAGAGATGTTCTTCGACTGCGTTATGGCCTGGACGATGGACGTATGAAAACACTTGAGGAAATCGGTCAAATCTTTGATGTAACCCGCGAGCGTATTCGCCAAATCGAAGCCAAGGCGTTGCGCAAGCTACGTCATCCCAATCGAAATGGTGTACTCAAGGAGTACGTCAAGTAAATATTGATTTAACTATCAAGGGAATCCTCTTTGTGACTTCGGTATAAGCCTGAATAAGCTGCAAATCGAGTTCGAATATCCGAGCCAAGCCAATCACTGAAGAGATGAGGGTGCCTTTCAGAGCTACATTAGATCAGACATAGCTAAATAGAATGATTGATGTTCCGATTCGTGGTTTTTTACGGGGACAAGCAACAAGCAAACTTCCACCTGACCGTAAGAGCAAATGAAATTATAATTTCAAACATTAATGACAGGAAAGTTTCCTAAAAGAGATCATCGTTTGGATACCAAGCAACAATGCTGACTTGACGCATGTCTTCTATCATTGAACTCGATATCAGGCTAACCTAGGAACGGAAAAATGTTAAGTGTTATTCACATTATCGAATTCTTTACTCACTTCAGAATTTCGAATTCCCAATTAATTGCTCGACTGCGTAACCTCAACGGCTGATTCACATAACTCATGGTTCTCAATGAACTGCGCATTGCATCACGACGCAGCCAACTGGCCATACTCCAGACTAATTGGGTGAAAGCGAAATTAGAGGAAGCCCATCCAAATTTAAAAGTCACCGTAGAGGCTATGGCCACCAAAGGGGACAAAATTCTTGATGTTGCTCTTGCTAAAATCGGCGATAGAGGCTTGTTCACAAAGGAACTAGAAACCCAGATGTTGCTTGAGCAAGCGGACATTGCTGTTCACTCTCTTAAGGATTTGCCAACTAATCTTCCCGAAGGACTGATGCTTGGTTGTGTCACTAAACGAGAAGATCCCGCGGATGCCCTTGCGGTGAATACTAAAAACCAAAAATACAGGCTTGAAACACTACCAGAAGGTGCCGTAGTAGGCACCAGCTCCCTGCGCCGTCTTGCTCAACTTCGCCATCATTACTCCCACCTGATCTTTAAAGACGTGCGCGGCAACGTGATTACTCGTCTAGAGAAACTAGATAACGGTGAGTACGATTGCCTGATTCTGGCTGTCGCAGGACTAAAGAGGCTCGGTTTCCCGAATCGAATCCATCAGGTGATTTCTGGTGATATCTCTCTGCACGCTGTGGGTCAGGGCGCGTTGGGTATCGAATGCTTAGAGAACAAGCCCGCAGTTAGAGAGATCATCAAGGTGCTTGAGCATGTGCCCACTTCTCAGCGCTGTTTTGCGGAACGTAGCTTTCTGCGTGAACTAGAAGGCGGTTGCCAAGTACCTATCGGAGTCAACACTCGCTTCGAAGCCGACCAACTTATCCTCACAGGCATGGTTGCTAGTCTCGACGGTAAACGACTGCTCCGGGAGGAAGTCAGTGGTGCGGCGACTGATCCAGAGCCCATTGGTGTCGCTTTGGCAAACATACTTAAAGACCGAGGCGCCGACAAAATCCTTAGAGCAATCTTCGACTCCGCTCGTCCAAAAACCTGAGCATACTTCTTATCTACTCCATAAATAGGACCAAATACTGCTAAAATTCTCGAATCTAGAAGGTTTTAAGCACGTACTGAAAACTATATCTTTTACTGTCTAACCTTAAGGCAGGGCAAACAAGTAATCTTATTTGCCCTTTTTATAGTTTAACCCTATTGCTATCACGGAACCATTAGCTTGATCAACATAATCATAAAGGCTATGTATCGTCAGTGAGCAATTAAAACACCATATTTTATGTGGTAGAAATTCATTAAACTAGCAATAGATTTTATATGCAAGACTTCTATTTCTCTTAATCTCAACCAAAGCAAATAAATCCCTATAAGCATAGATAATTTTTATAGACAAAATACGTTTAGTCATACAAAGTACTAATCAGAACTGATTGCCATGCCCTTGACTTTTACCTCTGTAGCCCTAAGCTAGGGAGATTATTATGCCTAGTATAAGAACCTATTAGTTTAACAAAGATTAACTTTTTAACTTTCAATTTTATTTATGAAGTTTTATTTTAATTAGCTTCTTAAGCTTAATTATTAACCTTAAGATAGTTGGAGTTTTAAACTTTAACTTAATCTCAATTCTTGAGTAGTTTTTAATATTTTTTATCCAAAAAATATTAAAAACTACTCAAATAGCTGTTGCAGATCACGGCTTCTAACCTTTCATGGCACCACAAAGCCACGAGTTAGCAGCGCAGTAATAATCTTCGCTCAACCTAATGTAAGCCACATTAGAAGTGGCCGTTTATTTAGTCCTACCATTGAAGTTATGTCTTTAATACATCAAAGAGGTCTATAACACTAATGTAGCCGGAATCTGCTCGCCGTTAATTATTTCGCAACAATCAAACAGCCCCCTCGTTTAACTAATCAAAAACTTAGAATTTTACTGTTAGATTTTTGAAGAATCTTTTCAGGAAACTGCAGACTTGATTAACCGTGTATGTTTGATGTAATTTTAACGTCAGTAGGATTAATTAGCCAGTGTACATAGCAGTGTAAATATTTATATACGACCAAGGCCAACAGCAGTTCGAACTTCTAATCAATAGATATGTAGAGCATCATGAGTTTCATCCTTGTTGTAGCTGTCATATTGAAAAAGTAGCCAGGCTACTTATGTTAATCGGACTAATTTTTCTAGATTTAACCACAAATTGTTCACCAATAATGACGAATTTATATCTCTAATAGCCAAGGATTGTAATTTAAATGCTAGACATATATCACGCGATATTAATCGACTAGGTTAAATTCAGTAAGACTCAAAAAGATTTAAATATCTCAAAGAATTGTCTTATTAGTTATACTTAATTGCGCAACCAGTATCAGAGTAGTAAAAACTGCAAAATATGTGCAATACAATCTACAAAGATATATAAAATTTGTTAATTTCGAATTATACATCACTCAGTGAAAAAATTGTAAATTTTGTCGATGTACATTAGGTTTTTAAAATCTCCTCTCTCGTCTTACATGTAAAATGGGCTAGTTAAGCTCATGATTCTTGAAGTAGCATAATTGTTACGACATTTTGTTGAACTGTCTTTAGCCTCGACCGTGAGCATCGTATCAATGCCACTGTATCACTACGTGCTAGCTCGCACCATTGAAGATGTTAAGCCTAATATTCTCAAAATTTTCTCGAAGCTACTATATTTTCATTGTCGCTGTTTTAATATTTTGATTTTGGGAAACTGTTTACCTTCGTGATGCTACATTAAATTCAGTACTTAGCAGTGATTTAAGACAACATAAATTACTTGATGAAGGAAATAAAAATCAGCAACCACTTTTAGCTCAAAAATATTGCTTATTAGAATTTGCTAAATCAGCTAATTTCAAAAACTATAAGAACTTTCACGACAAAAATTATTCTCTCATAAGTTGTTAATTAAAAAGTATCTACTAAACACACCAACAAAAATGTCAAGATAACCAACATTTTCAATATCTATTAATATTTTTAGAACAAAACATTTTAAATTGACTGCACAAGATGATGATCAAGTAACTGCTGTTCATTAATATCTCAATTACCTGAAAATTAAATACCAAGATTTATATCTGCGCCGAGGAGTGTGTAATGCTCAAGGATTGCCATTATGATGATTAATAATAGAAACTAAAAACCTTCATTTATTCTAGCAATATAAATTGACTGGAAAACAATAGCTATTATTATACTGCAAAGGTTATATAAATAGCACTGTCTGAAGTAAATAGTACTAGTTTCAATAGAAAATAAATTCAGAAATTTCTAACTCAACTGATTTTAAAGGTTTAAACAATTTTGCTATTTATATAAATTGACTATGCTATAGTTGCACTCTCACAAAATATATATCGCAGCAATCCTTAATATACAGTAAAAGCAAATATGCTATTTCAGTGAATATTGACCAGCAATAAGCTATAAAAAATACGGTTACTTTATTTGATTGCCTAATAGATGTATAGAATTAATCAATGAGCTTCGAGTCAATTTCTTCCATGTAGCGAGCCTCACAGTTCTTAATTATTTCTACAGCCTTATCAATTCCAAAGAAACCATTCACTGTACAAGTGCCAGGTTTTTTCATATCTTTATAGTGTTCCCAGTAATAAGTCGTTTCTTTTTTCCAGTGACTGCCAAGATCCTCAAAACTCTTGATATGGTCCATGCGCTTATCATCAGCCAACACAGCAATCACCTTATCGTCAACTTCTCCCCCATCATTAAATGTCATTACGCCGATAATACGAGCTTCTACGATCGATCCCGGAACTAGAGGTTCTGTGACATTAGCAATCTCAATATCAAGGGGGTCGCCATCTTCATCCCATGTTCGAGGGATGCATCCGTAGGCAAAGGGATAGGATAGAGACGAATAGCCAACACGATCCAGTTTTAGATGGCCAGTTTCATTAATTAGCTCATATTTATTGATTGTATTGGAGTTGAGCTCTACAATCGCGTTAAGACAAAGCTTGGCTTCATCAACAAAAGCTGATAACACGTGTAAAAGATTGGGCATGCTGCGACTCGGAGCCTGATTAAGATTGGCCATGAATGGCAATTAATGGCGTCAAGATCCTACGAGGGGAGTTTATCCCTTCAGCTGCCAAATCGAAGAAACATGAAGTCGTGTAGGTATTGAAAATATATTCACACATAAATGGTTAAACTCGACTACTATGGCTGTCGTTGGTATTGGCTAGCTTTTAAAAAGCTGAAGCGATATCTTAGCACTTAAACTGCTACCATATGCTATTAGGCTTTCGTGACTATAGCGAATCATAAATGATTTACTTTTAAGGGGCTTACATGACAGAATTATTAGAGTGAAGACATCTAATCATTTCTTTGACATCACAGCTTGCTGATTGTCTAACACAGGTAGATAGCAAAATTCTGAACTTGTCTATCAAACACAAGTTCAAAAACGAAGATAAATCTCATAAGCTTTGTAATAAAAAGTATTAATACTTATGCACTATTAAAAATATGTGCGATTATATGTCACTAAATAAAAATAATTCTTCTTAATAAGGTTCCGTTATTTAAAAACTATCTAAAAAATTTTTAGATGTTATTTAATAAGTAGATTAAAGGATAAACCCTAAATTTAATCTCTTACCTAATTTTATCCTTTCACTAGTTAACCATTAAATGATTGAGTTTAAGATTAAATACTTGATTTTTCGTAGTAAAATTAATCGTTCGCAAAGCAAAATTTCTAATACAAAGTAACCATATAAATATTAATAAATTACTAATAAATCATTCTACATAATTATGTTAAAAAGTAAATTTTTGCTAATAAAATAATAAAAACGATGTAAAATTGAAACTGATTTTCAAATTTAGCTAGCGTTTTATTAATTATGGTGAAAAATATTTATGTTATCAATTAATATTATATTTAGTAATTTACAAAAATTGAGAATATATTGACTAATTTAAATATTTTATTATTAAAATAATTAAGAGGAAGTTATTGATGTGGTGAGTTGTAAAAGGATTCTAAATAATCAGTATATATAAAATTTATCTTAATGCAAAGTATTTGTATCTAGAGTGACAAACTTTAAATTGCGGATAATTTGCACTTCTTTAAAATTTTTGTGATCAAAAGGCGTGTCTGTAGAGTCGTATCAGTCCTAATCCTTCACGTATGCGCTGCGCTTGTACCGCTATGCTTACTTTACTTTAGGGTCAATTAATGAAGACTATAACAAATAATCTTGACTAGTCTACATAAAGTTTATTATTTATGAGCTTAGTTTGACTGAAACTTCAGTTATGATAAAAGATATTAAATAACAATTAATAAAAATAATTATCAATGACTAATTAAATAGCCTTATAATTTAAGATCGAATTGATAATATTTCTGTATTATTAATATCTAATTGATTAAAGATAAGTAGCAGCTACAAATACAAACATATAATAAATTACTAGCAATATAATTGTAAAAATTAGAAGTTCTGACAAAGTAATCACTAATAAAAATGACATTAGCAATTTAATAAATACGCTTGATTATGTAATTAATCATGATATATACGTCTATTATGCAGCTTAATAGCTGAAGAAAATAGAATCTAAATTCGCTAGTCTTAAAATCTAATACTAGTATTAAACTATCTAAACAAACATAATAATTACTTTTAGTATTAAGAAACGAATATTAAACACAGTAGTTACTGATTATTTTAATTTTTTAGCAAAATGTAAAAGAGAATGCTTCAAATTTTTTAGCCTCTATTACATCATGTAGATAACTCATAGAATTCCTAACATATATACCGCATTTAATTATGTTTTAAGTTATTAACTTTATTCTGAAAATTATACGTTAGTATCCAACTAATTAAAAATCTATCTAGGGATATTTTTATAACTATTGTATTAACAATATTGTATCGGTTGACTTTTACTTTACTCAAAAAACATATAACTTTCTTATAAGTATATTTTTAATTACTTTTTTATTAGAACTATCTTTAATTATTCAATAAATAACTATTCTAAAGTAATAAATTGTATGGACAAAAGTTAGAATTTAACCATAACTAAAAATTTTATATAGAGCTTTAAATTTATGATTAGATGTAAAATTCGATACACTATTTTTAACAGAACTGAGTTAGGTTATATGAAAAGCAATAATCAACTTTTATATATAAAAAATTAAATTTAATCGAATTAATGTGTATGAAAATCCACCATTTATTGAAAGTACATATCTACTATTTTATTAGCAAAATAAATATTGATATAATCAAAAATTATATTTTAATAGATAGTATAAAAACTATAGCAACTTATACAGCTAATCTAGGAGTTTTTAGCAAAAAAGTGGCCTAAAAAATTAGGATACACGATTAAAACTTATAGATATATGTATTATTAATACTGATAAGCTATGATAATGTATGGTAAATATTTTAGTCAAATTATCGGCAAATGATAATCTTACTAAGAAATTCATGGTTCTTATGAGATGAATAGCTTAAAAGTTTATTCGAAAACTAATGGTTAATGTCAAAATACGGTCAACTCAAAAAATTACTATATTAGATATGTCAATTAATTTAGTGATAACTAGTATTATTTAGAGAAAACTTTTTATTATTGGTAATACTATTTTGATAGAGTTGAAGAATCAAATAAATATTTGTAAGATTTTAATCCTAAAAAATAATCATAATCATTGTATGTGAATCTAGTTTAGTGCTGTGACTTATAATTTTATATCCTGTTTTTGTGATAATAATGTTCAAATTTATACATTTTTCTATTAACCTGTTAGCTTGATAAAAACTATTGTTAAAAATAACACTAACTAAAGTAATAATAGTTTAGTAGCTAACTATTTGGATCTGTAACGATTGCTGCTAATAATTAAATTATAATTCTTATTTACTGGTGCTTTAACTATGTAAATAATAACTTTTAAAGATGAATATAGGTTTTATTTTTATAATTACTATTTATATTGATTCTACTAAATTTATTAGTAAACTACTTATTTATATACTATTTATTTAACTTAAAAAATCATCTATGTAATATTAGCGATAGACATTTATACTACTGTGTTCTCTATTATTACTGATTTTAGTTATTTTTGTTATTTGAATGCAATTCTTAGGACTAACAAGTTTAATAAATTAAGTGAGTATTATCATGAATACGATGTTAACGTAATGCGTAGTTTTATATATATCTAGCTACTATAATTTTGTGTCTTGAAGTTATTAACTTTAGCACTAAATAGAAATAATTAAATTATCTAAAGTGACCTAAATGTTAATGCAATTGGCATTAAATTTGCTTGTGTTACAGGCACATATATTGTTGTTAACGTAGCATTTTATCCCATAAAATGGGTGAAAAAATACTTTTTGCTATTTGATAGTAAATATATTATTCTTATCAGATATTAATAGAAATAGCATGTTTCCATTAATTGTATTAAATTATTGCTATAAAATCGACTTATTTCCAAATACTTGCATAGTTTCTATGAATTAATGCTAGTAATAAGTAGATATAAATAATAACATAACTAATACTGAGTTAAAACCGGTACTAATTTAGTAATTGATATCTGCATGACAAAACACAGTTGAAATCCTTGTCAATATCTAGTTTTATTAGTTTGGTTTAACTTGGTTATTAGGAATAAAATAATCTGCATCAAATAGTTGTTTTTTAATTGTTTAGATCAACTCAAGTTGACCGTATACGATCTAATGACGAATCTCGTTAAGCTATACATCGAATTTTGTACCGAAGCACCTGATAACCATTTGTTTTAAGACGGTAAATCCATGATCCACGTAGTATTTGAAATAGCCGGTCAGCTGCAAAATGTCTTGAAGCTGCAAGGCTACAAAGTTGTTGCGGTTTTTCTCTCATGACTAATCTTGACTCCTCCCTCTCTAAGGAATCCAGCAATAGTTATGTTGATCAGGTTTTTGCTGATGAGTATGCAGCGAACCAGCCTTGGGCTGATAAGTGGGCGGCATTAACTGACGATCAAAAAGCGATGTCTTTAATTAGAGCAACATCATGGATGGAGACACTCAATTATTCAGGCAGCCGTTGCACTACGACCCAGCGTTTATCATGGCCCCGAACAAATGCAAGTTGTGACGGTGTTCCGGCTACTTGTGATGTTATACCTTATTCTATTCGCCGGGCAGAGGTTGAGCTTGCTTGGCAGGCTCATCAGAACCCCAACGCGATCATGAGTAGCGATGATAGTGCATCTGTCGGTACCTACGCGAAGCATCAGGATTCAGATTCGTCTATCGTCGAGCATGATCAATGCCAAGGCATATCAGTCACAGACTGTAAGGATTTGTCGGTGATTACAGCTTTCCCTTGGATTAAATGGTTAATTGGTTCCTGGATTGGTAACGAAATCAACGATAATGTCAGTTTCGTATTAAGATTGCGATCATAATCCTAAAATTAATATCATTTTATTATCTATCAGTCACCAGAATAAGTACTATTTGTTGGGTAGCTAGACTGACAATTTAGCTATTAGTGATTCAACTATCTGCAAACAATTAATATAAAATTAAAGTAATATTAGCGTTGAAACTTAAAATCTTAGGAGCATCGTAGTGCGTTGTATGATGGAATAACTTTAAGCAAAAAGTAGTTATTTATTTTATGAAACATTTTTGGAATCATTTGAAGAAATTTAATTAAAAAGATAAGGATTAATGATCAGCTTTGACCTGAAAGAAATATTTAACTATGGTAACCTTATATGTTTTTAGATATTTCTAAGTCATACGCTAGTTTCGATAAATATACGATTAGCAAACGTATAAAATATTATCTGAGTAACTTAAGTTTACTTAACTGTGGGATTATCGGATTAGATATATAGTAAAAACTAGCAGACTTGATTATTTTTAAAGGTTAGTTTAACACTTATTTAAAAGTCAGCTTGCCTAAGTCCTTTGATACATAGCCAACTAACCAATATACTCGAAAGATTTTATAAGCTGTCAAGATTAACGTTTATATCATCTCTGAATTATTAATACCTTAGTTGGTTTGCATATACTTGATTTCGCTAGGTCAACAACTTTAAAATTTTAAAGCGACAAATACAAGTTAAAAATATGCAGTAGTTGACCTAATACAGTAATTAACTAAATTTTATCAGATAAATTATAGTGCTGTTGCGGTTTTTTAATAATTCTAAAAATATAATTCTCGGCCGTAAATACATCTTTAACCTGGGTATAAAAATTATGTTTATAATCCAGCCTTTGAATGAGTTAAATAAATATAAAAGATATACAATAGTTAATATAGTTGGTTTTATTATTGGTCGGAGCAGAATATGCTAGTACTTAATGTATTTAACTAATAACTAATGATTAATTATAAAAAATTTTTTGAAGAGGTTAACTTTATTTATTTAATCCTAGTCATGCATAGTTGGAAAAAGTTACTTAAGGGTAGTACAGCTTAATATTGTTTTTACTTCCCATTTCTTCATAACGGGACACAACGATCCTTGCAAAGCGTATCTATATTATCTCGGCCAGTCCATTGAAGGCGACGCGACGCCCAAAATGCATAGATAATATCGGCTAAAGGTTTAATAAGAGGCCAACGGGTTGGAGCATAAAGCCAACCCAAGCCAATAAGTAAATAAGCTTCTCGAAATACAGCCATATCTCGGAGTACTTCTCCGTTAGCTGTTAATGCATGGATTCGTCCCATAGCAACTCGGTAACTAATATTCGCATAAGTAGAGGGGGTATAATCTGGAGAATCGATATTAACAAAGGCAATTCTCTGGTCACGATCTCGGCTTTGAAGAAAACGAACCTCTCGCATACAAAGTGGACACCCACCATCAAAAAGCATTGTGAGATCTGGCTGATTAGAAGAAAGCATGGTGGATAGTCGGCAAACTGCTACTTTGAGTTAACCGTTACAGAGAACCACCATTCTAGATAAATGCCACGCTACTTGCGGCAAACAGTATTTAGGGAATTTAGCTGGAGCTGTACCGTTAGAGCATATAACAGATTTCTCGAACCAGGCTCTACGTTAGTTCAAACTATTAGTTGCTCTAGAAGTAGAAATCGACTCGTCTTATTGGTTGCTTATTATAACATCAAATGACGGGATTGTACTGAGGTACCCTATGGTGCACTGTTTGCCTCCGCATAAAAGCTAAACCAACGCAAATTTTTATTTAAGGATCTTTTATAGGGTTTGAGCACTTGTGCCGTCGATACTTTGCCAAAGCTTAGATCTGTTCTCGTGATAACAAAACAACCAATGACATGACTGCTGATGCCCGCACAGCACTCACCGATTAACATATCTCTACCTTAAGCATCGATGGTAGCTGACATAAGTTCCCGCGGATTTGCTAAGCAACCTATTTGTTGAAATGTCACGATGCATTCCTGTGAGAATTTTTGCCACTGGATGAGTAAGAAAAACGTCCCTGCAAAAAGTCTGACAGGCTTCGATGATGAGATTCAATCTCGACATAAAACGCAGGTTTAAAGCAAGAACAAACGCTTCCTAACCCTTGTTAAAGCTTTCGGGTTTATGGACCTAAGTAACTCCGCTGGCAAAAGTGCGCAACCACGATTTCAAATAGAGCAGCGTCTACAACCGTGCGACCACTTAACCCGCCGCTCATGATTTGGATGGATTAAATACCTTAGATATGAACTTAACCTCAGCAACCCACGTTTTACTGCCAGCATGAGTGCAGAACACTTTTAGCCATGACCACAACCCCTGCCCCAGCCGGGGTACCCGTGACCATCCTCAGTGGTTTCCTGGGCGCTGGAAAAACCACGCTGTTGAATCACATTCTTAGCAATCAACAGGGTATGAAAACAGCCGTTCTTGTCAATGAATTCGGTGAGATCGGCATCGACAATGATTTGGTCGTAACTACTGAAGAGGAGATGGTTGAGCTCAGCAATGGCTGCGTTTGTTGTTCGATCAACGGAGAGTTAATGGAAGCCGTAGAGCGGATTCTTGATCGACCCGAACCGCTCGATTACATTGTGGTAGAAACTACAGGCCTTGCAGATCCATTGCCAGTAGCGATGACATTCTTGGGCAGTGAACTGCGAGGCCAAACCCGACTAGACTCAATTATCACTCTAATTGATGCGGAAAATTTTGACGAGAAATTGATCAACACCGAGATAGGTAGAGCTCAAGTGGTCTATGGAGATATACTTCTTCTCAATAAATGCGATTTGGTTTCAGAAAAGCGGCTCCGTGCTGTTGAACAATCACTGCGTGATGTGAAAAGTGATGCTCGAATCCTGCGCTCGGTGAAGGGTGACGTTCCATTAGCTCTACTGCTAAGTGTTGGTTTATTTGAGTCCGACAAAGTCACCGGAATAGAAGTCGACAGTAGAATTGAGAGCTTTAAACATGAGAATCAGTATGGCCAAGGTCATGTGCATAGTCATGGACATGATCATAAACATGGGGATGCGCATCATTTAGAAATCGAGGGCTTTACATCACTGGCTTTTCAAAGTAATGGTCCCTTTGCTCTTCGCAAATTTCAGAATTTTCTCGACAACGAGATGCCGGCAGAAGTATTTCGAGCGAAAGGCATCCTTTGGTTCAAAGAAAGCAAAAAACGTCATATTTTTCACTTAGCTGGCAAGCGCTTTTCTATCGACGACTCCGAATGGACAGGTGATCACAAAAATCGGCTTGTGTTAATAGGCCGAGACCTTGACCACGCTACGCTGCACAAACAACTACAAGCCTGCGTAGCGACCGATCTTGAAAAGGGTCTTTTCTGAACAGGCGCGGTGAAAAAAAGCTGACTACTGTGGCTCCATGCAAGACACCTTGATGGATGAGCCCTTCGTCCTTGTTACCCTGCTTTTGGTCACCACAATTCTATTGTGGCTTTTGGCTGATTCTGATGACGACAATAGTAGTGGTGGTGGTTTGAGACAACCGATTTTCATCACCATTCCCGTACCTCATAATCGGCACTAAGCCTAGTTAGGGCGTGTTTTGCAAATCTTCGCTGATACAGAGGTATTTCGCTGACTTTCCCATGATCATAATACGAGAACAAGCTCCATATCGCAATTATTTCGCCGCAATTTCAAGCTTCAATTTCAAAACTAGTTTCATTAGATTTAGAGATATTTTTGATAGCGATAAAGATTTTATTAAAAATAAAATCCAATCAGGGCAGGGTATATGTAAACGAAAGTTTTCCCTTCTAGTTCACATCTACTACTTAGCCATCGTCTAGATATAAATGAGTCGACAGTTATTAAGTTGTTTATCAGCAGGATTGGCATTATTAGCCTTGTGGCCTCTATTCAACCTGGTAGGGGAAGGTCTACGAAGTTTTATGACTGACCCAACCGGTCTGGGTCCCGATGGTGGGCGTCAAATTTACGGCACTGCGATGCTGCTTGTAAGTAGTGCTCTGATTGGAACTATTATTGGAACTGCCAACGGCTGGCTGCTCATCAATTGCCGCTTTCGTGGTAGACGATGGCTACGCATCACACAATTTATTCCACTAGCAACTCCAGCTTACCTATTGTCTGCCACTCTTATCGACCTGGGTAGCCGCCAGGGATGGCGTATCCACGGAATTGGATGGGGAATTATTGTGATGGCATTGACAACATACCCCTACGTATTTCTTCTCAGCACTGAAAGTTTTGCTGTGAGCGGACGGCGCTCGCTGGAAGCTTGCCTAAGCTTAGGGATGGGACCCTGGGCGGCCTTTCATAGGATTGCTCTTCCGATTGCCCTACCGGCGATCGCAGCCGGAGTCGCCCTAATGGGAATGGAAATTATGAACGAATTGGGAGCCGTCCAACTCCTAGGAATACCTAGCTTGTCGGCAGGAATTCTAGAAGCTTGGCAAGCGGATGGCAGTCCTACTGGTGCTATTCGTTTGGCTCTTATTACTTTCATGATTGTATTGGGTCTCATAATATGCGAACGACGACTGCGTCAACACGGTCGCCGTTGGAGTGATAGCACCGCGAAGGATGATGCTATAGCGTGGGAACTACGTGGCACCCGAGCTTTAGCAGCACAGCTTCTCGCCTTTGTACCGCCACTGATCACCTTGGGAACCCCTTTAATTTGGGCTGTAACCAACCTAGATCAGCTACAGAGTAATCTTACCGACGACCTGTTTCAACTTAGCCTTCGCAGCCTTCTTCTGGCGCTTACCGCATCCATCCTGGCTGTTAGCTCGGCGCTGCTGCTAGCTATTGCCAAGCGATGGACCGACTCTCCTTGGTTACATAGCCTCATGTTTTTTGCGGGGATGATTTACGCTGTCCCGGGCACTGTTTTAGCTCTAGCTCTGCTATTAACAGGAGCTCCCTGGCAGATCGCGCCTATTGTTCTTTTGCTATGGGGTTATAGTAACCGATTTTTGGCTGTGGCAAAGGAAGGACTTGATGCAGCCCTTGAGCGTATAAGTCCCAATCTTGATGAAGCTGCGACGATCATGGGTTTCGATTGGCAACACGTATTGCGTCGCATCCATCTACCACTGCTAAAAGGACCCATAATTGTAGGTTTTCTTCTGGTATTTGTTGATACAGTAAAAGAGTTGCCACTCACGTTTGCCCTACGCCCCTTTGACTTTGACACACTTTCGATCCGTGTGTACCAATGTGCAAGCGACGAGCGCTTAGCTGAGGCCTTGCTACCAGCACTGATGATTCTCGCACTTGGACTCATAGCTGCTGTGGCCTTAGTCCCTACTTTTGATCACCCTCCCAGTCGAAGATTACTGGATCCTTAGCGCGATACAAAATTGAGCCAAGCGTAAGCATATTACTGAACACTTAGTCAGATTATCGTTCTGGTTCGCACTGCACTAAAGACGCGATGACCACTCAGGATTCCGACTGCCAATACGTCGGCCATCGTAGATATAATCCGATGACTAAACGTGATCATCAGGAGTGGTGCTTCCTCTACCGATCCGCTAAGGCGAAGTAGCAAGATGGTTTCAAATACTCCCAAGCCGCTAGGGGCGCCTGGTGTCATCAAACCAATCGCATAAGCTAAACCAAAGGCGGCCAGCCAATGCGATATCTTTGGCTGATATATATCAAACGCCTGAACACAACAAAAGAAGCCTGCAAAGCGAAAGAGTACAAATATTGTTGCTGCCATGAGGGGCGTCCAAGGGTACCCTTGATGGTCACTGTTTTCTGTGATAAGAGAACTCATACCAGCCGACTGCAGCTTAGAAGCCTTCGAATGCTTCAACCATTGCAAGATCGGCTCTCTAAAACGAGGTATCATTGTCAGCGCTGGTAGTGGCGCAAGTATCACTAGGCCGCTTTGCCATCCCCCAACTATAAGCGTTAGTAGAGACGCCGCGATAGTTAAGAGGGGATCAAGGATGACGCCTGTTAGAGCAGGACCTGCTCCAATTGAGGAGCGAAGCAAGCGGATGCGCTCTACCAGATGCCAAATGCCGCCAGGCAAGTATTTACGTAAATTGCTACGAATAAATAAGGGCACTACGGCAAGATCCTCAGACAGCCAACCAAGCCAATCCAGCACTGTTCGCCAGGCCCAGCCATTGATCAGGATGCTTAACCAAGTAAGACCCAGGCCAAGCATCAGCCATAACCAACCTTGTACATCCAGGCTTTGCTGACGTAGTTGTACACTCTGCCGAACAAGGGTTACTGTGATGAAGACCAAGCTGATCGGCGTGATCCACAACTTTAGTGAACGTAGTCTGCCCGTCACCACATCCATTTCTCTTCACTGCTGAATGGAGCAGTTGCGGCGGTAGCACGTAAATCCGCTAGGGAACAACCTGTACGACGGCTTAACAGTCCCAACTCATCCGCTTCAAGCTTCACCGTGAGATGTCCATTGGGTCGCTTCACCTGTTTGGCAGGGAGTAGACCCCACTGGGTATCTAGCAGCCCCATTCGACGGGGTAATAACCATCGACCCTGTCGACGTTCCCGTAAGCCAAGGCTGCTGCTGGTATCAAGCCAGACATGCCGGACGGCTACTGCATGAGCATCGTCCACCAAAGCCATGACCCCATGACCACAGCGTCCCTTTTTCATTATCAATGGATGGATAGCTACATCTATGGCTCCTGCTTCGCGCAGCCTTTCCATCAGCAGCGCTAGATCCTCCGGAGTGGCATCATCTATCCAGGCTTCCTGGACAATTACAGCTTGACCAAGAGGAGCGTTAGCAACGTCTGATTCGGATGAACCGAGGATTAGCCTTACCAGGTTAGGACGATCCAACCGAAGATGACCGAGGCCAACGCCTATAGATTCTGGAGTGAAGATAAATGGCGGAGCGAAACAATCAGCTAATACTGCCATCAGAGCTAATCCAGTTGGTGTTACTAGCTCACCGTTCGGACTATCGTTAGTCTGCTGTAGTGGCACCCGATATCGACGTGCCAGTTCCAGAACAGCAGGCACTGGGACTGGCAGAAGACCATGAGCTGTGGAAACAGTGCCGCGGCCTGTTGGAAGCGGGGAACAGCAGATCCACTCAGGATTGACTTGCTCAAGAGCAGCGCATACCCCCACTACATCTACGAAGGCATTTACCGTGCCAACCTCGTGAAAGTGTAAGGCGTTCATCTCGATGCCATGCGCAATGGATTCCGCTTCTGCAAGAGCAGTAAATACAGCCAGTACCCGATCCTTAAGAAGAGAGTTCAGTGGTGCCCCAATGATTTGGCGTTGGATCTCAGACCAATGACGATTCGAAGGCTGTGTTTTCAGACTCGTCACGCTAAGACGACGTCCGCGTAGGCCACCACTGCGATCCTCGATGACGTCTATGCAGTAGCAGCCGGCAAAGCCTAAACGATGGAGTGGTTCTTCGATGACTGACAGCGGTACCCCAAGGTCGATAAAGCCAGCCAAGAGCATGTCACCGGCCAACCCGGTAGGAGCGTCAACCCAAAGCATGTTCATCTCACCAAGCGCGGAGCTGTTTCCAGTAGGGTGATTGCCCGCGATTCAAGTCGGTCGAGTTGCTGACGCAGCTGCTGCTCAATCTCGCGGCGAGCACGTCGTTGTTCCCGCTGAGCTGTGTCGGCATCATGGCCAGATAGACCCCAAAGACGCCCCAAGAGAGCCCTGTCGTCAGCACCGCCACGAGCTTCGCCATATACTAATTTTTCTGCAGTGATGCCTGCTTGCAGAACTCGACTCCAGCGGCGAAGCTCCTCGAGAGGCATACGCACTCTCTCTGGAACGGTGAACTCGGTTGCGCCACTGCTGCGCAGGCCAACCTGAATACAAGCCAGGGTTCCTATTAGAACACGCTGAACAGGCAAAGACTCTGTTTCTGCGATCAATAGATGGCCTGCTTCATGCACAGCAATGCGACGCAAACGATTTCGCCCGCCCGGAAGCGCTTCCGCCAAAATGTGGCCCCCCATACCCTGCCAGAAGGCAGCATCGATGCTAAACGCAACTAATCCTCCGAGAATGAATATAACAATCCAGGCAGGCGACAAACCAACAACCGGACCAACCACACCGAGACCCGTGATCCCTGCCACAACCAAGCCGACTCTTAATGGGTTGGTGGAACCCTGATCTTGTTCTGCCACTAGCGACTTTTGCGAGCTGTCACTTGTTTACGAGCCCCCTTAAATCTGCCGCCGCGGCTGGGCATTGGTGCAATTACCTCATGGTGCTCGAGGTAGAGCTCTTGACCCTGACGGCGGAGGTCGAGGCTGACAAAATGACGTAGGTGCTTTTGTGAGAGCTCACCTTTGATTGACAGTTTGAAAGGCAGAGGACGCTTTCCACCGTGACGGGGTTGTTGCCTCACCTTGACTGCCATCTCACCAGTTTCAGGCTTGGTAAAAATCAACTCCCCACGGACTGAGAAATAGTCATCACCTTGTGAATGCGGAAGAGTATCATCGGCAGCATCTTGATTTGGGGCCAAGGTACTTGGCTCCCAGACACCTACAATTTGCAGATGCAGACGGTCGCTATCGCGACATCGGGGATACACCACCCATAAGTGAGATTGATCCATAGCAAGGTAGCGACGCATCAAGGTTAAAACTCTGCCAAGCACAACGGCTTCAAGTTCAAGACCATTGCAATCAGTCAGCACGCCACGCGTGAGCTGATCAGGATCTGTCGGGATGTAAATGCCGCGAACAAGACCTATAGCCCGGAACTGCAATGGCTCGGTGACTGGAGGAATTGGGTGGGCACGCATTGGGCTGGTCCGTTCGGAGTTAAAAATCCGCGTGACGACTGTAGCCAGCTCTTTGCAATCACCCCAGACTGTTCGGGCTGATAAAAGCCCATGACCCACCCAAAACCGATGCTGTTCCTAGGACTTTCTTTAGCCAGCACCGCACTTGTGGGGTGGGTTGTCGTGGCATCGCTGGCACCGCAAACCTTTGCTCGAGGAGATCGAGCAGCGGTCGATCAGCAGATCAACCTCTTGCTTAAACAACCGCGGCAACAGAGTGACCTTCCGCTGGAAGTACGTCGAACACTCTTGGAACGCCTTCTAGCTCTTGGAAGATTCCAAGAAGCACAGCTGGTGTTACAACCTTGGCAAACAGAAAATCCTCGCTCTTTCGGTCTAGCGCTTCTAATGGCCGACCTACGCCGACTTAACGGCGATACTCTTAGAGCTCGTCGCGACCTCACACAGCTTCTGAGATTGTATCCGGACCATCCTCATGTCCTACAGCTTCTGATTCTAGTGGATGAGAAGGACGGCAAAGGAAAACAAGCAGTGCGGAGATTACAACAACGATTCAACGCTCGGACAGCAGGAAAAAGGTTAGAGCTCGGTCTACTGCTTGCTGATGTCAAGCGGCAACGGGGTCTTTCCAAAGCCGCTGCCAATCTTTATGTCCAGCTTGCTTCAGAATCACCTACGGAAGCTCGTCCTTGGCTAGCCCTCGCTCTACTAAAACAAGACGAAGGAAAAGTTGCAGAGGTTCAAGCTCTGTTGCAGAAAGCTCGACTTCGACGTTTTGGAGATGGCCAGCCTGATCCTTTGATAGACGATTTGGCTGCAAGTTGGAGTCTCAGAGCGGCTCGCATGCGACCGACTCAAAAGTCAGCCCTTGAGGCTGTTGTTGATAAGCCTCAAGGGCTGCATTGATCGCATCCGAAGGAGGTGTAGCGTCATTCATGACACTGAGACGTTGAATCCGGTTGATGAGATCGAAGGAGTTGTTCATGTCCGGAAGAGTATTGCCTCTCAATTTTCTGGAATCCGGTTCATAAATCTGACGCCGTTCATGAGTTTCATGAAAACCATACGTCTGAGCCAAAACTGGGTCGACCATGCCCGATAAAAAGGGGGCGATGGCCGACAGGAACACCATTAGACGACAAGCCATATGCGTAGGTCAAATTAGGCAAATGCTAGACATCAAACTTATTACCAAACTGTTATGCGTATCGCCACCTGGAATGTGAATTCAGTGCGGTTGCGCCTTGACCAGATCTTGGCTTGGCTAGAGTTATCACAGCCGGATTTGCTTTGCTTACAAGAAACTAAAGTAGATGACCCACTATTCCCCTTAAAAGCCTTCGAGACAAATGGTTGGTGGGCTAGTTTCCACGGGCAAAAGTCATATAATGGCGTTGCTCTGGTGAGCCGCAAGCCACTAAACGATGTGCGATGCGGATTTGCCGGGGAACTGCCGAAAGATCCGGAGGCTCTGGCACTTGGAGAACAGAAGCGTGTTATTAGTGCCCTTCTGGATGGTATCCGTGTTCTCAATCTTTATGTACCAAATGGCTCCAGCTTAAAATCGAATAAGTATCTCTACAAACTTAATTGGCTAGGTTGTCTTAACCGCTACCTCAAGGCTCAAGCGGAGCGTGGCGAGCCTCTTTGCATGCTGGGAGACTTTAACATTGCTTCAGAGGCAAGGGATATTCATGATCCGCGACAGCTTGGCAAGAGAATTATGGCAAGTGACGCCGAGCGCAACATACTAAACCAAGCTATTCTGGATAATGGTTTACAGGACGTTTTTAGGGTATTTGAGTCTGGTGCAGGACATTGGAGCTGGTGGGACTATCGCGCTAGCGCTTGGGATTGGGATTGTGGTTGGCGGATTGATCACATTTATCTTTGCGAGGAGCTGCTGGGTTTAGCTCGAAGTTGTGTGATCCATAAAAAGGTACGCGGCAATGACAAACCAAGTGATCATGTACCTGTAAGTGTTGATTTAGACTGGTGGTCTAACTAGAATGAATGACCTGGCCTTTCAGTTTAGAAAAGGTCGACAGTAGTTTGAAGACTCACAGATCGCTTTACAGATTCTCCGCATGTACGTGGCGTCGGAAGAATTTTACCTGGATTTGCACGGTTATCAGGGTCAAAGGCTCGCCGCACAAGACTCATGGTATCAAGATCTTCTGGCTCAAACATCCAGTCTAGATAGCAACGCTTGTCTGCGCCGATGCCATGTTCTCCGCTGATACTGCCTCCCACCGCCACGCATTCTTTAAGAATTGCGGCTCCGAGGTCCTTCACCCGTTGTTCAGCACCGGGTTCCGCTTCTGAGTAAAGGATAAGGGGATGCAAATTGCCGTCTCCCGCATGAAACACATTGGCAACAGGCAACCCGTAGTCCTTACTGAGCTGCTCAATCGCAGTCAACACCGATGGGAGTCTACTGCGGGGAACGACACCATCCTGAATGTAGTAGGTAGGCGCGACTTTCCCCACCGCTGAAAACGCGGACTTGCGCCCCTTCCACAAAGTAGCGCATTCCGCGGGATCCTCAGCTCGGCGTAGCCCCCGAGCTCCGGCCTTACGGCAAAGTTGCTCAGTCCTTTGAGCAGAATCCTGAACCTCCGCCTTTTGACCATCAAGCTCGATCAACAGGACAGCGGCCGCATTTCGCGGATACTCGTCATAACCAAAGAAATCATTGACCGCATTAATGGCGACATTGTCCATGATTTCCATTCCAGCCGGTAATAAACCCGCTGCAGTCACAGCTCGCACCGCATCCCCGGCCGATTCCATTGTTTTGAAATCTGCAAGCAGAACGTTAACACATTCTGGGGCCCTGAGCAGTCGCAGTGTGATCGCAGTCGCAATTCCAAGAGTGCCTTCGCTACCGATAAAAGCACCACGTAAGTCGAGCTCCGGAGATTCAACTAAACCGTTGCCGAGTCTAGTGACACTTCCATCCGGAAGCACAACTTCCAGACCTAAAACATGATTGGCGGTGACGCCGTACTTAAGGCAGTGCACGCCACCAGAGTTTTCAGCCACATTACCGCCGATACTGCAAATTACTTGACTAGAAGGGTCGGGAGCGTAATAAAAGCCGTCGCCAGCAACTGCCCGAGTCACCCAGCTGTTAATCACGCCCGGCTGCACAGTAACTCGGTGGTTTGCTAAATCTAGAGCGAGAACCTTTCGCATGCGACTGGTGACCACCAGCAGTGCCTCTTGATCTACTAAAGCTCCGCCAGAAAGGCCGGTACCGCTACCTCGTGCCACGAAAGGAACGCCATGAACATAACAACATCGGAGAACAGCAGCGACTTGATTAGTTGTTTCTGGCAAAACGGCTAAGGGTGGGCACTGACGCTCAAGCGTTAAGCCGTCACAATCGTAACTCAACAACTCCTGACGCTTAGAAACAACACCTTTAGCAGGGAGTAGATGACGGAGATCTCTTTCCAGAGCTATCAAGTCGTAAGACACGCTATCCCTCAAGATGATTTAAGGTTAGGCCGGTTCTTCTATCCATCTGCCGCAATTGGGACGTGTGTACAGACGTAACCGGACGATTTTAGGTCAGGATGATGCACGGTTTACACTTGCCTCTTGGCGTCGGTTCCTGTGACAACATCTACGTTGAACACCAGCCGCTCTCAGGCTATTTTCGGCGCAGCGCAGGGCTTGATGCCCGGTGGAGTGAGTTCCCCTGTGCGCGCGTTCCAATCGGTCAGCGGTCACCCGATCGTATTTGATCGGGTGAAAGGCTCCTATGCCTGGGATGTTGATGGCAACAAATACATTGATTACATAGGTAGCTGGGGGCCCGCTATCTGCGGCCATGCCCATCCTGAAGTGATCAACGTCCTTCAAGAAGTAATTGAAAAAGGTACAAGTTTCGGAGCACCTTGTGCTCTTGAGAACACACTGGCGAAGATGGTGATCGATGCTGTGCCCAGCGTCGAGATGGTGCGCTTCGTGAACAGTGGAACCGAGGCTTGTATGGCTGTTTTACGTCTTATGCGTGCTTATACCGGCCGCGACAAGGTAATCAAGTTCGAAGGCTGCTACCACGGTCACGCGGATATGTTTTTGGTAAAGGCTGGTTCCGGCGTAGCGACCCTTGGCCTACCGGATTCACCGGGTGTTCCGCGTAGCACTACGGCCAACACCCTTACCGCTCCCTACAATGGTCTTGAGGCAGTTAAAGCTTTATTTGCAGAGAATCCAGATGCGATTTCTGGCGTCATTCTCGAGCCTATTGTTGGCAATGCCGGCTTCATTCAGCCTGAGCCAGGCTTCCTAGAAGGGCTAAGGGAACTAACAAAAGAAAACGGTGCCCTTCTTATTTTTGACGAGGTGATGACTGGTTTTCGCATTAGCTACGGCGGAGCGCAAGCCCATTTTGGTGTCATACCGGACCTTACGACCATGGGTAAAGTGATAGGAGGAGGCCTTCCAGTAGGGGCCTACGGAGGTCGCGCCGACATCATGCAAATGGTCTCTCCAGCAGGCCCGATGTATCAAGCAGGAACCTTGAGTGGAAATCCTCTCGCAATGGCCGCTGGCATCAAAACCCTTGAGTTACTAAAGCAGACCGGTAGTTACGACAAGTTGGCTGCCACAACTGAGAAATTAATAACTGGTATTAAAGATGCCGCCAAGGAAGTTGGTCTCCCGATCACTGGAGGCAGCGTGAGTGCCATGTTTGGTTTTTTTCTCTGCGAAGGTCCGGTTCGTAATTTTGAAGAAGCGAAGGCCACTGACTCTGAGCGTTTTGGCAGATTGCACCGTGCCATGCTCGAACGTGGGGTTTATCTTGCGCCATCAGCGTTCGAAGCTGGCTTCACATCCTTGGCCCACTCCGATACTGACATTGACGCCACGGTTAGTGCTTTTCGAGAAAGCTTTGCCGAAATCGTTTAGTTGTTAGGTTTCTGTTGCTAGCTCCTTCTCCGCACGAGTGTGCTAAACTAAATTTGCTAGATTGTATCGATAGTGATTGACCAGCTAATAACATTGCATTGAGGATGCGCGGAGATCGCCGCCGCGAAGTATCCCAAGTAAGTTTATACCCGCGTTCAAGGCAAATCCAAAACGTTAATAGCAGCAGATATGTGCCATGCTTTAGACCTCTCGCTGAGGACTTTAAACCCAGTTCCTCTTTTCTCGTCACTTGACAGGAAACAAACTAAACGAATTACCAAGTGCTCTTTGATTCTGTGGTTATCGTTTATCACCGGCGGCTACCGGCTAGTAGAGCAGCTATGTCCCAGTCCAGCGTACACACTAATGTTAAGAGAGCGACTTTCTAATGTGCGCTGTAAGGTCTTCCCTACGAACAGTTCCTGAGGGGTTAGTGAATCAAGCTAGTTAACTAGGGTAGGAAGTATCAAATCAAATATACCCGCTGTTCATGCGCCCAGCTTCATACTGGTGTTGCTATTTGACCGACAATGACTCGTTAATTCTCTTAATCGAGAATTAACGAGGTATTTTTGACGATTTAAGCATCTGAGTCGAATGGATTACTTTAAATTCAACTTAACTATTACTTCATATTTCTGACCTTGGGGATTGTGGAGGTACAGACTAAGGAGATACTAAAATTATAAAATCACGTCATACAATGTCGTCAAATGATGCAAAAATCTCTTTCCGATTAAGTACCTATCTACATGGATGACATCAAAATCTAGACGGTTATAAAATTATACGAGAAATCTCATTTAAGAAACTAAACTAATCATCCTAAATAGCCCGCAGCGGTTCGCCGTGATTGATAATCAAGAATCACTTAAAGTACCCTCAACTGTTTGTTTCGGCTGTCTACACCAACAGCAAAACGCTGCTGCCGAGCGACTCACCTTAGCTGATCAGGCCCACTTCGCTATTGAGACGGATTGACTCTAGGATAGAGTTGAGTTGGGGACCACACCGTATATTCAACGGTAAACTCAAGCGTTAACGAGATCTAAACGGTTATGGGGTAGAGAGGCTGAAAAAAGCCTAGAAGGGGTTAAGAAGATATAAAATCAGCTTGAGAGGTGGCTTTCAAAAAGCAGAAAGCGTTTCAAACACTGCCTTAACCCCCCATAGACTAAGAAAAGCATTAGAAGAAAAGTGAGAGACTAAAAAGCAAGATCCAGATCAGAGACGAAATAGCGACCTTTGACCAGTTTTTTATCTTACTACCTAAAGACATAAATCAACGAGACAAATTCTTCGAGGAAATATTCATTCCTCGATACTTGAAAGAAGGATTCGAGTGGAATATGAAAGTAGGTAAGATTTGATTATGGAAAGAATATTCACAAGAATAGGGCAAAGACTGCGATACTAATCTTGTCCTCGAATACAAATAAAAACATATTAGGCAGCCTAATGCAAATATATTTTGCCAGATAAAGATATCTTAAAAGCGGAGATTAATAGCTTTTTCAGCTATATCAAATTATTCAAGAATCAGCGTTCGATTACTGACTTTATAAGTAGATAAATAAGGAAAATATGTAGCAAGTCATCCAAAAGTAAGAGAAGCAGGTTGTGTACTTTCTCGGAGAACATTTCAGGAAATTAGTGGTTGAGTTTCTATTATCAACACAAGATCTCTCTACTGGAAAAAGAAAAGATAAAAGAGTTCTAAGATCTCATCAAGAAGAGAAAATCAAAATGTTATAGTGGAATTAAAAACAGAGGTTAACTACCTATGGCATGTGGCACAGGCAGAATGCTAACTTCTTTATAGGTAAATAAAAAACTCAAAGCCAAATCAGCGCTAGCTCTTGTATTCTTTCTAAGCCTATTAGCTCAAACCCCAAGAAAATAGGCTGTAATAAGTAAAAGAGATCTCGATTGGATATACACATGCTCGGGCAAAATAGTAACCACAAAGGATCAAGCTTTTAACGACTGGATCGAGAACACAAATAAATTAGAGGTTGCAGTCACAAGTGATTCCGGTGAAATCCAAAAGTTTCTTTCAGAAAATCATAAGGGAACTATCTTCTTTATTTACCAGTCATTGCTATCGGTAATAAAAACACAAGACTTGTAGAAAAGCCTTGCTTTCGATATGACATTTGTTGACAAAATACATCGACACGCCGACAAAGCTTTTAAAATATTTCATTCTATTCTTGACGACAAAATAATCATAGTAAAGCAAAGATTATCCATGATTGCAGCTCCAAGAATACTCAGGTTTCATATCAAAGAAATACTAAAATGAACGAGATAAAAGTCATATCAATTGATGATGAGAAAATATTTGGCGACGTTTTTCATGAACCAAAATTCTCACAAGTAATTGAAGCTAATCTCTTAAGCGACTACCAAGTCTTACTTATTAGCATTGACGATTATTCAATCAGAGAAAAAGTCGTAAGCAAAAACTGCTTGCCATCAATGATGAGTAGGATTGCAATGTAAAGAGTATAATATTAATAGTAGTACTCATTAAAGTAACACAAAAAATTTAATTTATATAGAAAACTTTTTATAGTTGAATCAAACGTGCCAAAATTTTGCAAGAAATTAAAATATTTTGTGTAGAAGAGTTTTTTGAAGTTATCAAACTTGATGCTTAGATGAAAAAGATAAATACAGTTTGCTAATAAATTACTGCTTAATCCTCTCTGACTAATAAAGATTCACTCTTGTCTTATAGGTATATTTCAATATTTATTACCGCAGCATTTGCATTGAGATATGTTAAATTTTAACTTAAGTTAATTTACATCACATCGATAATGCTGTTAAACAAATAACATTTTTCTCACAAAATTTAGAACTACTGAGCAAATAATACAGTATTATAATTGAGAATTGTTTAAGAATTTCACCCATGGTCAGTCTTTTCTAAGAAACCGTTATGTTCAATAGTGTTTGGTCAATTTTCGCCAACTTAATGGTTGCTGTTGTGATCGCGAGTTATTTGATAGACGTAGTGAAAAATCTACGTTAATAAAGATAGTTGAAATGTGAGATTAATTTATTTGTATCTTACTTTTAAATAAAACAGATAAACTTTGTAAATACGTTATACATTAATTACAAAAGTAATACTTGAGTTTTATGATTAATTAGGTTGTTAGTTAATTCAACTAACAAGATTGAAATGAAGAGATTAAATAAGTTTAATTAAAATAATTAAAGAAGTAACGTTCTTTAAAGAAGTAACGCCCTTCTAAGCGAAAACTTTTATCCATCCGCCACCTGCGTGAGAATGAGTAAGCCACCGGCTTTAAATAAAATTCTGGCTTAAGTACCTAATGCAGTTAATATCAGTCGCGAGTAGAATTGGGGATAGCGTAGTACCGGAGTAGCAATGAAAGGTCTTGTCCAATGGTTCGGCGATGCTTGCGCTTACGCCATGGGCGCTGTTGGCTTGGATGAAAGGCGTCAAGTGCCACCACCAATAGGGGTGCAACCTTACCATGGTATTCCGATGAAGCATCGGCACAGAGCTTGACGTTAACATCACCTTCATTGGTGGTAGTGTTAGGGACACGAGAGCCTGACGCTTCTTGTTCGCAATCAAATAAATTGAGGTCAGCAGTTCATCTCTTTTAAACCAAGTGATAAGAGGTATCGATGCTTTTGCTCGTCACTAAAGCCACCCCTAATTTTCTATCTAATAAATAAAGTTATAGATGGAAATTTCTGTCTGCAATGTAGCTATTCCAAACAGAAATAATTTACATTGGGGCTATGATAGTGAGTGGAAGTGATGCCTGGCTGTCACGCGATCTAAATTTCAGTTATGGTTCTTCTCATGCTTCCATCTTGTCAGAGTCAGTTTCATTGCTATTGAGGAGGCGGGGTTTTGATATAATAGGGGTGACTGCTCAGGAAGGGATGTTTTTAGTGTTCAGATGGTTTGTTTAGTCAAGCAATGGTTGAGTAAATAGAATTTTGGTGAGTTTTAGAAGCAGGTTTGCTGCCTGGGTGTTCTTGCTCTTCTATCGAACCTACACGCCATCAACGCGTAGTTGAGATCCATTAACGAAGCAGCTATCCGAATTATTTTTGCAATCTTAACAGTGTATCTGAATCAAATTAGATGGTATTGTGTGATTTAATTATCTAAACTTTAAGTTTCAACTCTTACCGATAGTTCTCAAATTGGAGAGGGACATTTAAATCGTCCTCTATGCTTTTTATAAGTTGAATAGCAGCCTGAAGATCGTCCTTGCTTTTGCCAGTGATCCGTATGCTTTCTCCTTGGATAGCAACAGTTACTTTCTTGAGTTTGTCGCGCACGCTTTTACTCAGTTGCTTAGCAGTTTCTTGACTTAAACCCTTACGCAACTTCACAACTTGCTGGATCCGGTTACCCCCAACAGACTTAGGCATCTGGAAGTCAAAGATCTTCAATGAAAGGTTCCTTTTTATGGCTTTTGTCCGCAATATTTCCTCTACAGATTGGAGGGTCATGTCACTGTTGGTTGTGATCACTAACTCAGTTGCCTCCAACACAATCTCAGTGCTAGAATCCTTTAGATCGTAGCGATTAGACACATCCCGACGCACTTGGTCAAGGGTATTCACCAATTCTTGTCGGCTGAAGTCAGACACCACATCAAAGGAGGAAGTGCTGGCCATGGCACGCGTTCAGTGTTCCTTCCAGCTTATAAAAGACCGGGAATAGAGTCCACACCTTGTCATTACCACAACTGTTTATCGCTACAAATGCCACACCTTATGCCTGGTCCCTTGTATTGGCGAGTGGAACTGTTCTGGCCAGCATTATTCCCCTCGGTCTAGCACGCTCCGCAGCTAACTTTGAGATGAAAGACATGGCTGCTCCAAGGGCTATGTTCAAGCGTTTACCAGCCTGGGGAAAACGCGCCAGCTGGGCTCACCAGAACAGCCTTGAAGCTTTCACACTCCACGCCCCAGCGGTTCTAATTGCTTTAATCGCAGCACAACACAGTGGCCCCCTTTCAACGGGGGCATTCGCAGCGGCTTTTGTGCATCCGGTTCTTCGTCTGATTTATATTGCGACTTACGTTAGCAATATGCCCTTAGCTCGTGGGTTTTGCTGGGCTAGCGGTTTACTCTGCACTGGCATTCTCTACAGCGAAGGTCTCAAGTTTTTCATCAGCGGCTAGTCAATCGAAGTAGAGCAAACTCACAATCTTGCCCATCTCTTCCGCGGTACGTGCACTAGCCAGTAACGTCTCGCTATCGTGAAATGCCAGACATATGAGTTGATCACAACGACTAATGATTTCTTGATTGCAAAGACTGCTAGCCATCGGTAGAGGCAAATCGTCTTGTTCAGTTTTTTCGACGAGATGTAGCACTCTCTCAAGTAAATCCCGAATTTCTACAGCTTGCCGATCCAAGCTCTGAGGCAGTAACACTGTGAGCTGCGATGGATCCACCTCTAGTACACCTCGAATCACAGCAGCATTGACACCCTGTGATCCAGACGTAATCAAAGAGTGACCTTCCTGGACGAGCGAGCGAGCCACCAATTCGACGAGATGAATTGCAACCACTGGCACGTGTCTACTACCGAGAATGGCGATCTTCCTCTTTCCCTTGTCTTGTAAAAGCGCCAGTTCTTGCGCCAGCGTGTCTACCCGATCAAGGGACGGCAGATCCAGTGACTGACTCAAGAACAACCTGCCTAAATTACCCAGAAACTAGCAACCATTAGACATTATGAACAGTCAAGTTCAGAGCCGAAAACAGTCGATTTAATTGGCAATGCTCCTCCACAAGGCGAAAAGCATAGGTGGCTTTTACTGCCTCATGCAAACGCACATGACCGAAGGCCTGCTCAATTACCTCCACTGCGGTTAGGGTATCTTGATTGACTTTAAGCAACGGGATATCTAGTTCTTCCGCACGATTAATGAGCTGCGGCAAGGGTTCTCCTACACCAGTAAGAATTAAACACTGCGTTGAAGCCTCTAATGCAGCCAACTGAATATCGGTGCGATCAGCGCCTGTTACAACTGCCATATTTCGTCGCCTTCGAAAAAATTCCATGGCAGAGTTCACATTCATCGCACCAATACTCAATGTTTCCACCAGCAGTTCTTGTCGTTCCTGACAACAGATTACTTTGGCTTTTAAACGTCGTACCAGCTCACTTACGGTGACACTGCGTAACAACGGCGACCGAGGCATTACACCAAGCACAGCAAGGCCGAAAGCCTCAAGCGTGGGCACAACTTGATGCTTCAAATTGTTTACTTCCTGCGGTGTAACGGCATTCAATACCACGCCAACAAGGTGACTTCCAAGAGACTGCTTTGCGGCAAGGAGAGGCTCGACGCTAAGGCTATCCTGCCATAAATGCACAAGTACGACTTTTGCTCCTAAACCTTTTGCAAGTTGCGGGAGGCTTAGGCCATAAAGGAAACCCTCATGCAAACTTCCTGCACACTCGAGTAGAGTTAAGCCTTCATAGGCGGCCACTTGTTGACAGAGCTGCTCAAATCTCTCCCCAGCATCCAACTGACCAAGCCCGAGACGACTTGTAACTGTTACAGGAGAAATTAAATGAAGGGATGGAATCAGACGATCTGCTTCAAATCCAAGGGTGTCGCCGATAAAACGCACGTCGTCATCAATCAACGGCTGCGGAATAGGTTCTTTGCTCGCATCCCAGTCCAGACTTGTGGCTAGGGGTTTGCCAAAACGAATCGCATGACCGGATTGGCTGAGCCGCTGAGCAATGCCCAAAACAAGAGCAGACTTACCACTGAACGGCTCACACGATCCGATCAGCAGAGTCGTTCCCATGAATCGCGTCTTAATCGCTTGTAAATCTAGATGCCTACTCTCCCTTCCTTGCTAATTCGTGAAACGGCGCGTGCCAAAAGAAACTCTGTATAGATTGAATTCCAGTTCCTACTGGGAATAGACAAACCACCAGCCAGGTCAACGACTGATGTATCAGGAAAGAGTATGGGAGTACCGAATCGAGCACGGCGACACTCCTCCGTAACTCCAGTTTAATGGAAATACATGCTCTCTGGATTTCTTTTGCAAGACGTTTTTACTGCTAAACATTAACTCTGCGGAATCTGCAACATCATCTTCAACTCATCTGATTTTGTTGAACCAATGTGGTGGGAGGAAGAGATAATTACCTAAAAGTGTTATTTGACGAAGCGCAACGGTCTCAGAATCATTTTAAGAGTACTTCAGGTTGGAAAAATGACTCGGCTTAAGCAATCTTCTTTTAAAGACCGCTGCATCGGCATCACCGGTGCAAGGGGCACTCTTGGTCGTGCTTTTGCTCGTAGTTTTCGTGCCGGCGGAGCCGAGGTTGTTGGTTTCACTCACGGTACGCCTCCATCGGAAGACGATAAAATGGGACCAAACTATTGGATTTCTTGGAGTTGTGGCAATGAGGCCGCTCTCGACCATGACTTCGCACGGCTTGACGTGCTAGTGGTGAATCATGGCATCAATCCTCATGGTGCCCAGAGCATTGAGGATGTGAATAAGACCTTGGAGGTGAATGCCCTGAGTAGCTGGCGTCTTATGCAGAGGTTCGATCAGATCAGTCAATCTCTGCCTAAGGACAGGCCTAGAGAAATCTGGATCAACACTTCTGAAGCAGAAATACAGCCTGCCATAAGTCCTGTCTACGAACTTTCCAAACGGCTTTTAGGTCAACTTGTCAGCCTCCGTGGAGCTACTCTGGATGCAATTAGTCGAGATAGGTTAATTATACGGAAGCTAGTCTTGGGTCCCTTCCGGTCAGATCTCAACCCAATCGGATTGATGGAGGCCGATTTTGTTGCGAGTCAAGTGTTATGGCAAGCCAGCCGGGGAATGCGTTTGATCATTGTCACCCCGAACCCAGTAACCTACATACTGATGCCTCTTACCGAACTAGGGCGTCGGCTATACAGCCAAATACTTAATCATTCCGGTCGGTAAGAATTTCGCAGCCGTCACTGGTCACTAAGACTGTGTGTTCCCACTGCGATGATAGTTCTCCATCCTGGGTCACCACCGTCCATCGATCTCGAAGAGTGCGGCACGCTTTGCTACCTGCATTGAGTATCGGCTCGATCGCCAAGGTCATACCAGAACGCAGCTTCAAATTGGGAAGCTCATCAGTCCGAAAATTGAACACAGACGGTTCTTCGTGAAGGTTACGCCCGACGCCGTGACCGGTGTAATCCTCTACTACGCTGAAGCCATTGGCTTTGACATGATCTTCTACTGCCCCTGCGATGTCGAGGAGAGTGTTACCTGCCTTGACCTGGCTAATTCCAGCCATCAACGACTCGTGCGCTACACGATTGAGGGTTTGCGCTCTAACAGAAGAATCGCCGACACAGATACTAACGCAGCTGTCACCGTGGTATCCCTCGAAACACGCACCGGTATCCACCTTGAGAAGGTCACCTTTGTGAATCACGCGCTTCGTGCTTGGAATGCCATGTACAACTTCATTATTGATACTTGCGCAGATGCTTGCAGGAAACCCGTGATAACCCTTGAAACTAGGAATGGCCCCCATTTCAAGGATTCGACGCTCGGCGAAAATATTAAGGTCACCTGTGGTTTGGCCCGGCTCCACCATTGCCATGATCTCTCGTAGCACCGTGGCAACGATCTTGCTGGCTTGACGCATGATCTTCACTTCACGAGTCGACTTAATTTCGACCCCGCGGCGTTGTTGAATACGCGGTCCAGCAGCAATAGTTCGACCCTGAGATGCCTGAGTGGTGGCTAGCAAGTCGGCAAAGAGATTCATTGGCCAGCTCTATATACGTCACGCTATCAACAGCATGCATTCCGATGCAGTTCATGACATTGCTTGTGCGCGTGCGCAAACTTCACCAACGCATTGCTCCCTTTGTTCTGCTGCCTTTGCTGGTAACCGTGTGCTCTGGTGTGAGTTATCGACTCGCCCGTGATTGGTTTGGGGTTAGTCGTGAGCAAGTTCATTGGTTGATGGCACTACATGAAGGCGAGTGGTTAGGACCCAATCTCGAGCCTGTCGTGGTATTTATGAATGCGGTTGGGCTACTCTGGATGCTGGTTACGGGCTTAATACTTTTGCTTGGACGCTGGCGTCGGCAGGTAGACTGAAATCTCTTGGTGATATACGCGGAGCTGGGATGGTGGCCAATCTAGAGGACATCGCGGTGACCGAAGAAGGCAATCAAGAAAAACCTACGACAACCAAGGCAATGCCTACGGCACACTCCAACAAGCTTTGTGCAGAGCAGCTGATTCGCCAATTCGAAAGCGAGCAGCAAAAGGTAGACCTCCCTGAGATCTATGTTGGCGACACCGTTCGGGTTGGTGTTCGAATTAGCGAAGGCAACCGGGAGCGGGTTCAGCCTTATGAAGGTGTGGTTATTTCCAGTCGTCACGGTGGGCTGAAGCAAACCGTCACAGTTCGCCGAATTTTCCAGGGAATCGGCGTTGAGCGGGTATTCATGTTGCACAGTCCACAGGTGGCTTCCATAAAGGTTGAGCGGCGCGGTAAAGTGCGTAGGGCGAAGCTTTTCTATCTGCGAAAACGGGTGGGTAAGGCCACCCGTGTTAAGCAGCGCTTCGATCGTTGAGGTTTCGGCCTCAGTTCAACCCAATGGTTAACACAATGTTGGCTGAGGAGCTCATTGTCTTGCGTCGTTAGTTCAGTTGGTAGAACGCAGGTCTCCAAAACCTGATGTCGGGGGTTCAAGTCCTCCACGGCGCGTCCGATGACCTTTCGTACAGTTTCCCGGTTCTGAGTATGGAGTTGGATCTTCAACCTGGTGATGTGGTAAAGGTGTTGGAGTCAGCCGCCCTCGGCTGGGTTCGCGCCCGTGTGATTCGCGTCAAGTCAGGTGGTCGCGTAGTTGTGCAAAGTGATCAGGGTCGGGAATTCACCGCCCGTGGCAATCAAGTTCGATTAATCGAACCCGCTGGATTCCGTCCTTAACGTTGGCCACTCACGTAACCATTACGGCATTGTTTTTATCTGGGAATTGGCAGTTCAACCCCATCCCACACAAACCCTCCTGTTGACGGAGGGCCGTGCGGCGGTTGATACTGACCTGGTCGCTATTGCGACGCAGGTCAGGTTCTTCTGGGCGCGTCTTGGAGTAACCGAATCAGGCCTGGGACCGTAGTTCAACCGGTTAGAGCACCGCCCTGTCACGGCGGAAGTTGCGGGTTCGAATCCCGTCGGTCCCGTTCCCTTGAACTCAATACTGCGATGGTGCGTGTTCGCCTGGCCCCTAGCCCAACGGGCACTCTACATATCGGCACAGCACGCACAGCGGTTTTCAACTGGTTATTTGCTAGGAGTCAGGGCGGAGAATTTCTTCTCCGCATTGAGGACACTGACAAGGAACGCTCAGGGTCTGAGTTTACCCAAAACATCTTGGAAGGCCTTCAATGGTTGGGCATTGACTGGAACGAAAAGCCGGTGATCCAGAGTGAAAGGGTTGACCAGCATCAGGACGCAATTCGTGTGCTTCTGAACAAAGGGTTGGCCTACCGCTGCTACGTTAACGATGTTGAACTTGAAGCGATGCGGCATGCTCAGAGGGCATTAAACCAAGCTCCTCGTTATGACAACCGCCACCGCCACCTAACCCCTGAACAGGAGGATGCGTTCCAGGCCGAAGGACGTGAAGCGGTAATCCGATTTCGCATCCATAACAACGTCGAAATTGAATGGAACGATTTGGTTCGAGGTCCGATGCGCTGGCAAGGGGTCGACCTCGGCGGTGACATGGTAATCGCCCGACGGGCACCTGCCGATCAGATCGGAGATCCGCTGTACAACCTTGCTGCAGTGGTTGACGATGCTGCCATGAATATTTCCCATGTGATACGTGGGGAAGACCATATCGCCAATACAGCCAAGCAGCTTTTGCTTTATGACGCCCTCGGACTGATCGCGCCGACTTTTGCTCACACTCCATTGATCCTCAATGCAGATGGTCGCAAGCTCTCAAAGCGTGACGGCGTAACGTCCATCGACGATTTCCGTATAATGGGGTACACCGCCGAAGCGGTCGCAAATTATATGATGCTATTGGGGTGGTCTGTACCTGAAGGTGTGGGTGAACGTTGCACTCTCGCTCAAGCAGCTGAGTTATTCAGCTTTAAACGGGTTGGTAAAGCTGGGGCACGTTTTGATTGGAGCAAACTTAACTGGCTTAATGCTCAAGTGCTGCATGGCTGGACTTCGGAACAGCTCCTAGAGAGTCTTTGCCCTCTTTGGGTCGACAGAGGCTGGAAGGTTCCAGCAAAGCGATCTTGGTGTCTTGAATTATGTAAGTTGATTGGCCCCTCACTTATACTCCTCAAAGATGGTGTTGAGCAGGCGCTTCCCTTTTTTGAGCGTCCTGATCTCCAAGAGGATGCTAACCAACAACTTGAGGTAGAAGGATCCAAGACTGCCATTATCCATCTCTTAGATCTACTTCAGACAGAGTTTTGGTCAGGTAGCGACATGAATCAAGCTCAGGTCCTTCTTGAAAATGCAGCGAAAGCTGCAGAGGTTAAAAAGAGCGTGATGATGAGATCACTGCGAGCCGCCTTGCTAGGGTGTCTCCAGGGACCTGACCTCATCACTACCTGGTCGCTTTTGGCGCAGATCGGGGAAGATGTACCGCGACTTCAACGTTGCATCAGCTAGATCCCTTTGGAGTGACATTGGTTTTGGTTAAACCCAGTATCTGTGCAAGCGGTTGAGCGGTCAAGCCTTGCAGTCCTACAGTCATCAAGATCGTGAGGAATACTAATCCCTGTAAGCGACCTGCCCCAAGAATTCCGGCCTGTTCCAAACGAATTGAGAACAGTGACGCCACGGATGCTGTGACAATTCCACGAGGCGCCAACCAACCCAAGAACAAACGCTGGGGCAGCTTTAATGGCAAGCCCATGGTAGCGATCCCAACAGCAAAGGGTCTCACCACTAGCATCAGTGTGAGAACGCAAAGGATTCCTCCCCAACCTAAAGGACTCAATTCAGCCCACGAGACATCTGCTGCCAGTAAGGGGAAAAGCATCGTGATTGCCAGTTGCGCCAGTTCTTGAATCAGCCCATCTAGCTCAGCTGTATAAATACCAGGTCGACGCCCCACAACAATTCCTGCTGCTACAGATGCGGGCAATGCTGACTCTGGCAAGAACCATTCACTAACCCCATACATTAAAAATAAGATTCCCAGACTGAGCTGAAGTGGTAAACCAGAAGATTGTTCGGACTTCAGGCGGCGCAAAATCTCAGATAAAAGCCAGCCAACGCCAATACCGACCAGCACACCACCGCCCAAGCGTAATATCAGACCAATAAAAAGCTCTTTCCATCCGTGCAAGTCGCCTAGCACTAGTTCCAAAAGCAGTAGCGCAAGGACGGCACCAACTGGTTCAAGAAGAAGACCTTCTGCTTCAAGAACATCTCCTAAAGGTGGAGCTAAGCGAATTTGCCGCACTAACGGGGTAACCACGGTTGGTCCCGTTGCCAAAACAATTGCACTGAACACTGCCGCCACTGACCAATCTAGACCAGCTAACCAATGGGCAGTAATCAAACCACTCGCAAGAGAGATTAGCAGGCGAAACAAAGCAATGCGCTGCACAGTGGCTTTGATCGTGTCGCCAGGGATGCGCAGATTCATCCCTCCATCAAACAGCACAAGACTGACCAACAGCCCCACAATTGTTTCGAGGCCTGGACCGAGGTCGAGGGGTTCAACGAGACCAAGGCCAGAGCGTCCGATCAAGAGCCCTGACAGCAGCAGAAGAACCACTCCAGGCAGCCCGGAGAAAGCCGATAAAAGACGCGCCGCCGCCCCAGAGAATACGGTAATTCCCCAAAGCAGACCAAGCCGCTCAGGTGTCATAGACAGAAGAAAAACCGATGTTGATGTTCTACGTGTGCACCAACATCAGTTACTGTCTGGGGGCACAAAAGCAGGTATTCATCCTCGCGATCATCCGTGGCCATAGTCACAAAATCTTGCTTTGTTTCAGTACTAATAATTCGTCTGATATCACCCTTGAAAGGTCTCTATTTTCGGGAAAAATACCTGTTTAGTTCGTCTTACCACCAGGAGGAAGCAGTGAGAATGTACGGAATAGGGAAGTGCTATGAGGAGCATCGGTGCAAACGACAATCGTAGTGATTGATTCGAGATGGTGGATTGACTTTGTCTCTACCTAATAAACGTGGCTGGGCCTTGATCAACGCCGAGCTTGGAGGGAATTCCAGTGCAATGGGCAGGAAGACTGAGATGGGTTTTTAGAGACCCTAAGTGGCTTACTAGGCAACTGTATCCTAGCCCATAAAGATCGAATTTGGCAATCATTCCAAGACTGCAACCATCATTCATATTTCAACCCGCCGCAACAAATCTGAGCGCCTATCCGAGGCTAACACTTGAATCAAAGTCGATAAATTTTGTCATTCCTTGCTTCCATAAAATCCCGATCTGCTGCAATGTCGACGGATGACCAAAAATTCAAGCAAACAGATGCAATGATCAATGGTCTTCGATACCATCCATCTCTTCACAAACCTGAGCTTCTCCAAAAAGAAAAATCATGTTCCTCTTTATCGTCAATACAAAAGGGATTTGAGCTAATCAAAAAGGATGCTTAGTGCTGATGATTGGTAATAATACAAGCAAAGCATTACATGGTTAGAATGGAACTAGCATCAGACACTAAGATAGCGTTTGCAGAGGTCAAGAATGCGAGTGCTGGCATGTCCATCTCCGAAGGGATTGATAGCTTGAGACATGGCTTTATAGGCGATCGGATCATTTAACAAGCGTGAGACTTCCCCTACAACTACCGCTGGACTGGTGCCTATTAACCTAGCCGTGCCGGCATCGACCGCCTCCGGACGTTCGGTCGTGCGACGCAATACCAGCACCGGCTTGCCTAGCGCCGGCGCTTCCTCTTGCAGTCCACCAGAGTCGGTTAACAGCAATGTGCAGCCCCTCATTGCTGCCACTAGGCGGTCATAGTCAAGAGGTTCTGTAAGCACTACTCGCGGATGATCTCCCAGCAAGGCCTGCAGGGGTCTTCGCACTGTAGGATTGCGGTGCAGTGGCAGCAACAGAGCGGTGTCTGGAAAGCAATCCAGTACCTGCCGGATCCCTGAGGCGATGTCTATCAGTCGATTACCCCAGTTTTCTCGACGATGGACTGTAGCGAGAATTACACGCTGGGATTGCCAATCAAGCCTATCGAAGTGAATTTTGGGTGCGATTTTTGTCATTAAGAGCAAGGCATCAATCACGGTGTTCCCCGTCACCACCACGTCGCCTAAAACTCCTGATGCGCGTAGATTTGTCTCTGCTTTAACCGTTGGAGCAAAGTGCAGTGTGACAATTTGTGACAGTAAGCGTCTATTTGCTTCTTCGGGGAATGGATCCAAGAGTTTGTCGGTTCGCAGGCCTGCTTCAACATGGCCTACAGGGATCTGTTCATAAAAGGCCGCTAAACCAGCAGCAAACGCCGTGGTGGTGTCCCCTTGAATTAGAACCATTTGTGGTGGGTAGGCCTGAAAATCATTTCGCAGTCCATGCAAAGCTGCACATGTGATATGGGTCAGGGACTGACGCGAAACCATTAGATTGAGGTCCCGATCGGCGTGCAAGCCGAATAAATTCATCACCTGGGCCACCATCTCACGATGCTGGCCGGTTAGAATGACTCGAGTTGTTAGGGCCTTGCAGGCCTGAAAGATCTGTATTACGGGAGCAAGTTTGATCGCCTCTGGGCGTGTTCCTAGGACAATGGTGACACGGGGTCGGTCAGTCATGACATCCGCTCGAGCACGCGGACTCTATGGCTCTTGGATGATCAGACACGCTCAACAGTAGCCTATTTAGATGCAATATGTCGGCATTACCCTGGAATTACGTTATTTCTAGATGATAGTCAACCCAGTTAGGTTCCTCGTTGCACCCTGTCGGCAAACCCAGTCCCAAAACGATTTAACATCGTCCAAGGTCGCATTGGGCTCTCCCAGCCTAAGATTTCACCTTGCGCATTGTCTATGGAACTGGGTATTCCGAATCTACTCGGATGTTAGAAAGATTCTGCTCTTTCAGATCCTTGGCAATTGGAGGCAACCTATCAATCTACTTATCGCTGATTAAACAATATTTTAGGCATAAGTATTGAGAAATTATGTCTCCGCCGCAAATTGACAATTTGCTTTAACAGAGATAAGAAGCCGGGTGACTTCCATTGATCATACAACGAATGGAAGCTAACTCTTGCTCGATTCGCTTCGGTTTCCTATCACGATGAGATTTTGATTGGTTGCACAAAGCACTCTCGACCATGTGAGGAGTTGGCCGCCGGTACTACCCTAAAGCTAACGACACGCTTGAAAGGCTTGATTTTCTACAGCCGCATCAATGGTATTGGCGAAGGGATAACATTAATAACCATGATCGATTAGATCAATACTTAATAAGATTGGTATATATTTCCTACTATGAAAAGACCTATGAAATCAAGCATTTCTTGATTTACTGTCGTGAACTCGAGATAAACATGTTGAAATTTTAGAACATATTACAAGTAACTCTTGATGAACAGCTAGATGCAATTCTTGCAGATGAGCTTGTGGAAAGGTAAGCGGTCAATAGGCCTTTAGGTGGCACAGCCGAGTAAACTCTGTATTTTTATAGCTTTCTTAGTTATTTTAACCTCTCGCAGAGACGGGAAGCATAAATAGTGATACAGTTACTAGTCAAATTTCAGGTTCCAATAAGCTAGCACGAACTTTATGCGATCCATAATCGATCAGCCATCAGCCCGTGTTGCATACTCTGGACACAAGTAATACGACTAAACCGGCTGATAAACCGATCATGGCGAGTCGACCATTCCAAATTTCTGCTTGAGGAGTGAAACCTCGTTTCCAGGCATTGAGTTCACTTGAGCCCACCGGTTCTGGTGCCTGTCGCACCGCTGTCCTTGATACTGGTTGTTCTGTCATGGCGATCCTTTTAGGGAGCACCTTACGAGCATTTTTCAAAAGGCAGGTAAAGATTCGTAAAGGGCATC
The DNA here is from genome assembly GCF_040371545.1 of Synechococcus sp. M16CYN. Classification (NCBI taxonomy): domain Bacteria; kingdom Bacillati; phylum Cyanobacteriota; class Cyanophyceae; order Synechococcales; family Synechococcaceae; genus Synechococcus; species Synechococcus sp. M16CYN. The sequence goes on from NZ_AP029048.1 coordinate 837,574, forward strand.
AGCCCGTTCTAGTTGCCAGCGAGCAGCCACACCGGTCTCACAGGATGTGGCTAGAACCCCCCTCTGTAACCTGCCGAGAGCCGCAGCGCCGATCATGGCTGCATTGTCTGTACAGTACTTTAGTGGCGCCATCGAAACAGTCACTCCAAGGATTTCCCCTTGCCGTTTCATGAGCTGGCGCAGTCGCCGATTTGCAGCAACTCCGCCTACCATAACTAAGTGATTGAGGTTGTGGTCCATTGCACATCGAAAGCTGTGTTCCACTAACACTTCCGCCACAACCCGCTCAAAACTCGCAGCAAGATCGGCTAGCGGCAAAGCACCCCCAGATGCTCGCAATCCATTCACGATGCGAAGCATGGCCGTTTTCAAGCCACTGAAAGAAAAATCGTACGGGTGAAACCCACCGCTAGGCATCGAAATTTTGCCCTTGGGAAGTGAGAAACGCTTAGGGTCCCCCTCGGTTGCTTTCGCCTGAATGGCTGGGCCACCTGGGTATCCCAAGCCAAGTAACCGAGCAACTTTGTCGAATGCTTCACCAACTGCATCGTCATGACTGCGGCCGAGTCGCTCCATTAGCCCATGAGGTCCAACACGGATCAACTCTGTATGTCCACCGCTTACCAAAAGGACAAGATATGGCGGAGAAGGACTGTAATTTCCTAGATATACAGATGCCAAATGACCTTCTAGATGATGAATTCCTAGAAAGGAAATCTGGTGTAAAGCTGCAAGGGTGCGTCCAGTCACCGAGGCAACCATCAAAGCTCCGACAAGACCCGGTGTGACGGTGGCCGCGATTGCATCCAGTTCATGAATGGGAAGAGCGGATTCCCGCAACACTGCATTCACAAGAAACGGCATGGCTTCTACATGAAGGCGCGAGGCAATTTCTGGTACAACTCCACCCCATAAAGCATGCTCTTGTACCTGAGATGCAATTTGGGATGCCAAAACTTCAATATCCCCATTAGCAGTGCTGCGAACGACCGCAGCAGCTGACTCGTCACAACTTGTTTCGAGGGCAAGCACTGAATGCATTGTGGCTGAGACCCTCCCCTACTGTCCGCGTGAGACATCTTGCCCGTTACCGGGCAGTTTTAAAACAGGAATCGTTTCAATGCATCGTTTTTTTGCTGTTGTGATTTCGGCCCTTCTGGTGTTCAGCTTTGCTCCCATTGCAAAGGCAGATGTAGCCGGCTTAACCCCTTGTTCTGAAAGCGCTCGCTTCCAGCAGCGTGCTGCTGCTGCAGCAACATCTCAAGCCAAAGCCCGGTTTGAGATGTACAGCCAAGCCTCATGTGGAGAGGATGGTTTACCTCATCTCATCGTGGATGGCCGTTGGAGCCACGCTGGTGATTTCGTTTATCCTGGAATCATGTTTCTTTATATCGCGGGATGCATTGGCTGGGCCGGTCGCGAGTACCTCAAGGCAACCCGCGGTAAGAATGCAGCTACAAATGAGATTCAAATCGATCTAGGCATCGCATTTAGGAGTCTTATGGCAGCCGCCCTATGGCCCCTTGCCGCTTTTGGAGAATTCACCAGCGGTAATCTTTTGGAAGACGACAACAAGGTCACCGTTTCCCCTCGTTAACCATCCAAAATCGCTTTAACATCACTTAGATCTCATGAACAAATTTCTCACCACTGCTCCTGTAGTTGCAGCAATTTGGTTTACCGTCACAGCTGGAATCCTGATCGAATGGAATCGTTTTTTCCCCGATCTATTGTTCCACCCAATGTGAATGAGCCACCCTAAGTGTGACTATCAAGGACTTTGATTATGTGTCTTTAGTCTGAGGTAAGCCGCATGTGTTGCTCCAGTTGATGAAGCGCCTGGTTCAGATCATCGTTGATCACCACGGCATCAAATTCGTCTTGCGCGTTCAGTTCATCACGCGCTCGGCTTAAGCGGCGCTGAATCGCATCCTCCGTATCTGTTCCTCGACTACGAATTCGTCGTTCTAATTCTTCAAAGCTGGGAGGCGCCAGAAAAATCTGGAAGCCGTCAGGGAAGCTGGTTCGCACTTGCCTCGCACCTTCCAGCTCAATTTCCAATAGGACAGGACGACCCGCGGCTAAGTGCTGCTCGACTGGAATACGGGGAGTACCGTAACAATTAGCAGCAAATTCAGCCCACTCGAGTAATCCTCCCTCGGCCACCAGGTCATTGAATCTGTCACGCGAATAGAAGAAATAGTTAACCCCCTCTTTCTCTCCTTCCCTGGGGGTTCGTGTGGTAGCTGAAACCGACAGCCAAATCTTTGGATATTGATCCAGCAGTCGCTGGATCAATATCCCTTTACCAACCCCACTCGGCCCTGTAATTACAATGAGCCTACTACTGCCTGCCATTTAAAAGCTGTCTAATGTGCAAGCAAGCAGATTAAGAGACTTTTCTTATCATACCTAGTAAACAAGACGTCAAGCTTTCAACCTATTTAGCTCATCATAATCTAAAATCTTTAGAGAGTAGCTTAGCTTAGGCTAAACCAGCAAAAAAATTTACCGCACCTCGTCATGGTCATTGTTTCATTGTAAGATGTAAGTCTATTTGGACAGAACAGTCGCCCACGGCAATCCATCGCTCTATTATGAGCAAACGCGACTGGTCATATCTGGTCGTCAACTTCGAGACCATCGACTCAAAGTTCCTCCGATCAACATCAAAAGCAACTACTACTTTCATCCCTACTTCAAGGATGTTGGTTGGACAGAAAAGAAAATATTCAAAATTGACTAGCACGATTGCGATAATTTCCTTCTATCTGAAAGAGTTTCCTCGATTAAGACTGTTTAGAAGATTTATTCATACACCTAACAGTCCAGTTAGCTGACAGATAACGTCCGCTAGTTCAACCTAGATTTAAGGATCTAAATAAGACTCCGTGTAAATGAAGGCCTACATTTGCGGTTGAATTAAATAAAATGTAACGTTTTCAACAAAATTATCGTGATGACGATTGCTAAGTCTAAGGAAGAAAATCCAGAGAAATACACCAGAAATGAACCAATCTTGTACTTTAGAGAAATTAAGCTCTGCTAACAACGACTTGAATGATTAACTTTAAGCAAGGAAATGTATAGGCCAGTCGGCTTTCAAGAGTAAGGTGGATAATCCCTGGTCAAGATAACTGCCAACGTTCAGACATTGACACAATGATAAAAACTCATCCTCTGAAACCAACGGGCTGTACCAAATCAATGATTCGAGCTGGATTGGGGCGGTTTGTAAAGTAGCCCGGATTGGTTTGAATCAGGGTAAGGCTAAAAAGACGACCCCAGTTCAACGTACGTAATAGGCGCTACTCCGACTATGTATGCGGTCATCAAATGTTTCAATGACCCGGGCGATAAAGACATCTTGGCTCTATGACAAGTGCAAACCGGGCTTGGGGTAGACTATAGTCAGGACTTAGCCGAAAATCTTAGACAGTTTATTATCTATGCACGCTTGGAGCGGTCCGGTAACTATTTGCCATGGATAGAAGAGGACTTATCTAGATAACTCTCAGCATGCAAAGCAGCGTCGGTTTCTCTTTCGCCTGATCTGACCAAGAATCCGGGCTGACCTGTTGTTTCGCCTCTTCCGCGTCCGTGTTTGAACGTCCCGACAGCTCTCCAGCCCTCCGGCCCCCTCCACCGATTCCGGTTGGGAATGGTTCTGATGACGCTGATCTGCCCAATGAGGTGGAAATGCCATTGATGGATCATTTGGCAGAGTTGCGTGAGCGATTGCTACGAAGCCTTCTAGCCATCGTGCTGGGAGCAGTGCTCTGTCTGATTGGGGTGAAGCCCTTAGTGCAATTTTTGGAAGCACCAGCAAAAGGAGTTCGTTTTTTACAGCTGGCGCCGGGGGAATTCTTATTTGTGTCATTGAAAGTGGCAGGTTATGCCGGCCTAGCCCTGGCTTTGCCTTACGTGTTATTTCAGTTGTTAGCCTTTATTTTGCCAGGATTAACTTTGCGGGAGCGTCGCTTAATTGCGCCAGCTGTAGCTAGTTCGGCGGTTTTGTTCTTTGTGGGTCTTGCCTTTGCTTGGTGGATCTTAGTACCAGCGGCCCTGAAGTTTTTGGTCAATTACGGGGCCGATATTGTGGAACCACTTTGGTCAATCGAGCGGTATCTCGATTTTGTTCTACTACTGATGTTGGCCACTGGCCTGGCTTTTCAGCTTCCCGTGCTACAACTACTTTTGGGGCTCCTTGGGTTAGTCCAATGGCGTTCTATGCTTAGCGCTTGGCGATGGACTGTTTTGGGTTCGGCACTCGCTGGTGCCGTATTGACTCCCTCTACTGATCCAATCACGATGCTGCTGCTCGCTGGTGCGATCACAGGACTTTTTTTAGTGGGAGTAGCACTAGTGGCTCTCACCGAGAGTTTCAGATCAGAAACTCTTTGAGCAGGCTGTTTGTTTCAGGCCCTTCTAGGTGCAACTGAAAGCTAAGGGCTTTACCAAAACGCGGTTTGCCGCGCGTCGTGGCTAGCCAATGCCGCACCTCATTGGATAAACCGAGACGATTCACAACATCCAGCACTTCAGCAAGATGACTTCGATAACTATTTTCATCCATCGGAAAGGACTGCTGCTCGAGACACGCCCACATCAAATGCAGGTAAAGACGATGACGTCGCACCACTAGTTGAAGGTCATAAGTCGCCCTCCAGCGCTGACGTAGACAGCCAATGACCTCCTCTACACCAAGGGGAGCAGCAGCAAAAGAAGAGTTGATATCAAGCACAGGTTTACTGATGAACGGTGGCAAAGGCCAGTCGGTGCAAAGCGTGGCAAGCCATTATGTGCCCATAATGATCGTCACTCCGTGATGGATGAACATCCGCCATGACTCAAATTCCCTCGAGCGATGTGCCCGGAATGGGTCGTCGGCAGTTCATGAATCTGCTGACGTTCGGTTCCGTAACTGGTGTCGCCCTGGGGGCTCTGTACCCAGTAGCGAACTACTTCATTCCTCCTAAAGCATCCGCTGGCAGTAGTGGTGGCATCACTGCTAAAGATGAACTTGGCAATGCAATCACCGCCAGCGGATGGCTTTCAAGCCACCCAGAAGGTGACCGCAATCTAGTTCAAGGCCTGAAAGGTGACCCTACCTATCTGGTAGTTGAAAGTTCTGACACCATCGGCAATTATGGCATCAATGCCATTTGCACGCACCTGGGCTGCGTTGTGCCATGGAACAGCAGCAGCAACAAATTCATGTGTCCCTGCCACGGCAGTCAATATGATGCTACTGGAAAGGTTGTTCGTGGTCCAGCGCCGCTTTCCTTAGCTTTGGCCAATGTCAATGTCGAAAACGATAACGTCTTTATTAGCCAATGGTCCGAGACTGACTTCCGCACTGGCGACAAGCCTTGGTGGACTTGATTTCCTTTGTCCAATGTCCATACACCCTTTTTATCGTTTCATGCGTCGCGCTCTCTTTCTCCTTTTCGGTTCGCTGGTTTTCGGCTTGACACTGATGATCGCCCCAGCTGTAAGCTGGGCCTATCCATTCTGGGCACAGCAAAACTATGACAGTCCCCGGGAAGCCACCGGTAAAATTGTTTGTGCAAATTGCCACCTAGCTAAGAAAATAACTCAAGCGGAGGTTCCGCAGTCGGTCCTCCCGGACAGCGTATTTAAGGCCAGCGTGAAGGTTCCGTACGAAGAAGGAATTAGAGAAATTAGCGCTGATGGTAGTGAAGTTCAACTTCAGGTTGGTGCTGTGATGATGCTTCCAGACGGTTTCACTCTGGCTCCTCAGGATCGATGGACTGACGAGATTAAAGAAGAAACCGAGGGCGTCTATTTCACTCAATACAGCGAGGATAAGCCTAACATCCTTCTAGTCGGTCCAATTCCTGGTGATCAAAACCAGGAGATTGTGTTCCCCATCCTATCCCCGGATCCAGCCACTGATAGCAATATTCATTTCGGCAAGTATCAAATTCATGTCGGTGGCAATCGCGGCCGAGGTCAGGTGTATCCAACCGGTGACAAAAGCAATAACACTTTCTTCACAGCTCCAAAAGAAGGTAAAGTCACCTCTATTGAGGCTGGAGACGACGGAACCAATGTGATTACTATTGATGCTACTGATGGTACTAGCATAACTGAAATTATTCCTGTTGGTCCGACCCTTTTAGTGAGCGTTGGTGATTCTGTTGAGGCTGGAGAAGCAATTACGAACGATCCCAATGTTGGAGGTTTTGCTCAAGTTGATACTGAGATAGTTTTGCAAAATCCTGTTCGTATTTACGGCTTGCTTGCCTTTTTTGCAGCTGTTGCTGTTACACAAATCATGCTCGTTCTTAAGAAGAGGCAGATTGAAAAAGTGCAGGCCGCCGCAGGTAACTTTTAAGCCGCATGTTTATCTCCCCCGGGCCTGAACTGTTTCAGTTTGGGCCTTTGGTATTACGTTGGTATGGGCTACTTATCGCCTTAGCCATATTAATTGGACTAAGTCTATCCAGTCGGCTAGCTCAACTGCGTAAGCTTGAACATAATCTGGTCAGCGATTTACTTCCTGCGCTTGTATTGTTTTCTATTGTTGGGGCAAGGGTCTATTACGTTGCCTTTGAATGGCACAACTACGCAGCTACACCACTAAAGTCATTTGCCATCTGGGAAGGCGGCATAGCAATCCATGGCGCATTAGTCGCGGGAATTCTCACCTTGATTTTCTTTTGCCGAAAACGTCATCAACCTTTTTGGGAAGTTTTTGACATCTTAGTCCCATCCGTTGCTTTTGGCCAAGCCCTAGGACGCTGGGGCAATTTCTTCAACTCGGAAGCCTTTGGGGTCCCAACCAATCTACCCTGGAAACTATTTATTCCGATATCAAACCGTCCGCTAATTTACATTGATAGCGAATTTTTCCATCCCACTTTTTTATACGAATCATTCTGGAACCTGTTTCTTTTCACTGCTTTGATCTTAATTTTTCGATGGGGACTGCATAGCGTTAATAAACTTCCAGCAGGTATGATGAGCTGCTTGTATTTAATTGGTTATAGCTTGGGGCGGGTTTGGATTGAAGGACTACGCATTGACCCCCTCTGTATCGGGGCCCTGCCGCCAACCTGTGAAGGCGGTATTCGCATTGCTCAGCTGATGAGTGTGATCCTTGCCGCAATTGGATGTGCAGGCTTTTGGTGGCTCTATGGTCAAAAAAGACCGCTACCTGATCCTGGCTCTCGTGTCAACTAGGGCCACAATCTGTTGAGCTTGTATCCCACAAATTGCAATAACCATGCATCCCATCAGTTTCGTAGGAGCCGGCCCTGGAGCATCAGACTTGTTGACTCTGCGTGCAGCAGATCGACTGCGTTCTGCTGATACTTTGGTCTGGGCAGACTCTCTTGTGTGTCCAGCTATCACCAAATTGGTGCCTGAAAGATGCGAGAAGATTAGGACAAGTAAAATGACCTTAGAAGAGATAATCTCTGTTCTGGTTGATAAACAGCGCAGCGGACAACGAGTGGTACGTTTACATGATGGCGATACAGCTCTTTACAGCGCGATCAATGAACATATTTGTATGCTCACTGATTACAATATTCCTGTTGAAGTCGTGCCTGGTATCAGTGCTTATCAAGCGACAGCAGCAGGACTAGCAACCGAGTTGACAATTCCTGGAGTGGTGCAAACTGTAATTCTTGGTCGAGCTAGCGGTCGAACCGGCGTTCCGAATAATGAAAGTTTGAGCAGGCTTGCGGCTCTCAAAGCCAGTCTTTGTCTTTATCTCAGTGCTCACTACGTGGAAGAGGTGCAATCGACCTTACTAGAATATTACCCAGTAGATACACCTGTTGCTGTTGGTCATCGTGTGAGTTGGCCTGATGAATTGCTTTCTGTCACCCCCTTGAATGAGATGACTGCGTTTACTCGCAAACACAAGTTGCTCCGCACTACCCTTTATATAGTGAGCCCAGCACTTGTTAGCGGACCACAACGTTCTTGCCTCTATTCACCAAATTATAACCATCTATTTAGGCCGAATCTTTAAAAGAAGAGTAGTCTAGGGTTGGCTAGTATGGGCGATTAGCACAGTGGTAGCGCGCTTCCTTCACACGGAAGGGGTCACTGGTTCGAATCCAGTATCGCCCATGTTGTTGTTGATTTCTTCAACTGCCTCTTGTTTAGATTAATTATAACTGTTTAACAGAAAACAACTAATATCAGCTTAGGTCAATAATCTAAATTGAGATGGACATAGCGTCGCTGGATGACAATCAGGAGTTGCACTCAGGTCTTTTGTTTGTCGGTCAAAAACTTGCCAAGCGCCGTCTTGCTAAGGGTCTAAACCAGACGCAGCTAGCTGATCAACTACACTTGGCCGTAGAGCAACTTGATGCGCTCGAATCTGGTTATCTAGAGAAACTTCCAGAACCTGTATTTATCAAAGCGATGGTGAGAAGACTCAGCAATCACCTCAAAATGGATGCTGATGCCATGGTAGTTGCACTCAAACCTTTATCTAGTAAAACAGAATGCAAAGAGCGAAGACTGCTCTCTCCGCGGTGGGCTGTTAATCCTTCTGGATCATGGTTTCGAACATCTAAGGAGATAGACTGGGCGCGGCTTTTCCTTCTCGGCGCAGCTGCGCTGGGAGTCCTGGTCTTGATTCAACATCCTGAACCGTCTGACACCACCCAGCCTATCCAAGCCGACCAGTCTGCATCCTTACCCTTCACAGCAAACACAAATCGGACCAGCGAAGCTACTATCAAGGGCAAGGACCTAGATCACGCCACTTTTAATACCGTCAGCCCTCCTGCTACAACCTTCATTACAATCAATAGTAAAGAATCTAGCTGGATTGCGCTTAGGCGCAAAGGCGCAATCGAGTTTGAAGGTATGCTTGAAGGGCAAAGGAAAATAGATAATCCTGGTTCCGTAGAGATCTATGCAGGTCGACCTGACCTTGTAGTGGTGACTGTCGCAAACAAAAAACCAACCGTCCTGGGTAGGATTGACGAAATTGGCTGGGTGCCTCTTACTCCTGGACGCTGACGCTAAGCAAAACTCCAGATGTTTCACAGATCACGTCAGCGCAACTTTCCAGGCTCCACTTCTCTAAATCCAGACTCTGGTTTAAGCGACTCGGAATGAGTTGAAGCTGCAACTTGTTAGCGGAAGCTTGCACGCGAAGCGAGTCTATAACAGGCTCAGGACGACGATCCAACGCTGCCGCCAGTCTTAGTAAAAGAGACATCTCACCAACACGCCTCCGATTCTCTCTTGTACCTAATGCTTGCCATGATTCATGACGTTTTTTGGGTAGGCCACGGCGATGGTAACGAGCAATAGCTGCTACCATTAGGTGCTCCGCCTCGGAGTAACCTAGGAGCTCGCCGTGGCGAATCAAATACCAGGAATGTTTGTGGTAGGCGCTGAAATTTATATGTTGACCACACTTATGTAGCATTGCGGCAGCCCAGAGCAACTCTCTCCCCTGGCCATCATCATGGTGAATTATACCCTTGGTGTTGTCATACAACGTGAGGGAATTGATCGCTACTTTATGGGCTCGCGGTTGGTTGACAGCGAAACGCTGCACTTGATGAATCACCGTCCGCTGACGGATGCTGCTTTGGAAGTTGAAACGATCTTTTAGTAGACCGTGACGCAGCATCCAATCCACGATCAAACCTTCTCGCAGGGCTCGTTCGCTGAGCATCAGTTCCTCAGCATCCAACATCTGCATAGCGGTTTGTAAAATCAGCGCACCCGGAACAATGATTTCAGCGCGACGATCATTAATCGAAGAGAGCTCACGCCGTTGCATTGGAGTCATGGCCACTAATCGCTCTACCACGCGATCAAGACGGGAGCGCGACACTCGATAACCATGAGATTTGAGAAGAGGGCGCTCGTCTTCATCAGCCGCCAGAGCTCCGATTGCCATGGCCGTTCCGCTAGTGGCAACTAGAACAGGACTCTCCCCAGGATTAATGCGGCGACGCACTTTATCGACTGCAGATTCTAAAGATCCCTGAATAAAGGCCTGAAGGAATGATCGTCGCTGCAGAGAAATCGGTTCGTTTTTAATGAAATCCCGTTGAAGTCGTACGGCTCCTATAGGAGTACTTGTGAGGGCGCGCGCATCTCTACCATCCGCCAAAATCAACTCGGTAGAGCCACCTCCAATATCAAGAAGTAAATGAGGATCTTCCCCAAATGACATTCCGGAGAGCACACCGAGGTATATCAGCCTCGCTTCTTCCGGACCGCTAACTAGATCTATCTCCATGCCCAATTCTTCTTTAATGCGCTGCAGGAAGTCACGGCCGTTCGGAGCTTCGCGCACAGCGCTAGTGGCTGCGGTCACCACCTGCTCGACTTGATGACTGTTGGCTAAATCACGAAAACGACGAAGGGTTTCGAAGCCGCGCTCTATGGCACCAGAGGAGAGTTTTCCAGTGTCCGGATCTCGCTCACCAAGACGGGTGGTGGACTTTTCAGCTTGAACAATGCTGAAGGTGCTTAAGGCTGAATCAACAGATGCCACCAACAAGTGTGTGGAGTTCGTGCCGATATCGATTGCCGCAATTTGCCGTAAACCACCGGACCGCGATCCACTAGATGGTGAAAGCCTTTCAAGCTCTTCAGATGTCAGATCAGCAGTCCCGGCTTCTGACATGGACGACTTTGGCCCGACGCTCTACCACTTTGACACTGTCAGTCACGATCACCTGACTCAGACTTAAGGTCCTTCAAATTCCAGCTTCCGTGAATAGCACCATCACTAGTGTCCGCCCCTGGATCGAGCTGCTCCGCTGGAACAGACCAACCGGGCGACTCATTTTATTAATACCAGCCGGTTGGTCTCTTTGGTTAACACCAACAGCACCCCCCAGCCTACTACTAACCTTCCAAATCCTGGTAGGAGGTCTTGCTGTAAGTGCGGCGGGCTGCATAGTCAACGACCTATGGGACCAACATTTTGACCGCCAAGTGGCAAGAACCCAAGAACGACCGCTGGCCCGAGGTGCTTTGGGGAGAAACGAAGCAATATTCCTTTTGTGCGTCTTACTTATTCTCAGCTTTGTCGTAGTTCTATTGCTGCCCTACGAAAGCAGAATCCTTTGTTTGATATTGGCAGTCGCGGCCCTTCCACCAATTTTGATTTACCCCTCCGCGAAACGCTGGTTTGTATACCCGCAAGCGGTTCTTGCCCTCTGCTGGGGCTTTGCGGTTCTGATCCCGTGGGCCGCCGCGGAAGCCACACTTAACTGGAGTCCAGCTCTCATCGGATGCTGGATAGCTACTTTGCTGTGGACCTTTGGGTTTGACACGGTCTATGCCATGGCAGACCAGAGTGATGACGCAAAAATTGGTTTGCGCAGCAGCGCTTTAAGTCTAGGACAAGCGGCTGTTCCGGTAATTCGAATTTGCTATGGATTCACTTGCTTCTCTCTGGCTGTGGCGGCAGCATCAAACCGTATTTCAGCAACATTTTGGCCGTTCTGGCTAATCGCCACTGTGTTGATGCAGGTCAGCTGCATACCTCTTATGCGAGGAAGGGAAACGGCATCAACAACCCCGTTCATTCGCCATTTCAACCAACAAGTACAAATTGGCGCATTAATATTGGTTGGACTTGTCTTGGCACGAGGTTTGAGCTAATGCTGCCTCTCAGGCCTGCGGTTCCTTTACGTACCGGCGACGGTGTGACCTGCGTGGCAACCAGTTCCGCGCTTGAGACAGGTGAACATTTAAATCAAGGCATCGCCATTTTAGAGAATTGGGGTTTGAGAGTGCACCCCCATGATTTAATTGGTCGACGCTGGGGTTGTCTAGCAGGGAGCGATTGTGATCGACGTGCAGACTTGGAGCCTAAGCTAGATACCGCCTTGCTGGCCTGTGCGCTCGGTGGCTGGGGGGCAGCAAGGCTCCTGGATACACCCATTGCCTGGAAACCAGGCTGGCTGTTGGGTTTTTCTGATATCACAGCTTTACTCTGGGCGAGGCTAACCGCAGGTTTCGCAGGAGGAGTTCATGGCCCTCTGCTCACCACCTTGTCTAATGAACCGGAATGGAGTCAAGAACGATTGCGAAAACTGTTATTCGGTGAATCAATTCCTAATTTACAAGGGCGTCCTGCCGGTACTGGTCAGGCTTCCGGCCCTCTGGTGGCGGCTAATCTCACAGTGGCAACACACCTAATAGGAACTGCCCACATTCCAAATCTATCCAATACGATTCTTATTTTCGAAGATGTTGGCGAAGCGCCGTACCGCGTCGATCGAATGTTGACTCAATGGCGATTAAGTGGGATCTTGCATAAATTAGCTGGGATTGGATTCGGAAGCTTTGAAAACTGTGACAATGCTACCCATCCAAATTCACTGCACCTTGGTATCGAGCAGGTGCTCGAGGAACGCACAGCTGATCTAGGAATCCCTAGGGTGTTCGATCTACCCATAGGGCATCGATGCGGAAATGCTGCCCTGCCATTAGGGGCGATTGCCCGACTAGATGGACAAAATGGGTACCTTATTTTGCCAACCTAGAGCTCAGCACAGCTTCGGCCACAACAAGATCAAACGGTGTGGTCACTTTGATATTTGAGGGACTTGCATCCAATACCCGCACCGACCATTGCAGACGCTCATAAAGCGAAGCGTCGTCTGTAACACTCCATCCCTTTGCTTCCGCCATGGCATGGGCCTGACGTAACTGTTTCGCTTCGAATCCTTGCGGCGTTTGTGCTGCCCACAATCTAGCGCGATCAGGTGTATCCACAATTACCCCATCTATCCCAACTCGTTTAATAGTGTCAGTTACAGGGGTTGCAGCGATTACAGCCGTTCCAGCTTGCACCGCTAATGCACAACGATCAAACAGACCTGGCCGAGACAAACACCTAGCCCCATCGTGGATCATAACGTACTGTGCTCCCTCCGGTAGTTTGGCTAGGCCCCGCAAAACGGATTCCTGGCGGGTGCTGCCACCCTGGATCCAAACAAAAGGTTTGTCCACTGTCCCGACAGCCTTGAGAATGTTGGTTCGATCAATCTCCTGGCCAACGATTCCGATCCAACTGATTTGAACAGCCGCCAATGCTGCTTCCACCGTCCAGGCAATCAGTGGACGTCCTAAAAGGGGCAACAACAACTTGTTTCGATCTGCACCCATGCGGCTACCACTCCCTGCTGCAGCAATCAACAGATGCATAAGCGACTTCCTGCTACAAGCAGGTGGAAACGTTCTCCATACAATCAACTCGCACCACGGATCGCAGTGCGTCAATGCGAGTTCTTGCTCTCAGTCCTGGTTCGCTACAGGACCAATTGGACCGATTACCTGCTCTAGCAAGCCTTTGTCAGCAACTCGATGCGTCTTTATATGTAGCCTGTGATCCAAAGGTAAGCGCTGCATGGAATCTTCTTTCCGTCGTGAAAAAAGTATTCTCATTCGGCTTTGAAACTAATCCCAGCCTTGCAGATTGGGCTAATCTGCTCGGCAATGTGAGAGAGCCAGACTTTCAAGTTTGCATCAACTTCGCCAAAGGACAGCAGGTCAACTTGATGCTGTTTATGAGTCACATCCCCAATCGGATCGCTGCGTCAGGCTTCGCGTGTACGGATCTAGTAGTGCATGAAGGCTCAGGTTTTTCCCCACAACGGCTTGCTTCCTATCTCACTCCTCTTGGATGCAGTTTAGATGCCAACGCGTTTCGTCTCACCTTACCTAGGCAAGAACTGGAAGAGAGTCGCTCCAGTCAGCCTCCGGGGGATGGTCCCATGCTAATGCTTGCTCCATCGAAATCATATGGAGATTGGCCCAGTGAACGCTGGTCATCGCTACCTAGAAGTATTTCTAACCGACTAGCTAACTTGCGGAGCGTCACGCTAGATCGTGGATTACCGTTACGCCGCTGTGCTGCTGCCGTGGCTTGCGCTGATGTTGTGCTAAGCAGCTGCGCTGTCACCCAACGGCTTGCCGTTTATTTCGGAATACCCCTTCTAGCACTGGGAGCTCAACCAGACGATTTGCCGGAGCGTCCTGAAATTCGTTGTCTTGGTAAAAAGGGAGCCCTAGCCTCCCTCAGCGAAAATGAGGTTCTTAACGCTCTCGGTTTTTAAGGCTCCGACATGAGCGGCAAAAACGGGGCCAAAAGAGGGTTAGGTCTACTAATAACACCTTGGCAAAGACCATTCAGCGCTCTTGCCATCCTTATTATAGTTGGCACCATCGGCTACCGACTCACTGAAGGTTGGGATTGGGGTGATTGCATCTGGATGGTGTTAATCACCGTCAGTACAATCGGGTACGGCGAGGTAGAAACCCTCTCCCCACAAGGACGCTTGGTAACTGTTTTGATCGTGGTTGGTGGGCTCGTTGTCGTCCAGCTTGCGATTCAGCGGGTGCTGGGATTGAAAGAATCCGGTTACTTTCACAGACTACAGAAGCTTCACCTTCATCGCATGCTGGAGCTCATGCACAATCATGTCATCCTCTGCGGCTATGGACGTATCGGTCAGGAGATTGCTGCTCAACTATTAAGGTATAACGTTCCATTTGTGGTCATTGAAACGGATTCGAATCGTCGGGATGTGGCTGAATCTAAAGGGTTCAAGGTGCTACAGGCCGATGCAACGCTTGACGAAACACTTCTCGAAGCAGGATTGAAGCGCTGCAAAAGTCTCATAGCGGCTCTTCCAGGAGATGCTTCCAATTTATACATTGTTCTCAGCGCCAGGGATCTGTGTCCAGACTGTCGCCTTGTTGCACGGGCCAGCAGCGATGAAGCTACAGCCAAACTGCGATTGGCTGGAGCTTCGGCGGTTGTAAACCATCACGTGGCAGGCGGTCGAGTGATGGCCACCTCCGCTCTCCGCCCATTGGCACTCGATTTTATGGAACTTCTAGTAGGATCCGACCATGAAATCGAAGAGTTCCAACTCAATCATAAACCTCAACATCTCTGCAAAATCTATGGCCGCAGTTTAGCTGAGCTCGAACTTGGTCGACGCAGCGGAGCGATGGTGCTTGCGATCCTTGATCAAGGAAGATTGATCGCAAACCCAGGCAGTCACATACGGTTGGGTCCAGGCCAACTGCTGATCGTACTCGGCAGTCAACCACAGCTCTCCCGATTTCAGGATTTGCTCGGTGAGGCAGTAGACAGCGTTACAACAACAGTACCGAGTTGAGTGAATAAAGTCCTGAATCTCTACGATGCTGCGGTTATTAAACCCACTATGCATCCTACCGCTTCTCTTGCTGGTCAGACTGCTCTGGTAACAGGAGGCGGCCGCGGTATTGGCAAGGCCATCGCACTGGGACTGGGAGATGCCGGCGCCGAAGTAGTAGTGAACTACTCCACTTCAGCTACTGCAGCTGAGGAGGTTGTTCGTACTATCGAAGCTTCAGGAGGCAAGGCTTACGCTCTCCAGTCCAACGTGTCCGTTGAAACCGAGGTAGATAGTCTAATTAAAGCCATTTTAGAGCGCAGCGGCCGCATCGATGTCCTTGTGAATAACGCTGGTATCACAAGAGATGGCCTGTTGATGCGTATGAAAATAGATGACTGGCAATCAGTGATCGACCTTAATCTCACCGGTATCTTCCTTTGCTGCAGAGCAATTGCTAGGCCAATGCTAAAGCAAAAAAGCGGCCGTATCATCAACATCACGTCCGTTGTAGGCTTAATGGGGAATGCAGGGCAAGCCAATTATGCTGCAGCGAAAGCCGGTGTCATTGGTCTCACTCGAACCGCGGCCAAGGAGCTAGCTAGTCGCGGCATTACTGTGAATGCCGTAGCCCCTGGTTTCATTGCCACGGATATGACAAAGGATTTGAATACTGAAGCTATTTTGAAGGATATTCCGTTAGGTACTTTTGGGACTCAGGAACAAGTCGCTGGAGTTGTAAGGTTTCTCGCGGGGGACCCTGCCGCGGCCTACATCACTGGTCAAGTTCTCCAAGTTGATGGGGGCATGGTGATGGCTTGAAATCTTAAAAATCCAGTGGTTTGGCCAGCTTCTCACGAAGACGACGTATCCGCTTAAGCAGTTGCAAACGGCGTCGCCGTGCTGTAGCAGTTAGAAAAATACGCAACGGCACATAGATAAAAGCCATGGAGGCAGCGAGGCCTGCCATCAGCACAAAGAACAGCGCTCTGGAATCAGACATGCGCAGACCCTAAATAAGATCGGGAGTGCAGGGCACATCAGGGACCTTCAGTATTCGGCTATCCCCACCAGAGTCCCCCTCATGAATGACTACGGCTCTATGGGACAGTGGCGGCTGGCTGAGTTGCCATCATGGCCAAACTTGTTTCCTTCTCTGACGAATCTCGCAGCTCAATTGAGCGTGGTGTTGATGCTTTAGCGAATGCCGTTCGCGTGACCATCGGGCCCCGGGGGCGAAACGTGGTTCTCGAGAAAAAGTTTGGTGCCCCAGACATCGTAAATGATGGTGACACCATTGCTCGCGATATTGAGCTCGAAGATCCTTTCGAAAATCTTGGTGCTAAGTTGATGCAACAGGTGGCGTCTAAGACTAAGGATAAGGCTGGAGACGGGACAACTACAGCGACCGTGCTTGCCCAAGCCATGGTGCATGAGGGACTTCGCAATACGGCAGCTGGGGCTAGCTCCGTAGAATTACGTCGCGGTATGGAAAAAGCTGCGGCTCAAATTGTCGCCGGTCTAACAAATCGAAGTCAGGCAATTGCTAGTGACACAATCCAACAAGTGGCCACAGTGAGCTCTGGCGGTGATGAAGAGGTTGGTCGCATGATCGCTGAAGCCATGGATCGGGTCAGCACTGACGGAGTCATCACAGTTGAGGAGTCCAAGTCACTGGCTACAGAGGTAGAGGTCACTGAAGGTATGGCCTTTGATCGAGGCTACAGCTCCCCCTACTTCGTCACTGATACAGACCGTCAGGTCTGTGAATTCGAGAATCCACTCATCTTGCTGACTGATCGAAAGATCAGCAACGTTAACGATATTGTTCCAGTTCTTGAAACGGTTCAGAAGAGTGGTTCTCCTCTACTGATCCTTGCGGAGGAAGTGGAGGGTGAGGCACTTGCCACTCTCGTGATGAACAAGAATCGCGGTGTTCTTCAGGTAGCTGCTGTACGTGCCCCTTCTTTTGGGGAACGACGTAAAGCAACTCTGTCTGATATTGCTGTTCTCACGGGTGGCATCCTGATCAGTGAAGATCAAGCAATGACTCTCGACAAGGTAGCTCTGGACGATCTTGGTCACGCTCGCAGGGTAACTATCAGCAAGGAGAGCACTACCATCGTCGCCAACGACGACTACCGTAAGGCTGTTGGTAAACGTGTTGCAGCGATTAGGCGCGAACTCGATGTCACAGAATCTGACTACGACCGCGAAAAACTTAATGAGCGGATCGCCAAGCTTGGTGGCGGAGTAGCTGTTATCAAGGTTGGTGCCGCGACTGAAACCGAGCTGAGAAACCGAAAGCTTAGAATCGAGGATGCTCTCAACGCCACCCGTGCAGCGGTAGAAGAAGGCATCGTTGCTGGTGGTGGAAGCACACTTTTGCAATTGGCCGAAGATCTCAACAGCTTGGCGGCTAAACTGGACGGTGATCAGCGCACCGGCGTGGAAATCGTGCAACGATCCCTTACTGCACCCATTCATCAGATAGCTACTAATGCAGGGCACAATGGTGACGTGGTGATTGAGACCATGCGTCAAAGTGGTAAAGGATTTAATGCCCTCAGTGGTGATTACGAAGATTTAACAAAGACTGGCATTGTGGATGCGACGAAAGTCGTGCGTTTAGCTGTTCAAGACGCAGTGTCTATCGCCTCTTTGCTTGTGACAACAGAAGTTGCAATTGCAGACAAACCAGAACCCGAGGCTGCTGCTGGCTCCTCCAGTGGAGACGACCCCATGGGCGGAGGTATGGGAGGTATGCCTGGTATGGGAGGTATGGGAGGTATGCCTGGTATGGGAGGTATGGGAGGTATGCCTGGTATGGGAGGTATGGGAGGTATGCCTGGTATGATGTAACTAATGAGTTAGTTGGTGACAATAGGCTGCTACTTGAAGATCCACACCTGTAATTGCAGTCCCGACGACAACATTGTCCGCTCCAGCTCTGAGAGCCGAGCGGGCTTCTGTCGGCGATTTGATTCCTCCTTCGCAAATCAACCGGACTGATAGACCGAGGTGGCGACGTAGATCTGGCAACAGCTCTAGTCCTGGAGGTGTACGATCTGACGTTTTTTCTGTATGACCGTATAAGGTAGTCCCAATCCAATCGCAGCCAAGCTTTGCTGCAAAAAGACCGTTTTGGACACTATCGATATCTGCCATTAGTGTGGCTTGCAGCTCGTGGCGAGCACGTTGTGTCAAATCTGCTAGTAATTGACTGTTGGGACGCCGACGATCTGTTGCGTCCAAAGCAATCACGTCAGCTCCCGCTGACCAAACCGCTTGAATTTCTCTCCAGCCAGGCGTGATGTACACATCACTACCAGGAAAGGCGCATTTCCATAGACCAATAATCAGTGCCTTTGGACAACGGCGCCGAACAGCGCCAATATGCTCAGGGCTTTCCAAGCGCACACCAACTGCACCACTGCGTAGCGAAGCCTCGGCAATCGAAGCAATCACCTCTGGGTCACGTATAGGAGATCCCCAAGGTGCTTGTACAGAAACGATCAGCCCCTGATTAAGGACTTTAGTCGTTGGGATCATGCTGACTTAAGTAGAAGTGCATCCTCAACCCGAAACAGTTGGTGGTGCAATAGAAAGCGACAGGTTTGGTAAGGGACTACTGGGCATTGGCAGGTTCTCTATAACTCACCACGACTATCCTACTTTTCTGTAACAACAGCCAATCTCTCTGAGATGGAAGAAATGCTTACGTAAATACCGATGCCTAAGCTGGCAACTAGGCATCTCGACAGCTAATTCAAAACAATTGGCAAGCATTTTTGATAGAGGACTACTTATAGAAACGGCACACCCACGCATACGCATTAGGCAATAGATCATCCAACACTTGCTGTGTCAAGTGTTCTAGATTAGAGGTCAAAGAAGATTCTAGCAAAGCTTAAAATCAGGTTAGTGGGATGAAGGGGAAATTATAGATTTAGGAGAGCTTGCGATTAAGCAGAGGACGAGTTAAGAGAAATAACCCGATGGCAAAAACCGATAGGACTAGCAAACAGGTTTGGCCTGTGAGATTTCCGTAGGGAGCCTCAAGAATAACCTCCGAAAGGTTAAGAGGACCACGATAGGCGGCGCGTATGGGCTCTATTGCGAAGGTGAGTGGGTTTAGGACTGCAAGCCAGCCCAACCAAACTGGCATAAAAGACAAGGGTGCGAGCGCCGTGCTTGCAAAGAGTAACGGCAGATTCACTACGAAAATTACCGCAATTAATTCTATATGCCCAGGAAGTGCAAAGGCCAAGCCAAGACTCAACGCTGTTACAGCGAGGATTAACAGTAACAGTGTAGCCATCACTAGGATAAGGCCAACTCCGCCAGGCCAACCGTATCCAAGGTATTTTGCGGTGACCATGATAGCTAGGCTCTGGAACAAGCTCAGAGCTGTGATGTAAATCACCGAAGCCAGTACGATTGAAGTACGGCTTCGCAATGGGGCTACCAACAGTCGATTCAGGAAGCCGAACTCTCGGTCAAACATCACGGGAAGCCCAGCGTTTAGAGCTCCACTGAATGCGGTAAACGCAACGACTCCGGCACCGAGAAAGCTTCCATAACTCATCCCGTCAGGCAGCAGTCCCTCCGGTGCATTAGCGAATAGCGCACCAAACAGAACCAACCAAATTAATGGTTGAAGAACTCCGGCTACCAGGGTGGAGGGACGACGGGTCAACTGTAAAAACAGACGACGAGTCAAGGCTATAGTCTCCTGGGTGAGTTCCGCCAAAGCCCTAGGGGCTTGAGCTGACGTGGCTACAGGGGAAAGTGGGGAGTTCATTAATTCAGACTCATCACATGGATTGACGCTTTTCTTGCTTGATATCTCGCTGCCCAGCAATGGCTAGTTCGGCGTCCATCAGGGTGCATCCAGTTGCTTGAAGGTAAACGTCATCAAGGCTGGGACGACTTTGGGTCAAAGCAAATATGGAAATACCAGCACTGTTAAGCGAATGACGTAGGCGCTCGATCACCAACTCACCCTCAATGACCAAGTTTAACGAAAAACCTTGGGCACGGTTGATTACGACCTGACGCACGCCCTCGACTGATTTAAGGATGGCACAGACACGTGCCGCTTCCTGAGCATCGCTGAATTCACGGATCCGGAGAGTGACGCGGTCCCCTCCCAAGCATTGCTTTAACGCCGCAGGAGTACCTTCAGCAATCACAGTTCCGGCATCTATGATCGCTATTCGATCGGCTAAGGCTTCAATTTCCTCAAGATAGTGACTACTTAGCAGAACGCTAGTGCCATCCTCAACCAGCTGATTCAATAACTGCCAGATTACGCTACGGCTTTCAATATCAAGGCCTACAGTGGGCTCATCCAGCACTAGAAGCCGCGGACGATGCAAAAGGCCGGCGGCTAGATCTAAACGCCGCCGCATTCCACCAGAGTACGTACCGCAGCGGCGATCAATCCACGGCTTCATGTTGAGTCGGTCAATTAAAGCATCAATCTGATAATCACGGTCTCGCCGCTTCAGATGATATATATCTCCTTGGAATTGTAGGAGCTCACGACCGCTAAGAACTTTATCAATCGCTACTTCCTGGGCGACATAACCCAGCAAACAGCGAACCTCTTTTGGATTTTGCAGAGCATCCACGCCAGCCACGTGCACAGAACCACTGTCGGGAGATAAAAGGGTGGTAAGGATACGCAACACAGTGGTTTTTCCAGCTCCGTTAGGACCGAGCAACCCATAAAGACAAGCTTCCGGGACAGTCATATCAAGATTGCTGAGGGCACTTACCGCTCCATAGGTTTTGGAGAGCTGCCTCAACTCAATCATCGCCATCGGGCAACATCGGGGTCATGGACCTGAATCAATCTGAACTCTAGAGAGGACTCAGATAGGGCCTATATACATTCAGTATAAAAATTACCTGCTGATCGAGCCGAGCGACCAAATCTAATCGGCTCAATATAAGAAGGAGACAAATACCGAATAGATAAAGGATTGACCAGCGGAAGAGGTTCTTGGCATTAGTCAGGCTGCCAGAATCAGCCTCCAAACGATGCACCAACTGCAGCAAGCGGCCGTTGTAAGGCAACAACATTAGGCCATAAAAAATGCCACCGGTGGGAAGCGCCAGAATCCCAAATCCACTTAAGAGAGCTGTGGCCCAGCCATACCGACTGATCGCTTTTGCTGTTACAACAGGCCCCCTCACCGAAGGCAGCATCGGAATTCCCACAGCGCGGTAGTCTTCCCGTAGTAATAACGCCAGAGCCCAGAAGTGAGCAGGAGTCCAAACCATAACCAATGCAAACAACCACCATCCACTTAGGCCGATATGCCCTGTTGCTGCTGCAGCACCGACCAGGGGTGGAATCGCTCCTGCAAGGCCACCGATAACAATGTTTTGTGTGGTTCGCGGTTTGAGTAGAGCTGTATAGAGCAGCACATAAATGCAAAGACCCAAAAGAGATAAGCCTGCAGCAAGACAGTTCACGCCACTTATCAAAAGCATTGCTGCTGCTAGCGTGCAAGCGATGGCCCCAGTGAATGCGGTAGTTGGAGATAGGCGTCCCGATGGCAACGCACGGTCGCTTGTACGGTTCATTCGGCTATCCAGATCTTGTTCCCATAGGCAATTCAGAACTCCGGCGGCAGCCGAAGCCAAAGCGCCACCGCCAAGGGTGCACACCAAACGAGGGGAAGAAAGTGGCCACCCTTCGGTCAAGGCCATTCCGGCCAGTGTGGTAGCTAAAAGAAGTGGGATGAGTCGCGGTTTGGCGACCTCCAGCCAGGCCGGAAGCTTTACACGCTTGCGAGACGGTACAATTTCTGCTCTGGTGAAACTAGCGGTCGTGGTTACTTCAGCCATGACAGGTCTCCAAGGTGGATCCCTCAACAATGAAGGGAGTGACGGAAGGTGGTTCAGGGCGTCGGGCCGCGAGTGCCGCCAGCACCGCTACCAAAACTGCCGCTAACAGCTGATGGGCAGTCGTGATCAGGGGCTGAGATAACCCGAAATGTAAAGTGGCTGCCCCGAGACCTGCTTGGCCAGCCAAAAGAACGACAGCTGTCGATAAGAAGGGCCATTGCTGACGGGTCCAGCCGTCGGCAAGCAAGGCCTGGGCTACGAACAGCAACACTGCCCCTGCGACCAGTATTGCGGTGGAGCGGTGCAGTGCAACCCAATTGCAGGTATCTCCTCTGGTCAGGCAAATCTGGGTAGCCCAAGTCGTTGCTATGCGGGCACCGAACAAGCACTGGCCCATAACAGCGACCAAAGCCAGTAGAGAGAAACTACGCCACCAGAGTGGAGCAGGAATTGCAGCGGGTTGCTGCAAACACTGAGTAATTCCACTCAAGATCGCTACTAAGGTTAAAGCTAGTAGCAGATGTGCTGTAACAATCCCCGATGGCAGCAGTTGCAACACGGTGAGGGCACCGAGGCAACCCTGCAGGGCCACCATTACAACCAAGACGAAACTTACCCACGGGAGCCACCGCGGAAGTAGTCGTCTCCAAATCAGAGAAACGACTGCCAACACAAGCAATGCGATACCAACTATGAGGGCATCGAGCCTGTGAAACCACTCGAGAAACACTTGAGTGTTCATCTGCCTGTACGGCAGAAGAGTTCCATAACAGAGTGGCCAATCTGGACAGGCCAGACCAGCTTCCATTACGCGCGTCGCTCCACCGATCACGATGAGTGCTACGAGAGCCACGACGAGATGAGCTGAGAGCCGAGCCAGCTGCTGCCGCACAATTGATAAAGTGAAAGTCGTCATCGACAAGCTCCTATCGACGGGGTCGCCAGTGTCCTAAATGGACCGTAGCGATAGGCTGCCGTATGCCACGTTCTATGTAACGAGTGCAATATTTCTCAGCTGCCAATGATGTACTTTTGCTGACAAAACCAATGACTTAACAATCACTTTATGGAGATAGCTGGATCTCTTTATACGCTGATAGAAGTAAGGGATTTAATTAGTGCAGATCCCGTCCACCATTCTTACACTTGTGCTAGGGATGGTTTTAGTCATCGGAGGATTGTGGATTGGACAAACAATCAATTTTCTGCCTACGGAAGCTAGTCTCAATGCTCTGATTTACGACCAACTTTTCCGGGTTCTTTTCACGATTGGAGCAATTTTATTTGTAGGCATTGTTGGACTCCTCGTCTTTAGCTTGATTCGTTTTCGACGAAAAAATAATTACATTGGTGATGGAGTTGCTATCGAAGGTAACCTTCCCCTAGAAATTTTCTGGACGGCGGTTCCTGCGGTTGTAGTGTTATTTGTGGGTTTATATAGTTATGATATCTACGATCGAATGGGAGGCATAGTTCCCTTAGCTCATGACCACGTGAATGAAACACAAGAACAAAAGATTTGGGGAGGGGTTGGCTCAAGATCAATAGACTCGGAAACGGTCTCCAACGTTTTGTCAATTGAAGTAACGGCAATGCAATTCGCATTTTTATTTCACTATCCCGATGGAAATATCACTACAGGGGAACTGCACGTTCCGGCTGATCGTACAATCACACTCCGCATGGAATCAAAAGATGTCATTCATGCTTTTTGGGTGCCTGAGTTCCGCTTAAAGCAAGACATAATTCCTGGTCAGCCAACACAACTGAGCTTCACCGCGACTCGACCAGGTCGATATCCCATTGTTTGCGCAGAACTTTGCGGTCCTTACCACGGCAGCATGCGCTCTGCGGTTGTTGTAGAAGAGCCAGATGCTTGGCAAAGCTGGTTCAGTAGTAACACGAAACTAACCTAAATCATTCACAAAACAGTTGACAATACCGGAAATGACTGCCACCATCGCCTCTCGCGGAACAGGGCCCCGACCAAGATTACAGCCAACGGGTTGGCTGAGATACTTTAGCTTCAGCGTTGATCACAAAGTAATTGGACTGCAATATCTTGTGTGTGGATTTGTTTTTTATCTGGTCGGCGGCGCCCTTGCTGGAGCAATTCGCACTGAGCTTATTAGTCCTGTAGCCGACTTTATGGCACGCGATGTTTATAACCAAGTGTTGACTTTACATGGTACAGTGATGATATTTCTCTGGATTGTTCCGGTTGTCAATGGTGCTTTTGGAAACTATTTGATTCCATTTTATGTCGGTGCACGCGATATGGCTTTTCCGCGTCTTAATGCAGTGGCTTTTTGGTTAATCCCACCAGCAGGCTTACTTTTAGTCGCTAGTTATTTCATTACCGGGGCAGCCCAATCAGGTTGGACTGCTTATCCACCGCTTAGCGTTACTACACCTGCCACAGGACAAATTATCTGGATTCTTAGTGTCTTGTTACTTGGCGGTAGTTCAATTTTTGGTGGAATTAATTTCATCGCCACAATTTTAAAATTACGTCAGCCAGGACTTAAACTCATGCAGATGCCGATGTACTGCTGGGCAATGCTTGGAACCAGTATCCTTGTGATAGCATCTACGCCTGTCCTTGCAGGCACGTTAGTACTTCTAAGCTTTGATATTGTTGCGCATACTGGTTTTTTTAACCCGGCACTTGGGGGGAATGTCGTTGTATATCAACATTTGTTCTGGTTCTATTCTCATCCAGCGGTGTATATCATGGTCTTACCTGCCTTTGGCTTGGTAAGTGAAATCCTTCCGGTTCACGCTCGTAAGCCTCTTTTTGGCTACGTAACGATGGTTTATTCAATAATGGGGATTGTCGTTCTTGGATTAATCGTTTGGGCTCACCATATGTTCACTAGTGGTACTCCCCCCTGGATGCGTCTATTTTTTACCATTGCCACAACATTTATTGCTGTTCCAACAGGGATTAAATTTTTTAACTGGCTTGCCACTCTTTGGGGTGGTCGGATCAGTCTCAATAGTGCTGTTCTTTTTTCTTGTGGATTTATTGTAAATTTTGTGCTCGGCGGCATTACCGGAGTTGCTCTAGCTCAAGTGCCTTTTGATATACATGTGCACGATACTTATTTCGTTGTTGCACATTTTCACTACATCGTTTTCGGAGGTTCAGTCTTTATAATCTTTGCCTCGGTCTATCATTGGTATCCAAAGTTTACTGGACGCATGCTGAATGAAGATTTAGGCCGCTTCCACTGCATGCTCACCTTTATCGGTTTCAACCTTTGCTTTGGTCCCCAACACTGGCTCGGACTCAATGGTATGCCACGGCGCGTTTCGGAATACGACCCCCAATTCACTTTGATCAATCAGATCAGTTCAGTTGGAGCTTTGTTGATGGCTATCAGTACGCTTCCTTTCCTCTGGAACGTAATTCAGAGTGCCATTTCTGGAAAGATTGCAGGAGATAATCCTTGGAACGCATTAACGCCAGAATGGCTCACCAGTTCTCCCCCCCCGGTGCAAAACTGGGCTGGAGAAACACCTCTGGTAGAAGAACCTTACGGCTACGGCGTTCCTATCAATGCAATCGACCTATCTGCTACCAGCGGTCGTGATCTCTGGAGAAGTGGCAAATGACTAGCACCCTTCCTGTTCAGTCCAAAAGCGCCGATGTAAAAGAACAGGTCGAGAAACAAATCAATAAGGCACATGGCGATCATCGCATATTTGGATTGGCAATCTTCCTAACGGCCGATGCCATGACATTTGCCGGCTTTTTTGCGGCTTACCTCACTTTTAAAGCAGTCAACCCTCTACCGGAAGGAACGATATACGAATTAGAACTCCTTCTGCCAACTCTCAACACTGTGCTGCTTTTAGTTAGTAGTGCTACATTCCACTCTGCAGGCCAAGCGATTCGCAACAGCAATCACGGCCGGTGTCGGCTTTGGTTACTAGTCACTGCAGCCTTAGGAATCGCATTCTTGACCAGTCAGATGTTTGAATACTTTACTCTCCCTTTTGGGCTTACAGATAACTTGTATGCCAGCACCTTCTTCGCTGCTACCGGTTTTCATGGTCTACATGTTACGCTTGGCACCCTCATGATTTTTATCGTGTGGTGGCAAGCGCGAGAGGCTGGGGGACGTGTAACCGCTAACAATCACTTCCCTTTGGAGGCTGCCGAGCTCTACTGGCATTTCGTTGATGGAATTTGGGTTGTTTTATTTGTGATATTTTATTTACTTTAGATCCCTTGCCTATATTGATTATTTAGGTCAAAATTTATTTGAATCAAATTTCGCAATGCTGGTCGGCAAAGAGCTGCTAGATAAAGCCAGATCGCTCAGCAATCGACCGGAAGAGGACATTGCTCGCGGTTGTGGATATGTCGGTGCTAGCGGTCGACTCCTCAAAAAGAGTTTTTATCGAGCCCTAGTTGAAGCCAAAGCAAAGGCTCAGAACTGGCAACTACCAAAAAATACGAACTCCTCTGCGACAGGAACACGTGGACGCCAAGCAGAATTCCGTACCCGAGTCCATGGAAACGGGAATTTGCTTATTGGTCATGCTTATACACGCCAACTTGGGCTTGAACCTGGCCAAGAGTTTCGTATTGAATTGCAAGAGGACGATGGCTCGATTCTTCTTCTGCAGATCGATCAAGACCAGCCATGAAAAGCCAACCAGGCAGCAGAAAGATCGGTTTCCTTTGTTAAAGGATTATCGTTCGAAGCTTTTCCTTTCAACAATAGTTCTGCATAACGTGCAAGCTGGTCGACTTCGAGATTCACCTGGTCACCAACAATCAGCTTTTGCAGGCTCGTTGAGTTCCATGTATGAGAAATCACAGCCACGGAAAAAGTAACTCCTTCATCGCTACAATCGGCTACGGTGAGGCTGATACCGTCTACAGCGATACTGGCTTTTTCACACACGTAACGACCGAAGCGTGGCTCCTGCCAGCGTATTTTTAAACGCCAAGATTGAGGCAAAGTCTCAAGGCCGATTACTTTGCCAGGGGCATCGACGTGACCACTCACCAAATGGCCACCAAGACGATCACTAAAACAAAGGGCAGGTTCTAAATTGACGATTCCGCCTAACTCTGATTTACGGCCCAAGGTGGTTCGGTGCAACGTTTCTTCACTGACATCAGCGCGAAAACCGTCTCCGACTAGTTCGGCTACAGTCAGGCACACCCCATCCACAGCGATACTGTCACCTAACAAAAGGGGTGCAAATGGTGTACAACCCGTCACTACAACTGATCCAGAGCGCCTCTGAATTGTTCCCACCGACTGCACAAGTCCCGTAAACATCGCCTGGGTGATCTACTTTCGCCATAATCTGTCAGCGTTGAAGCGTCGCCATGGTTGAGATGAGCGTCGCAGGTGTTGCTTTAGATGCCATCAGTCGAAGCCCGATCGTACTTCTCAGGGATCCCAGCAGTCGGCGTCAGGTCCCGATTTGGATCGATCAGTCGCAGGCCTACAACATCATGGCGGGCTTGCAAGACATACCTCCTTTACGGCCGCTGAGTCATGACCTCATGGCAACTCTCCTTGTAGTTGGCGGGCTGAAACTCGACCGCGTCATTGTGCATTCCATCGAAGACAATACATTTCATGCTGTACTACGACTTCGAATCGATTCGGACGACGCTGAACTTAACAACAATGAAATGGAATTTATTGAATTGGATGCCAGACCAAGTGATGCTATTGCCTTGGCTGTCCGAACCGGTTGTAGTATCTGGATGCTAGAGGAGGTAGTGGCTGAAGCATCGATTGCAGTCGATGCCGAAGCGGACGCCGAAGATCAAATCGCTTTTAATCGCTTTATTGACGATTTAAGCCCTGCTGCTCTCGTACGTCATTTGGATAAGCGAGGCAGGTCGGATCAGGACCCTTCAGACACCAACCTCCCCCCCTCAGGTGAGTGAAGCGCCGGTCATTTGGGCAGGGACGTCCCGTTAGCCTATTTACCCTGGGAACGATGCGGGCCTTGAGCTCCGTTGAGCACATGGCAAGGGTGCTCGAAGCCGCTGTCGATATTGGTATTAATCACTTAGAGACCGCCCCTGCTTATGGACCCGCAGAACAGTTTCTGGGAGAGGCACTAAGGAGCTCTTCAAAAATTCCCCAAGGCAATTGGGTGATTACAAGTAAACTTCTGCCGGGCCTTACCTTTGAAGAAGGTCAACGTCAACTGAATAGCATCCTTCAGCGACTTGGAGTCAAAACGCTTGACAATCTTGCGATTCATGGAATTAATCTTCCAGAACATTTAGATTGGGTCCTGCAGGGGGACGGAGCACATCTACTGGATTGGGCTCTTGCCAGTGGTCGTGTCACGCAGCTTGGGTTTAGCAGCCACGGAAGCTTCGCCTTGATTAAAAGCGCTTTGGATTGCAAGCGTTTCAGTTTTTGCAGTTTACATCTCCATCTTCTAGACCCTCAGCGGTTGCCCCTTGCGCGCTGGGCTTTGAACCACGGCATCGGAGTAATGGCAATTTCTCCAGCAGACAAAGGCGGACGGCTGCAAGCTCCAAGCGCTACTATGAGGAGCGACTGCTACCCTGTAGAACCCTTAGCTCTCGCTTATCGATACTTGTTGGCTCAGGGAGTTTCCACACTCACCCTGGGAGCAGCGGCTCCAAATGACTTATCAATTTTAAAAAATCTTGCCCAATGCGATGGACCCCTCAATGAGCAAGAAACCAAGGCGTTGCGAAGGTTGGAGCGACTTCGAAAGGAGCGCTTAGGTAATGAGTTCTGCAAGCAATGCCGTGGTTGTTTACCCTGTCCCAATCATGTACCAATACCTGATCTTCTAAGGCTACGCAATTTAGCTGTCGGTCATGACCTTGTTGGTTACAGCCAAGAGCGTTATAACCTCATCGGGAAAGCTGGGCACTGGTGGGAGAGTGTGAATGCCTCTGCATGTAAGGGTTGTGGCGATTGCCTACCTCGTTGCCCTCATCAGCTAGACATTCCCCAACTTTTAGCAGATACTCATGCGAGACTCGCCGCCGCACCTCGGCGGCGGTTATGGGGTTGACGCCTGCCAGCGTTCCCGCAAACTGATTTGTTGCTCAGGCTTAAGCCTCGGAAGTGACCAACATAAATCCCAAATCTTAGCTGGTGGTAGCATTAGTGAGTGCCAGCGTTCAGGAAGATATTGGCGATCGGTTTCAAGTAAGGCGGTGGGCAAAGGGGCACGCCAGCCGAACTGTAAAAGACGTCGCCGCAAGGGTTCGCGCCACGCTTGTTCTACCCATTCTTGAGGCAATGGCTCCTGAGTCCCGAATGGCCTTGCCAGCATAGTCCAGTTTAGAGGGGCCCCCTGAGCTGGTAGAACCGCCGCTACTCGAGGATCTTGCTTGAGCAAGGGTAAGCATCGCTGCAAGGGCAACACCACTACAGTCGCCACTCCCTTCAACAACCAATTTACCGCTTGCCTATCGTCGAACGTGAGTACCTGGCGACGCAAGCGTTCCAAGGCGTCCTTTTGCTCCAATCGATCTGCCAGGTTAATCACCAGTAGTGGACTAGCGGGAAGTATAATTCGTCCCTGCAGATGGGGATCCAGCAACATCTCCCAACCCAGCATTTTTATCGATTCCACGATAGCGTTCTGGCGAACTAGCATCACCCAAGGACTTACGCCAACAGGTAGAACACATGATTCCTGGGGTCCTAATGCTTCCAGAAGCCTGAGTGCAGCTGCATCGAGCCGGTTCCGAAGTGGGGAAGCTGCGATAGGTTGCAATGGAACTGTTGAAAGAGATTCAATCCAACCGTCGGTGAAAGCAAGGAGATCTGCTTGGTTACGATCTGCCTGTGTCCATTGATTTAAGGTTTTGGATGTGATGAACTGCCATGGTTTCGGTAACTCTGTCGTCCAACGTTTCGGTAGAATTCCTGAAAGAGCTAAGAGCTGTGGCGCAGCCACAGCTCTGCGACAGCCAGCCAACGCTACTAAGCTGGCCCCGCCTGCTATCTGTAGAAAGTGACGTCGGCAAATTTTCCTTGAACACCACTCAAGAGATGTGGTCATAAGCCCGATTCTACGGGGCAACCAAGGAGCTGCGCCATTGCTCGGTCGCAGTCAGCCACAAGCTCATGGTAGCCGACTCCCCTTAGCTGGGCAAGGAACAACAACGCACCAGCACCCACCCCTTCTTTCACGTAACCCTGTTCATAGTCACGCAGCGCCTGATAGGAGCTGGCGTGAAAGTGGATACCACATGCGAAAACCGATAGCAGTAACCCAAATCGTGCTCCAATTTCGTTTACTAAATGATCCAACAAAGATGGTTGTCCATCGATAGCTCCTTCATCGGCTAACCAAGCCGTTGTGCCCACAAGTACCTGATGAACTAGGGAGTCCCTGTCTGTTTCCGACAACGCATATAGGGCCAATGCCAACACGGCTAACATCTGACTTCCACCCCCCAGCAGCACAGGTTGATGGGATCGCACAGCTCCCACTAACAAACCTGTCGCTAATACTTGAAAGGGATCGCCCACCGCCGCCAACATAGCTACGGCAGTACAAGTTTCGCCAAGATTGGCTTGTCTTAGCCCTTTAGCCACCAGAGCAAATTTTAAGGCTCGAGGTGATTGTCTTGCGCTACCGCTGATCAAATCCGCGACGTGGAACCCAAGCGCAGTGAGCACAGCCTGAGCCGTGGTTGTTCCACCTGGAACGCATTCGATGAGCGTAAGAGGCCTCTTCAGCCCAGCACCGATTCGTTCTCCTTGACGCCAAAGGTGGTCTACCCGATCAATCGTCATAGCGGCTCCAGAAGAAAGACAGTCAGCGGGCCCGAGATCTGACGATTCAACTCTTAGGTGGTCGAAATCCGGCTGCATCATCAGGCCTATCACCGCCACCAGAGGTTGCAGAGACAGCCGACGAACCGCGACATGACTCAACAAAGCAGGTGATACACCAGCCGAAAGGGATGGAAGAGGCCACTTTTTCGACGTGGAGGGTCCTTTCAGTAACAGTTCAGCATCAGCAAGTGCTGTGATCCTTCGAGCTGTAGCTGTTGAACCGGCTTCAGAAATACCCTTATGCTCAGCGGTTCGCGTCGCTGCCAACAGAAGCAGCAGATCAAGGCTAAGGTTTTGCTTAAGCCAAGGGGCCAGCATCGTGACATGAGCAGCGGGAGAACCTTGCTGACCTACACAGCGACAGCCTTCAGGCAAAACCAGGGGAAAATTAGATGGGGTCGAAGGCAACAAATCCATACAGCAATTGAGGCGGCTCAGGAATGGGAGAACGCAGCCGGGGGAAGATCCAAAACGCCAAGGCATGAAGGGAAAGCACGTAAATGACTTGCTGCATCACCACTAGGGCTAAAACCATCAGCTGAACCTGCGTCATATCAGGAGCCATCGGTAAGTCGAACAAAGCGACAAGGCGTTCAAGCAATCCAGCTCCACCGCGATTAATCACTAACCAAAGGTTCTCGCCTATGAGCAGTGAAAGGACTACAATACGCACCAGAAAGCCACATGTCCCAAGCATTGCTCCTATACCCCAACTCAACCACCAGCTCAGTCCTCGATACCAGCTCCATCCCAGCCAAAGCGCGAGCAACCCATATGGAAACAACAATAAAAGCCCACGAACGGGACCCATTAGCGCGGTAAGGAGAAGTACGGCTAAAAGCAACCCTTCAGCTCCAGAGTGGCCGCCACGGCGCAACTGAAGGAGCGTGAGGGGAAGTGGTACAGCTAAACGAAGTAAGGCACCCCCGATGGGAAGGTAATACAAAGCCAACCAGATCAAGCCTGTTGTTGCTGCCAAATAAGCCCCTTCCACCAACCGCAAAGCCTGCTGACGGCTAAGGGGCATTGGATCCAAGTTCATGGCTCGACCCGTTCAATGCGTTCAACGGTAAAGCTCACATCAGCCTCACGTAGCGTCCGAGTAACGATCTCGGCGGGAGCAGCAGGATCTGCTCCAGATAGATGAATTGTGATTCTGTAAGGCTCTTGGGGCTGATCCGATGGTGGCAATGTGGTCGTTTTTAACTTTATCCTTTCAGCTTTGAGACTTGTTGAAACTCTGGGTTTAGAGTCCGTCAATTCGAAATGTATAGGTTTAGCTCGGGTGTCAGAATCCTCGAACGAGGCTGCTACTGAAGGAGACGCCTGGCTAGCTACTGCTGGCGCCATGCTGGTGGGAGGTGCAGCAGCGGAAGGAACAAAACTCTTTTCCAATTGTTCAGCAAAAGGATTCCCAACACACCCTGGCATCAACACCAGAGGAACCATCCACACCAGGCGTTGCAGCATCAACTTTTTCCTGGTCTAATTATGCGCACGGCACTGGCTCGTAGACGCCCAGTTTTTGTGGTGGCTGGAAGTTTTTTTGCTGCTGGTTTCTTAGCGGCGGGTCTTTTTGTCGAATTTGCCTTACTTACTGCAGGTTTACGGCTTGTCTTCTTAGATGAGGCTTTAGTGGCCAAAAGCTCAATTGCCTCTTCGAGAGTAACATCCTCAGCTCCCTTACCTTCCGGAAGAGAAGCATTTAGCGTTCCTTGCTTTACATACAAACCGTAGGGTCCGTTATAAATCCGAACTGCATCTTCACTGCCTTCTGGCTTACCCAGATCTCGTAGAGCCGCACGTCCACCGCGACCCCGCTTCGGCATTGCCAAGAGCTCTAGGGCTCTGGTAAGACTAACGATCAGGACGTCGTCTTCTCCCTTAAGAGAGCGGTAATCCTTCTCACTTTTACCCTTGTTCCATACTACGTAGGGCCCAAAACGACCCATTCCCGCCTGAATGCGGCCGCCGTCAGGATGATCTCCTAGAAGTCGTGGCAGTCTTAGAAGGCCTAGGGAATTCTCGAGGCTAAGGTCTTCGGGTTTTATGCTTTTAGGCAAAGACACTCGTTTAGGCTTGGGATTCTCATCGCTGACCCAACCTCGCTGTACGTAAGGGCCATACTGTCCAAAGAGCAAATACACTAGGTCGCCGGTTTCTGGATCCTCACCGAGAGCCTCAGGCCCATTCGCTTTTTGTTTCAGAAGCAGTTCGACTTGCTCTTGATCAAGGTCCGCTGGAGTTGTTTCACGGGGGAGTGTCACTTTAATTAACTCCTCGTCACCGTCTTTACTGATGCGTTTCGACTCGAGATACGCACCAAATCGACCGATGCGCACCACGCAGTTCAGCCCCTCAAGGTCAATTGTGCGAGAAGCACCCGGATCGATATCACCCTCTCGTCGTTGAACTTGGGTCTCAAGACCCTGCTCACCTTTATAAAAACCTTCGAGATACGGGAGCCACGGCACCTTTCCATGAGAAATCTCATCGAGCGTATCCTCCATCCGTGCTGTAAAGCCGGTATCCACCAGATCAGGAAAATGTTCCTCCAGTAATGCTGTTACAGCAAATGCTGTGAAGCTTGGTGTCAAGGAATTGTTTTGAATTGTGGCGTAGCCTCGATCGGCGATGGTTCCGATAATGGAGGCGTAGGTGGAGGGACGGCCGATGCCCTCTTTCTCCAGAATCTTCACCAGAGAAGCCTCACTGAATCGCTCTGGCGGCTGGGTTTGATGTCCCAATGCTTCCACTTCTTTCAGCTTGGGAGCATCTCCTACGGCGAGAGCAGGCAGAATTACCTCCTGTTCTTCTAGGGCTGCATCGGGATCATCACTTCCTTCAACGTAGGCGCGGAAGAAACCAGGAAAGTCGATGCGCTTGCCACTGGCTCGAAATTTGGCACCTGCGCATCTGAGATCTACAGAGAGCATGGTGAGTCGGGCCTCCGCCATCTGACTGGCGACTGTGCGCTTCCAAATCAACTCGTACAATGTCAGATCACGACCATCGAGACCTGTTTCTCCTGGGGTACGAAATTTTTCTCCCGCAGGACGGATCGCTTCATGGGCTTCCTGTGTGTTACGTGCTTTGGTGCTGAATTTGCGGGCTACCCGGCTCAAATAGTCCTTGCCATACAAGGTTTGTACACAGCTTCTGGAGGCACTAATTGCTTGGTCAGAGAGATGAACGGAATCTGTTCGCATGTAAGTGATGAAACCTCGTTCGTACAAACCCTGAGCACAACGCATTGTTTCTCGTGCAGAAAGCCGTAGCTTGCGATTGGATTCTTGTTGGAGGGTGCTGGTAGTAAACGGGGGCACCGGCTTACGCACCGTCGGTTTTTCCTCAACGGCATTCACTTTCCAAGCGCTTTGACGCACCTTATCGGTCAGCGCTCTGGCTTCGTCCTCATGAAGCAGTTGCACATTGGATCCAGCTTTCAACTCACCAGTACTTTCATCAAAATCACTACCCGTCGCTATGCGACACCCCCCTAAGTGGGTGAGTTTTGCTTCAAAGCTGCTCCCGGCTTGCCTCAATTTGGCCTTGAGATCCCAATAATTACCGCTGCAAAATGCTCTTCGAGCTCGTTCGCGCTGAACCAGTAGACGCACAGAGACCGATTGAACACGACCAGCAGAAAGTCCCCAGGCTACTTTTTTCCACAGCAACGGCGAAAGCGTATAGCCCACCAGGCGATCCAGGATCCGACGCGTCTCTTGCGCATGCACCAACTCCATATCGAGATCACGTGTTTGATCAAGAGCCTTGCCGATAGCTTCCTTAGTGATCTCGTGAAATACCATTCGCCTTACCGGTACCTTCGGGGCCAAAAGCTGCAGGAGATGCCAACTAATGCTCTCGCCTTCGCGGTCTTCATCAGTAGCCAGCAAAAGCTGGTTTGCATCTTTCAAAGCATCTTTCAATTCTCGGACAATTTTCTTTTTGTCCTTTGGTACCACATACAAGGGCTCAAACTCGGCCTCAATATTTACACCTAGGTTCGCCCATTTTTGGCCTTTAGCGGTCGCGGGAATCTCACTGGCGTTGTTGGGTAAATCCCGAACATGACCCATGGATGCCTCGACTTTGAATCCTTTTGGAAGGAATCCGCGAATGGTGCGGGCCTTCGTAGGGCTCTCAACGATGACGAGGGTGTGCGCCACAAGCGGGCAATAAACCGGACACCTTCTTTATCGCACTGCGGAACGCTCTGCACATCCAATCGGGCTGTATGTATGGGCGCCGCTACAGTCACCCCAACGCATATAGCATTTAGGCCGCTATGCCCGAGATGGGTGCTTTTCTTGTCGTTACCCAGGCCATGGCCGCTCCTGGTGAGTTGCTCAACCTTTCCCCGAACGCCTTAGCAGTCCTGCCAGAGGGTGCTGTTCTCGTAGCGATGATCGCCACCTTGCTTGTAGATCTTGCTGGCGAAACAGTCGCTGCGCGTTGGGCCCCACCGATCTGCTACTTCGGACTTGGTGGGGCCCTGGTGCTATTGGCGCTGCAATGGAATACACCGCTGGAACCATCGTTTCTTGGTGCGTTTCTGGCTGATAATCTGGCGGTCGCATTTCGTGCGGTGATCGCCACATCAACCTTGCTGTCATTGCTGATCAGCTGGAGATACGCAGAAAAAGGTGGTACCCCCGTAGGTGAATACGCCGCCATCCTTTTAGCATCGACTCTTGGAGCAATGCTGCTTTGTGGTGCAACTGATCTAGTCAGCATCTTCATTTCATTAGAGACCCTGTCCATTGCTAGTTACCTGCTCTCCGGATACATGAAGCGGGATGCTCGCAGTTCTGAAGCTGCACTTAAATATCTATTGGTGGGCTCAGCAGCGGCAGCGGTATTTCTTTACGGAGCATCCCTTCTGTATGGGTTTAGCGGCAGCACCAACCTTGAGGTTATTGGCGTAGCCCTACAAACCAGTACAACACCCCTGGCGGCCTTATCTCTAGTTTTTGTACTTGCAACAGTGGCCTTCAAAATTGCTGCGGTTCCGTTTCATCAATGGACACCTGATGTCTATGAAGGCTCACCAACCCCTGTAGTTGCCTTTCTTTCCGTGGGCTCGAAAGCCGCTGGCTTTGCACTGGCATTACGTATCTTAGTTGGTTGTTTTGGCGCTTTCGACAGTCAGTGGAAACTTCTCTTTACTGTTCTTGCTGTGCTGAGCATGACTCTAGGCAACGTTGTTGCTTTAGCTCAGACATCGATGAAGCGAATGTTGGCTTATAGCTCAATCGGGCAAGCCGGGTTTGTAATGATTGGAATGGTATGCGGAACAGAAGATGGCTTTGCCGCGATGGTGCTCTACATGGCGGCCTACCTCTTCATGAATCTTGGTGCATTCGCTTGTATCATCTTATTTTCGATCAGCACCGGGAGTGATCGAATATCTGATTATGCGGGCCTTTATCAGAAAGATCCATTGATCACACTTGGACTTAGTCTTTGTTTGCTCTCACTGGGAGGTATTCCCCCGATGCTGGGATTTTTCGGCAAAATTTATTTGTTTTTTGCCGGATGGGCAAATCATGAATATCTGCTTGTCATCGTAGGATTAGTTACTTCGGTTGTATCAATTTATTACTATATTTCTGTGATAAAGATGATGGTTGTAAAAGAACCCCATGAAGCTTCTGATGTTGTTAAAAACTATCCCACGGTGGACTGGTCATTGATGGGTATGCAGCCTCTACGGGTAGCCTTGATCAGCTGTGTTGCTGTAACAGCTGTGGGTGGAATTCTCTCGAACCCGCTCTTCCAGTGGGCCAATACTGCTGTATCTGAAACGCCTCTACTACAACAAGCTATTGCTGTGGCCAGCGGTAGGAACCTTGGCTAGGGCTGATTCCCGGGTAATTGCTGAATTGCAGGGTGTCAATAAGATTTATGGCTCTGGCGATCTGGAGGTAAGGGCTCTTGACTGTCTCGATCTTGTAGTTCGAGAGGGCGATTATCTAGCTGTGATGGGTGCTAGTGGGTCTGGAAAAAGCACAGCTATGAATATACTTGGTTGCCTTGATCGTCCTACCAGTGGCAGCTACCGCCTTAACAATATGGCGGTCGACCAATTTGATGAGGACGCCTTAGCGGATGTGCGCAATCGTTCGTTGGGATTTGTTTTTCAACAATTTCATTTGCTTCCCCATGCAACGGCGATGGATAACGTAATGCTACCGATGGTTTACGCTGGTGTAGGACCCGATGAGCGTCAATCGCGCGCACGAGCTGCTCTCGAGAGAGTAGGACTAAAACGATGCTTAAATAACAGACCTAATCAACTATCCGGAGGGCAACAACAACGAGTAGCCATCGCGCGAGCAATTATCAATCAGCCTAGTTTGTTGTTAGCGGATGAACCGACCGGTGCCTTAGATTCTCACACTACAGAAGGAGTCCTCGAACTTTTCGATGAGCTTCACGAACAAGGGATCACGTTCGTGATGGTTACCCATGAAGACGATGTTGCTGCCCGAGCACGACAAATCGCACGCTTCCAAGACGGTCGCATTATCGAAATCAGTAGGTCTTTCCGTAAGTAATCAGGGGACTATTCTTTAAGCAACCTGAGCAGTTCCCATGGTCACTAAGGTATAGCAATCCCTATAAGATCGGTACGTACATCACACAGTAGCGATCGCTGAGACAACCTTTTAATCACAAACACCGATCGCATCTATCAAGCTGCAGATCACTCTCCCTTGGGCAGATTAGAAGTGAGATAGTTAGGCAACGTTAGTACTAAACGACTACCACGACAGTCTTCGACATTAAGAACCCGCTCAGTTTACGCCTTTGCAAGCTGAATTGAAATTCCTACAACAATAAACGAATTGGTTACAGTTCAATTGACTTAACAATACAATAAATGAGTCTGGCGACTAGCATCAGCGATTCGGATTTTACATTA
The DNA here is from genome assembly GCF_040371545.1 of Synechococcus sp. M16CYN. Classification (NCBI taxonomy): domain Bacteria; kingdom Bacillati; phylum Cyanobacteriota; class Cyanophyceae; order Synechococcales; family Synechococcaceae; genus Synechococcus; species Synechococcus sp. M16CYN. Next base: position 875,334 of record NZ_AP029048.1, read on the forward strand.
CTTTCATTGCAGCATTGAGACTAATCTAAGACGCCTCTAGAAGTCGCCAGACTGTTCATTGTTCAGTACAAAGATTTGAGTGTTAATAGACTAGGATTTACTATCCAAAAATAAATTTTTTCTAGAGTTAATAGTCTGCTTAATTTACATTTTTAGTTCTTGCTAAAAATATTTAAACTAACAGCAAAATTATCTTAGTTAAGATTAAGTTGAGGGACAAAATTTAAAAGCAGAAGAAATTCATTAGTTTTTTACTGATATATAATTCACTATAAAAGTCCGAAAAACTATTATAAAAAATCTTATGCTCTATTTGTTAAAATTAATTATAATTCTGCTATATTAGTCAAGTTACTAATTAAAAAGATAATTAATAGCATTTTTACCAAATATTTTTTCAGAATAAGGTAAAATTGTTAATAACCTTATTACTAATAATAACTTGACTAACAAACTAAACCAAAGCGGAAAATCGCTATTTCTTTTACATAGAATGGATTGAGAAATAATAGTAAAGATAAACTCTTAATAAGATTAGCTGCTTGTTTCAGCTCATACGCTGTATATAGAGATCTTAATTATTCTTGACCGTGATTTCTAAAATTTTACCAGAGTAGCGAACAGTAAGTAGTACGCTGTCACTCTAAACAAGTACTTATTTATTGCTTAGTAAATTAAAATAATGCATAATTGCAATATGTTTTTGATTAATGTTTGGCATTGATGAGAACGCTAACTCGGTTTATCCTTAAACAAATCTGTTTTTGTGATATAATTATTAACTCAAAATTTTTTGAAAAGCCTATTGATAATTGAATAAGCATGCCTAGGAGATTAAATAACTAGGCTACAGCAACATGTAAATATGAATGAATAAATCTAGAAGGAATTGATTTAGAATATATAAAGCTCAAATGCTTATGAATACAAGTGATGCCACTGCTCAGTGTGATTACCGTGCTGCAGTTGCAATGCTCCATCAGCAGCTAAACCAGAAATTCTCCAAATTCGACCATCTCGAGGATGATAAATTTTATTGGCCCACAAGCGTCGTTGCAAGGCAGACAAACACCAACTGCCATCACCTCCAGATTGATAGCAACGATCAAACGCAAGTAATACTTCTGCAGTCCAATAAGCTGGATCAGCTGCACGCTGTCGATCAAGTTGGTAGAGAGCAATGCCCTTCATCGGGACCGAATTGCGGACGTTAAGACCTAATCCAATTCGGAATATACGAACTCTAGACCCGCGCTGTATAACACTGGGAAGCAAACCTACCAGCTTTCTTCCATGTAGTAGAATGTCATTCGGCCATTTGATTTGCACCGGTAATCCGTGGCGCTCTAACCGTTCTGCTAGCGCCACGGCGACGGCCAACCCTAACAAACCAACTCGACCACCTAACACCTTCCCCTGCCAAGGAAGAGCTGCACTGATCCATACGCCACCCGTCGGCGATGACCAATTACGTCCCCACTGTCCAACTCCCCATCGTTGATGGGTCGCTACAATCGCACAGGGTTGCTGTGGCTCTGACATTCCCTGCAGCCAGTGGCTGAGGATCATCTCCGTACTACTGCAAACCGGAAAGCAGCGCAGTAGCCAAGGTTGGGCAGAAGACTTGGCTATCTTGTGGTAATGCCACATTAGTCGGCCACCATGGCGGCCAGGACGCCCATTCATCTAAAATATCTATCAATTCTAATTAGCATCCAAAGTCAGTAGCTGAGCAAGGCGTTTTAAGGTGATCTGTAACTATTGTTGTTTATGATCCAGAACTCCAAAGCCGAAGCTTGAAGCGGGAACGACTGTGACGTTGCTTGGCCTATCTAAACTAACTGTGAAGGGGGGTGAACAATCGGTAAAGCCATCAGTGAACATATGCTAGCGACTCTGGGAGTAGTAAAGTTGTCAAATCCCACCGGACAGGCATGCATACGATCCGATTCCTGGGGCTTCCAAGAATCCAGTGTAATTGCATCAGCCAATTTCAGAACTTTTCCACAGTCCGGATTTTTCTTCATTAAATTTTCTTGCTTTAGTTGGGTTATGTGAATAACGCAGGAATAGAGAATTTCAGTAGATTCTAATACGGAGCTTGAATTTCCTTGCAATTTAGACGTCATCCGCGTTAAGGGCAGAGTGCACAAGCCATCGAACTGAAGCTTCTGAAAGGTATAAATCATCCAAATGAAACTAGAATAAAAATCAAGATAAGAACTATGTAATTAAGATCAAGCGCCATGGAGATAACGCAAGCTGTGCTTGCTTGATAGCCAACCAGTGGGCTGGCTCTCTATTTGACGACTTAATGAAAAAGTTTAATCCCTGTTTAAAGTCAATACTCGCTGCTGGAGGAAATCACAATCGCCATAGCAATCGTTTTGATCAACCCAGCTACTAGGGCGAATCTGAGAAAGCAATTAAAAAATAGCTCAAGATTGAGTCATTCTGATTCGACGAAGCTTGTTTCTAGCATACCTACTTAGCATGTTTGCTTAGCGGCATCACTTTAAGCAAAGATTCCTCCGCCAAGATTTTCTAGAGCGCAGCGTCTAATAGTGCCTTCAGTTGAGGCTGTGCGATTGCCCCTTCATGACGTGTCACGAGCCGTCCATGATGAAATAAGATCAAGGTAGGAATTCCTTGAACTTGATAAGCATCCCGAGTAGCGGGATTCCCATCAACTTCAAGCTTGCCAACACTCAATCGGCCACAATAGGTTTCTGCAGCCCAAGTCATAAGCGGAGCAATTAAGCGACATGGACCGCACCAAGGAGCCCAAAAATCAACCAGCACGGCGTTGGAAGCTTTGAGCACCTCGGTTTCGAAACCGTTATCCGTGAAATCAACAACAGCAGAAGCCAAAGCAATCAAGTGACTAGCGCAATTTTATGGAAATCAACGGAGAAAAACTCAGTAGACTAAAGCTTGTCGATAGAACGCTTCAGGTCCTCTAAGTCAGCATCTATTTCCTCAACCTTCACTTTCTTGACCGGCTCAGAGGATCCCGCAGCTGGCAGCATTACCGTCTCGGCATCGCCTTTAAGCTGACTGCGCAGAGTAGCCAGCTCATCATCAACATTGTTACTACCCTCTAGAGCTGCGAATTTACTTTCTAGATCTGCGCCTGCTAACTCAGCAGCAGCCTGCCCAGTCGCCTCCATTGCCTCTACTTTTTCTTCCATTCGCTCAAAGGCGGCCATGGCCGAGTTGGTGCCAATATTGCCTACTGCGCTTTGCAGTTGTTGCTGAGCCTGGGCTGCTTGTGCACGGGCTTTGAGCATATCTTTTTTTGTTTTTGCCTCGGCAATTTTTCCTTCCAAAGCCATGAGACTCTTTTTAAGAGTCTCTACTTGGCTATCCTGAGACCGAGCTTGGGTCCCAAGCGAGGTGGCAGTCTCTTGGAAAGTCTTACGTCGTGTCAGCGCATCGCGCGCGAGAGTTTCTTCTCCCTTTTTCAGGGCTAGCTCAGCTCGCTCATACCAAGTTTTTGCCTGAGATTCTGCCTGTTCAGCCTGATTACGAAGACGCTTCTGACTCGCGAGCGCAATGGCGACTGCTTGCCGCAGTTTGACCAAATCAGACTGCATATCAGCCACGGACTGATCAAGAATCTTGACTGGATCTTCCATGCTGTTAACAGCAGCGTTGGCGTTGGCGCGAACTAGTCGGCTCAGCCGATTGAAGAGGCCCATTACACGAGGAAGGATCCGGTCCAACGTTAGCTAGATCTTATGGAATCTTTCTGCCTAAAGTTTCGGTATGGCAGTTGCCCCCGATTCTCAACGTCGACGTCTACCTGGTCTGGAATTGCTTCAACCGCCCCAGAGAAGACCACTAGAACAACTGAAAAGTTGTCTCGGATCACTGCAGCGTGGCTGGCGGCGAGATAATCATTTTGCCGCTCTCTGGCAGGACTGGCCCGTAATCGTAGGCAAACGACTTGCTCCCCACTGTCGTCCATTAGAGTTACGTCGTGGCACTCTCACCATCGGCGCAAGCCACCCTCAATGGCGCCAGGCTCTTTTATATAATCGCCCTCAGCTTCTCAATGCTTTAGCAAGTGCTGGGTATTCGATCCGGAATCTACGTGTTCAACAGCATCATGCAGTGGAATTCGCCCAGACCGAAGACGAAGCAACCATCTGGGCCCGCCATCCTAGCCGTATCGATATTCACGGTATGGGGACATGTCCAAGCTGCAATCGTTTAGCTTCTAAGGGTGAGATCAAACTGTGGGACCACTGTGGTTTTTGTCATAGGCAGCATCTTATACAATCAACCAAAGAGTGATTCAGAATCGTTCTTGCCTGGGTTGACGCCAATCCGCTTCAACGCCATCTGCTTTTAATACATCGGCACGCTTCTCTAAACGTTGTCGATCGAGTCGCCAAAGATTATAAATTCCGTATTTACCAAGATGGATTGGGTCAAGATCACGCCAGTACTCTTGCTTAGAAGTATCGCTATCGATAGCGATTAGCACGGTGTCGGGAGCCTCATTACCTTCTAGGGAATACCCTACCCAACCGCGACGTCGCTCGTTTGCCAATCGATCTGCCAGATTTACCAATGCTCTATCAGAGCGACCTTCAAACAAAATTATCTGACCGGTGTGGAAATGAAGTGACGGCTTTATGACGCCTACCATTGCAAGAGGCTCACCCTTTCTGTATTGCTGACGCATTTGTGCAGCTATCTGCCGTACAGGAGCCTGGCGTAGTCGATCTGCTAGTTCTGCAATCGGAATCAAAGCAGTGATGTGAAATAGAAGTAACGGAACTTGTATACCAAGTAGGCCTACCACCGCTGGTTCGCGTAAGACTAAAGCGATGAGGCCGAGTATCGCCGCAAGGCTAAACCACAACGCAGTGCGCCGTACCAACCCACTTGCAAGGAGATCGACGGCTAAAGTGGGCATCTCCGGATCATTAATCCATCCAACCCAAGCTGGAGCCAGCCAAAAACAAATGGCCAGCAATACAACCAATCCTAGGGAAATAATCCAGGCCCAGATTTGCAGGCGGTTTCGACCAGTTGTGGCGAAACCCGTAAGTAGAGCGGCCGCCGGCGTAGCCGGCAACCAATAGCTAGGAAGTTTGGTTGCAGCAACAGTGAACAGAAGAAAAACTGCAACCAACCAACATGCGGCGAACTGTTGAAGAGACTGTTCAGGCGGAACACGCTGTCGAGGTACCTGAACCAGGCCAAGGATCAAAAATGGGGTCAATGGCAAAGCGGCCACCACCATAACCGGCCCAAAAAACCACCAAGGTTGAAGGTGATCGTTCACGACTGATGTGAAGCGCTGGATGTTGTGATATCCGAAAAAACTGTCCCAGAAAGCCTGGCCTTCCACTAGCAATTCAAGTCCGTACCATGGCAGGCTGATCAGAGTCGTGACCAGTATTCCTTGGACTGGTCGTAATCGTGTCCAAGCAGTGCGTAGGTCGTGCCGTAATGCACCAAACAAAAGTAGTGCTAAACCAGATATCACGACCGACACAGGTCCTTTTACGAGCACTGCGAGGCCGAGAACGGTCCATGCCGGCCACCAGGCTATACAGGTTGGATCCGCGAACCGTCTCCATTGCAGGAGCAAACTGATCCCCAAGGATCCACAAAGTAGAGCATCGCTGACGGCCGTTCTGCTCCAAACCAAAACTAGAGGAGACAGAGCGAAGGCAAGTGCTGTGATTACCGATGTACTTCTGGGCCGGATATCTTTTTCTTGAGGCCAGCGTAAAAACGTATCTGTTAGCACCAGCATCATTGCGATTGACGCAAAGGCTGACGGCAACCTTGCTGCCCAGCTTCCAAGTGGATCCCAGAAATCTCCGCCTGGCAAGGAATAACCAAGACCCATTAACCAATACACCAGGGGAGGTTTGTCGTAACGAGGTAAACCGTTCACCTGCGGAGTGAGCCAATCGCCGGTTTCGGCCATGGCGCGCCCTGCAGCTGCAAACAACGGCGGGGTTTCGTCCACTACACCAGTTGCACCAAGGCGCCAGAGCGTAATTAGAACACCTAAACCGAGTACCAATATCAGCGTTTGTCGTCGCTCTCGGCAGGACACACTCACAGACAGGCCATTCAATATGTTCCAGTGAGGTTGGCATCTGCTCTTAATCCATCGCGGATCCAGTCATATACGCGGGCACTGAAGACCTCGTGAGTTGCATGGCTTTCCACCCATGCACGACAGTCCATACGGTCAATCTCATCAATGCGATTTAACGCTGACGTCAAAGCGGCCACATCGTCTGCTGGAACAAGCCAGCCGGTCTCACCAGACTTGATGAGTTCACCGGGTCCGCCACGATCGTAGGCTATTACCGGAACGCCGCACGCTAGAGCTTCCACCACAACATTTCCGTAGGCTTCATTCCACTTGGGAGTGCTAATTAATGCACGGCAGCGGCCTAGCTCCTCCTGCATTTCTTGAGTGGAACAAAAACCTCGCCATACAAGTGTTCCCGCTGGCACACTGGCCTCTACAAAGTCGGCGTAGTCTCGATCTTCCTTGAATCCCCACACTAAGAGTGGCTCACCGAGAGCGGCTGCCGCAGCGGCCGCATCCTCGAGTCCTTTTTCCGGGGCTATTCTTCCCGCCCAGCCCAGGGGGCCGTTGGTCTTCGTTTGCATATTGTAGTTGCTCAAGTCAAAACCATTTCCCACAACTTTGGCTGCTCCAGGAAGACAAAAATCAGCAGCTTGGCGGTGAGTATGGAACGCTAGTCGACCCGGATGGCTGCAAGCCAACGCCTCAATGGCCTCACGCATCACCATAGCCACATTGCCCATACTGATTAGATGAAAGAGACGTGGTCTGACATAGGGCGTGAGCCAAAGAGGGAGCCAGTCATAGCCACAATTAATTACAGCATCAGCACGCTCTCCATGTTCGAGAGCTGCCTTCCATAGCGCTGGCAGTAACCCGTTTCTCGGAATAATGACAGAAGATTTGGAATTGGCGTGCTGCCAGCTAGGTTGATCAACACCATCCACCTCAACTAGATCCGCAGCAGAACATCGCGAGGGCAACTGCGAACCCATAGCAGAAATGAGAGTCACTCGGTGATTCTGGAGGATTAAGCCTTGTACTAACGATGTAAGAGTGAGCTCAACGCCACCACCTCGACCGCTACCGAGAGCACCGATCGGTGTATTTACCAGTACAAGGCGGAGAGGGTGCACCGTCACGCAAAAAGTTCCCGGTATCGGTAGTGGGTTGCCATAGTCTCTGTCGCTGACTCATGCAAATTACAGATATCAATACCAACACGACGCCGATCCACTGCAAAGAACTCAAACGCTCCCCAAGTAACCATCCCCCGGTTGCCAAGGCAAAGACTGGAGTCAGGAAGCCTAGGCTGCTAAAGCTCGTAAGGTCCCTGTGATTGGCAAACCAAAAGAAGAGACCGTATGCTAGCGCACCGCCCAATAGGCTGGCAAATCCTATCCGTCCCCAATCGGTTAGGGTCCAGTAGATTGGTTTTGTCTTGTTTTGAAGTCCGAAGAGCAGTAGTAGAGGAACGCTTCCCAAAAACATATGCCATGCCGTCACTGTCACTGGATCACTGTGGCGAGAAGCGAAGCGAATCAGTACGGTGCCGAAAGCCATAGATAGGGACGCTAGTAGCATCCATCCCTCTCCAGGTCGCAATAGCTGCTCAATGTTAGGTGGATCAGCTAATAACCACCAGTGATTCAAAAATTCACCAGGTACACCCAGACAAAAGATACCAGCCAATCCAAGACCTAAACCAGCCCACCCAAACGGATTGATCGATTCGGCAAACAATCCTCGCGCTAAGAGAGCCACCAGCAAGGGCTGACAATCAATCAGGACTGATCCTAGACCAGCACCGGTGTCACTGAGGCCGATTACTAAGAGACTTTGAAACAAACATGCATCCACTAACGTGAATAAAGCAAACCAGCCCAGATCGCGGCCATCAATCCACACGCTACGCCCGGTTGAAAGGATCCAAAGCAAGAGAGCCAAGCCAGCAGGGAGAAGCCTTAAACCAGCTATAAGCCATGGCCCATTCGTATTCGTTAGAGGGGCCATGGCCGTCATGGCGGTACCCCAAAGAGCAAAGGGTAATACCATCAACAGCCAGAGCCGAATTAATGGCATGACGACAGTCCGAAGGCCTCTTTTTAAGATCCTGAGGCCTTCAACTGCGCGACATGATCTGGCCCCTGAGCCGAAAATCACACCGCCGGATGGCGCGCATCGTTGTGGAGGGGCCGATTAACGGCGCTACACGACAGCGTGTCCTTAAAGCGTTGCTTGAAGTCAAGCGTCGCGAATTTCCTGCGCTTCTCCTGCGAATCGACAGTCCTGGCGGAACAGTTGGGGACAGTCAGGAAATTCATTCAGCGCTGATGAGGTTGCGGGATCAAGGTTGCCGTGTGGTAGCTAGCTTTGGCAACATTTCTGCTTCCGGTGGGGTCTACATCGGTGTCGCTGCTGAAAAAATCGTTGCAAATCCAGGCACTATTACTGGCTCCATCGGCGTAATACTCCGTGGCAACGACCTCTCTCGCGTGCTTGAGCGTATCGGCATCCGTTTTGATACGGTGAAGAGTGGAAAATTCAAAGACATCCTGTCCCCTGATCGACCGCTCAACGCGGAAGAGAGCGCACTACTTCAGGACTTAATCGATAGTAGTTATGGACAATTTGTTGCTGTCGTAGCGCAAGGCCGCAACCTTAGTGAGGAGACAGTGAAGCAATTCGCGGATGGCCGGGTGTTCAGTGGCGAGCAAGCCTTGGGATTCGGGCTTGTTGATGAGTTGGGGGATGAGGAACATGCCCGACAGCTGGCCGCAGAGTTAGCGAACCTTGATCAGGACGACATTCGACCAGTGACTCTCGGCAAGCCTCGCCGAAAAGTGAGCAGCTTGCTACCTGGTTCTCAAATTTTCAGCCAGATTCAACAACGATTATCAATCGAACTTATGGGCAGTGGCCAGGTGCTTTGGCTGTATCGCTCATGAACAATTCCACGCTGAGACTGGTTGGCTTGCGGGCCGCGACGACATCTGCCGCCAACACGGTCGCTGCGATCCAGATTGCTGTACGGGATCTTATCGATGCACTTGTCGAGGAAAATGCCCTAACACCAAAACGGATTGTATCGGTGACTTTTTCTGTAACAGCAGATCTCGATGCTTGTTTCCCAGCGGCCATGGCCCGACAACGTCCGGGGTGGGATGGAGTTGCCCTTCTTGATTGTCAACAGATGGCTGTTCAAGGGGATCTCGAACGCTGTATTCGGATTTTGGCTCATGCCTGGATGCCTGGGGACCGTAGGCCAATTCACCCTTACCGTGGGAAGGCCTATCTCCTGCGTCCTGATAGATCCAATTATGATTGACAGATTAAGATGCCGACCCCTCAAGACACCAGTCTAATATTGCATTTAGGAGAATTTATACAAGCCGCCCTCGTCGCTATGCACCGTTCGCTTCTGCAACGTCTGATGCCCTGTGCGGCGGCCACCAGTACATTGTTGATCAGCGCATGCTTGGGCGGCGTAATACCAGCGTCATCTTCGGCCCAGAGCACGACCGGTCTGATGGAGTTCCGATGGAACCCAGATCGCAACTACAGGAAACTGTACTATTTTCAAACTTCTGATACTGAGAACGATCGATCGGACTGGTATCTCACCCTGCGTGAAGAAGATCGCAAGATTGTCATGTCTAAATTGACGGTGACGGTGCCGGATTTTTTCGATGCTAAACTTAAGCCGGAACGTATGTCATTTTGCCGTACGTCGCGAGGTGGTATCACGGGTCGCTCTAGGTGCCTTGAAGAGATTAGAGCGACTATTGAAGTCACCAAGGATCAGACAAGCATCGAGGTTTTACCCAATCAACCGGTTCCGACCGAGGGAGACTATTCCCTACATATCAGGCTGTTCAATCCTAGAGGGAAGCGGATGTACCAAATGAATGCGTTAATTCAAGCCCCTGGCAATATGTCGATACCAAGCTATGTCGGCAGTTGGATAATTGACATAGACTAGGTAATCGATGTAGCAGTTGGCTCAGATCGGCTAGAAGCCAAATCGTTCTTATGACGAAGCGCACTTTTGGTGGGACAAGCCGTAAACGGAAACGCATTTCTGGTTTTCGCGTACGAATGCGTTCTCATACTGGCCGCCGATTAATTCGGGCGCGACGCAAGCGAGGACGGACCCGGCTAGCTGTTTGACCTGGGTTACTTCCATCTCGTAACATTTCAATGAAGTGGACGTCACGTGTTCGTCCCATCTCGATCGTTCTGTACACATTTTGGGTCGATGGTACTCCCGGCTTCCATGCGCCTGCGTGGATATCGTTGCTTCAGCCGACTACACCGTTCTAATCGACGCCACTACAGTCAATTGATGGTCCTGCGTCAAATCGAGAGTGATCCAAAACAGCTCAAGCCTGAGCTAAGGCACCAAAGCACAACTTGTCGTTGTGCTTTGGTGATTAGCAACAGAGTGAGCAAGCGAGCCGTTCGTCGAAATCGCCTGAGACGGTTGCTACATGATCACCTTCGCAAGCGTCTTGAGCAGCGGTCCGATCTAGCTGACCGGTGGTTATTGATCAGTCTCAAGCCAGATGCCGCAGAAGCCGAACCAGCGCAGTTGCTCAAAGAATGCGACAGTCTTTTAAAAATTGCAGGTCTGAGAAAATGACCACCATTCAGGAAGACCTTCACTACGAAGGCGGACCAGCAAAAGGGGATCTGATCCTGAATATTTTGCTAGGATTCACGCTGATTGGTCTACCATTCACCATCGGTGCCATCGTACGAGCCATTTGGTTGCGGTTCCGCATTACTAGCCGACGTATTTCAGTTTGCGGTGGTTGGATGGGCAATGACAAGACGCAAGTAGTTTATTCTCAGATCAGTGAAGTGCGAACTGTCCCACGAGGCTTTGGCGCCTGGGGAGACATGGTTCTTGTTCTTAGGGATGGTGCTCGACTTGAGCTTCGCTCTTTGCCGCGTTTTCGAGAGGTGGAAACTTACATTCTTGAACGCATGAACAACCGTTCATCCGCACCATCTAACAAGTCAGTTGAAGGCTTTGCCGCTTAATCGTCATTCATGCACACTGGCTTGATAACCACACTAACCCCGGGTTTCTCAACGTGATCGGATACATCTCCGACAACCTTCTAATTCCAATCCTGGATTTCTTCTACGGATTAGTCCCCAGCTACGGGCTGGCCATCGTGGCCCTGACTATCGTCATTCGCATTGCGCTTTATCCCCTCAGTGCTGGATCGATTCGCAGCGCTCGGCGCATGCGGATTGCGCAACCTGTGATGCAAAAGCGGCAAGCAGATATTAAAGCTCGTTACGCCAATAACTTGCCAAAACAGCAAGAAGAACTGGGCAAAGTAATGAAAGAATTTGGTAGCCCTCTATCAGGTTGTTTACCCCTATTAGTGCAGATGCCGATTTTGTTTGCACTATTCGCAACGCTGCGCGGATCACCGTTTGCCGATGTTTCTTACACATTAAATATGAAGGTGATTCCTGCTGATCAGATCGCAGCCGTCGAGCCAAAACCTTTCAACAGTGCGAGCCACTCAATTTTTATTGGAGAAACTGATCATGTCCCTGTAATCGCAAGTCTTCCTCGTGGCACCAGGATTGGTGTGGGCGATAGCGCCAGCGTAAATTTACATACCAAGGATGGTCGCACTTTTTCTGACATTTTGACCGATGTTGAAAATCCAGGACGTTTTTCCCCATCCTGGTCTGTGACCAAGGGCAACGAGGTAGTGCACGTCACAAGCGATGGCAACATTACGGCCATCGCCCCTGGCGATGCCACTGTCGAGGCCAGAATTCCTGGTTTAGCAGCACGCAGTGGGTTTCTATTTATTAAAGCCCTTGGACAAGTCGGTTTCTATGATGATGGAGCTATCAATTGGGACATAGCAATTCTGGTTGGAGGATTTGGTTTAACACTCTTCCTATCGCAGTTGCTGTCTGGCATGGGTATGCCGACAAATCCTCAACAAGCCACCGCCAATAAGATCACGCCCGTGATGATCACAGGCATGTTCCTTTTTTTCCCACTGCCAGCAGGCGTACTGCTCTATATGGTGATCGCTAATATCTTCCAAGCTCTCCAGACATTCATTCTGGCCAAGGAAACGCTACCTGAAAATCTGCAAAAAATTCTTGATCAACAAATCTCCCAACAAACTGTACCTGCTACAGCTACATCGGGAGGATCTGGCGGGTCACGACTGCCTTTTGAACCCAAAGGCGGCAAATGATTTCAGAGCTAGAACCGGTTGTTCTTAAGGAGCTTCCTTCGTGCTATTGGCATACCAAAAATTATGTGTAGTGGAAGGAAAGCTGAACACGTGCCCGTTATCAGCGCCTATTTATGGAGATATGTATTAAACATAGCGGCAATATTCTCGCAGTCGATGGAGGTCTTGATGCGATTGCAAAGCCAACTTGTAATTGATTCGTCAGATTATTCGATTATGAGTATAAATTGCTCGCTTTTTCAATTGATTTGGTTGGGTAATCCAATACCAATAGGAGCTCGATTGCAACCATCTAAAAACATATCTAGGCTTGGGGACTTGATAAAAACTCTTAGTCCTCACGGCAGCTTTGATTCGCAGCAACGGATCTGCAAACAATTAAACTTGCAGTCGTCGAATATAAATAACTGCAGCAAAGATTGTCTGGAACTGTCGGAATTAAATCAATTCAGGGATATAGATATAGATTATTTGACCGATTTTTGTTGGGATGCTTCGCGTTGCACTAAAAACCTATGAGCAGTACGGCTTGGGGCAGCCACTTCGATCTTTTAGTGCGAGCGCGAACACCCCTCATCTGGATTCGCAGCAGCGAAGAAGCCCGTGTTGAAAACCTGTTAAACCAGGCGGCCATTCGACTGCAGAGCCAGCTGGTGAGTTGGAATTTTGTCGATGGTCTGAGCGGTGTGCTCAATGCCGAGGGACTTGGCAGCCGTCAGCCCATGGCGATGTTGCAGTGGCTGCGAGATCTCAACCCCAGTTGTCCGACCCTTGTACTAGCAAAGGACTTCCACCGATTTTGTGATGACCCTGGCATAGCGAGAATGTTGCGCAATCTTGAGGCATCGCTTCGAAGTACATCCCATAACTTGATCCTCTGTTGTGGACAGTGGACGCCACCGCTGGATCTAGATGAAGCGTTGACGTTGTTAGATCTTCCCCTACCTGATGCCAGTGACCTGCGCCAGTTAATCAGCAACATTAGTTTGAACAGTGGTGGCTTTATTGACCCCCATGTACTAGATGACCTTGCTGAGGCTTGTAGTGGGCTCAGTGAAATGCGCGTTCGTCAGGTAGCAGCACGAGCTTTGGCGCGTCGCGGAGCTATCGGAGCAGAGGATCTTACCGAAGTACTTGAGGAGAAACGCCAATCCATCGCGCGCAGTGAAGTTTTGGAATTCTGCCGCTGCGACTTAGGAACTGAAGCAATCGGTGGCCACGAATCTCTAAAAATTTGGCTGCAACAGCGTCATAGAGCATTTTCAGAGCAAGCACGTAGCTTTGGGCTTCCTTTACCGCGAGGGGTACTGTTAGTAGGACCCCAAGGAACTGGTAAGTCGCTCACTGCTAAGGCGATAGCACGCAGTTGGTCGATGCCGTTACTTCGCCTTGATGTAGGCCGACTGTTTGCCGGCCTAGTGGGAGCTAGTGAGGCGCGCACGCGCGATATGATTCAGCTTGCTGAAGCCATGTCACCCTGCGTGTTGTGGATCGATGAAATTGAGAAAGGCTTTGGCGGAAATGGGCGCAGCGATGGCGGTACAAGCCAAAGGGTATTGGCCAGTGTACTTACATGGATGGCAGAAAAACGTTCATCCGTGTTCGTTGTGGCGACTGCGAACAGTGTTGAGCAGTTGCCTCCCGAACTGCTGCGTAAAGGCCGCTTTGATGAAATCTTTTTGCTAGATCTCCCAAGCAGCAACGAACGCCTGAGTATCCTTGGTCTTCATTTGCAACAACGTCGACCGGGACTGATTCTCCCGCTAGACACTGTAGTAAGTCGTAGTGAAGGTTTTTCTGGAGCTGAGCTTGAGCAGATGGTGATTGAAGCTATGCACTTAGCCTTTGCCGAGCAGCGTGAGTTGTGTGAAACAGATTTAATCAGGGCTGCCTCTCAATTGATTCCTCTCTCTCGCACTGCTAGCGAGTCTCTAGAGCAACTTAAGGCATGGGCTGCTGGAGGTAGAGCGCGACAGGCTTCTATTGCTAGAAGTAAAGAAGACTGACGTGGCGTAAAGATGCTGTTCACGGTTCAGGCAAGGTCGGACCGTAGTCCCTACGGTCCGAAAAACGTCAGATTCACCATGGAGCGCCGAAACGATATTGTCATGCAACTCTGTGTGGCTTGCCTTGGCGCTGGCGTAATTACCACGGTCGACGTTGCCCAAGGTCAGAATCCAATCACTGCGCTTGGTATCACCCTATTCTCCGCTATTGCCGCAGTCATGGTTGGTCAAATGCTTTGAGTGGGTTGCCATAGGCTGCCGGCGCTGCTGTTGGCGAAACCGTGATCGATCAGCGCCTTGTACGTGACAACCCTGAAATAATTGCTCGACAGCTAGATCGGCGAGGGGCGACTGTTGATCTTGCTCCTCTCCAATTAATTGCACGACAACAAAAAAACTTGGAGGAACAGCGCAACACACTTCACGCCGAAGGCAACCTCATTAGCAAAGAAGTGGGCTTAAAAATTAAAGGCGGGATAGATCCCGAAGGAGGAGAGGTCGCTGCGCTACGCCAACGGGGCAGTACCATCAAGCAAAAGGTGGCTGCACTGGAGGAGAAAGAGAGGCAACTGTCCAGCGAATTACGTGATCAACTGCTCAGCTTCCCGAATCTGCCCTCCTTGCTCTGTCCGGATGGGAAGGACGAGAACGACAACGTTGAAGTGCGTCGTTGGGGCACGCTACGGACAGAAGACGGGCTAGAGGAGCATTGGCAGATCGCGCAACGGCTAAATCTGTTTGATGCCGAGAGATCCGTACGCATCGCTCAAAGCCGCTTCATCACACTCATAGGACAAGGAGCCCGACTAGAACGAGGGCTGATCAATTTCATGCTTGATCTGCACATTAGTAAGGGATACCGGGAGGTGATGCCTCCAGTCCTCGTTAATACTGCGAGCCTTACTGGTTCGGGGCAGTTGCCAAAATTCGCGGAAGAAAGCTTCCATTGTACTAAAGATGATCTTTGGCTTACTCCCACAGCAGAGGTTCCCGTGACGTCGCTGCATCGCGACGAAATAATCCCGGCTGATCAGCTTCCCTTACGGTACGTTGCCTATAGCCCATGTTTTCGAAGAGAAGCCGGAAGCTACGGGAGAGATACACGTGGATTAATCCGACTGCACCAGTTCAACAAAGTGGAATTGTATTGGTTTGTCCATCCAGACCAAGCCGAAGAAGCACATCAGCAGATCACAGCCGATGCCGAGGCCGTATTGCAAGCTCTTGGCTTGCCTTACAGAACCCTGGACCTGTGCACTGGCGATCTTGGTTTTTCAGCCCAGCGCACCTACGATTTAGAGGTATGGCTACCAGGGGCAGGGGTTTTTCGTGAGATCTCTAGTTGCAGCATTTGCGGGGATTTCCAAGCTCGTCGCTCTGCTATTCGCACCAAAGAAGGGAGAAACACAAAATTCGTACATACGCTGAATGGTTCCGGTCTTGCCGTTGGTCGGACGATGGCGGCCGTTTTGGAGACGGGCCAACAACGGGATGGCAGCATCCTTCTTCCCAAGGCGTTAGTGCCGTACGTCGGCTTGGAGCAGCTCGAGCCAGAATAATCCGATTAAGCAGTGATCAATTGGATGAACATTTTTGCAGCCCTTTTGATGCTCGGTCTATTGATCGTGGTTCATGAGGCTGGACACTTTCTAGCTGCCACACTTCAGGGTATTCGCGTTAGCGGTTTCTCCATTGGTTTTGGACCAGCGCTGATTAAAAGACAAAGAAAAGGCGTCACCTATGCTTTGCGGGCTCTTCCGCTCGGTGGATTTGTTGCTTTCCCCGACAACGATGAAGACAGCTTAATCTCGCCTAACGATCCTGATTTGCTACGTAATCGTCCAATCCCGCAACGGGCTTTAGTGATTGCCACCGGGGTCTTGGCCAATCTTGCTTTTGCTTTGGTTGTTCTGCTTGGGCAAGCGGCTGTTGCGGGGCTACCGGCTGACCCTAATCCTGGCGTATTGGTTGTGAGCGTTCAACCCGGTGGCGCAGCGGCTCGTGCTGATCTCCAGCCTGGGGATAAGATACTGTCGGTCAATTCTTTTGCCCTTGGGACTGGTCAACCTGGGGTAGAGGCGATGGTAAATCTGGTAAAAACTGCTCCTAACGAGACTCTAGTAGTGGAACGCGTACGGCATAACCAGCTTGATCGAATCGACCTGAAACCATCTTATTTAGAAGGGCAAGGTCGTATTGGTGCTCAATTGCAAGCCAATCTTAGCGGTAAAAATCGCCCCGTGAGGGACCCAGGAGAATTGTTCTATTACGCCGGAACGCAGTTTACTCACCTGATAGGGCAAACCGTAAGTGGTTATGCCAGCCTGATTACCGACTTCAAGGTCGCGGCTGGACAGGTCAGCGGTCCAGTTAAAATCGTCGAGATGGGCGCCCAGCTCAGCCAGCAAGGTGGCAGTGGTTTGGTATTATTCATGGCCTTAATTTCTATCAACCTAGCTGTTCTGAATGCTTTACCTTTGCCTCTATTAGATGGTGGTCAGATGGCTCTGCTCTTAATCGAAGGAATCCGTGGCCGGCCGGTTCCGGAACGACTTCAGTTAGCTTTCGCCCAATCTGGTCTGCTGCTCTTTGTTAGCCTAACGCTGGTGTTAATTATTCGAGACACCAGTCAACTATCCTTTGTTCAGCAATTCATCAGCCGGTAGCATCTGGTGTCAGCCGTGAAATGTAGAATTGCATGACCTGTTACAGCGCTGCTGTTAAGCCGCATGGCTAAAAAGTCGATGATTGCTCGCGATTTGAAGCGCAAGAAATTGGTCGAGCGTTATGCTGCCAAGCGCGCTGCACTGATGGCAGCATTCAATGCGGCCGAGGACCCGATGTCTCGCTTAGAGATTCACCGTAAGATTCAAGCATTGCCTCGAAACAGTGCTCCTACCCGTATTCGCAACCGTTGTTGGGCAACTGGTAAACCTCGTGGTGTGTATCGCGATTTTGGTCTTTGCCGTAACCAACTTCGTGAGCGAGCACACAAAGGTGAGCTTCCCGGTGTTGTGAAATCCAGCTGGTGAGTTCTGTCGACTTCTGGTCGACAAGGAAGCAAAGGCAAAAACCTTTGCTTCCTTGTCGATTCAAACCATGAAATGTCAAAATAGCCATTGACAAAGGGACATAAACCGTCGTGCAAGGACAAACACAGTCAATCTCGTTTGACGGACGCGAGATTCGACTGATCACCGGGCGTTTTGCCCCTCAAGCGGGTGGTTCCGTCCTGGTGGAATGCGGAGATACCGCTGTGCTCGTCACAGCGACACAATCTGGTGGGCGAGATGGAGTCGATTTCCTACCACTAGTCTGCGACTATGAAGAACGTCTGTACGCAGCCGGCCGAATTCCAGGGAGCTATACGCGTCGTGAAGCACGTCCCCCAGAGCGCGCCATTCTTACCTCTCGACTAATCGATAGGCCGATGCGGCCGCTTTTCCCCAACTGGATGCGGGATGATCTGCAAATTGTGGCTACGTGCCTATCGCTTGATGAAAGGGTCCCGGCCGATGTATTAGCTGTAACCGGAGCGTCTATTGCAACTCTTCTTGCGAGCATTCCATTCAATGGTCCAATGGCGGCTGTACGAGTGGGATTATTGGGTGATGACTTCGTTCTTAACCCTAGCTACCGCGAAATTGAACGCGGTGACCTTGATCTTGTAGTTGCTGGTACACCCAATGGTGTCGTGATGGTCGAGGCAGGAGCCAATCAGCTACCCGAGCAAGATGTGATCGAAGCAATTGATTTTGGCTATGAGGCAATCCTAGAACTAATCGAGGCTCAAGAAGGCCTGCTAAAGACTCTCGGCATTAAGCAGATCAAACCTGACACCCCTGAAGAAGACACTACCGTTCCAGACTATTTGGAGAAGCAGTGCACCAAAGCAATTAGTGCTGTACTCAGTCAGTTTGAGCAAAGCAAAGACCAGCGCGATAGTGCCCTTGAGGCTGTGAAGGCGGAATCTGTTGAAGCGATAGCCACTCTGGAAGATGACGATGTTGTACGTCAGGCCGTATCTAGTAATTCAAAATTGCTCAGTAATAGTTTTAAAGCATTGACCAGGAAGCTGATGCGCCAGCAAATCCTGAACAATGGAAAACGTGTTGATGGGCGCAGCTTAGATGAAGTCCGCCAAATCAGTGCTATGGCAGGGGTTTTGCCTCGCCGTGTTCATGGATCCGGCCTGTTCCAGCGTGGCCTTACCCAAGTACTTTCAACCGCAACTCTTGGTACTCCCAGTGATGCTCAAGAGATGGATGATCTTCATCCCAGTACGGAAAAACTGTATCTGCATCATTACAACTTCCCCCCTTACTCGGTGGGAGAAACTCGTCCAATGCGTTCCCCTGGTCGTCGCGAAATTGGGCATGGCGCTTTGGCAGAACGAGCTATACTTCCCGTACTACCCGAAAAAGACACTTTCCCCTACGTCATACGTGTCGTAAGCGAAGTATTGAGCTCTAATGGTTCTACCTCGATGGGTTCCGTTTGCGGTAGCACTCTCTCCCTAATGGATGCTGGTGTCCCTCTTAAGGCGCCTGTGAGTGGTGCCGCTATGGGCCTCATTAAGGAAGGCAAAGAGGTGAAAATCCTCACCGATATCCAGGGCATTGAGGACTTCCTCGGCGACATGGATTTTAAGGTGGCCGGCAGCAAAAAGGGAATAACTGCACTTCAGATGGATATGAAAATCAACGGTCTCTCTATGGAGGTTATAGCTGATGCTGTGAATCAGGCTCGTCCAGCGCGACTTTATATACTTGAAAAAATGCTTGAGGCGATTGATACTCCGCGGGCGAGTCTATCTCCCCATGCTCCTCGTTTATTAAGTTTCCGCATTGATCCAGAATTGATCGGTACCGTGATCGGTCCGGGTGGTCGTACAATTAAGGGCCTCACCGAGCGCACCAACACTAAGATAGACATCGAAGATAGTGGAATTGTCACTATTGCTTCTCACGATGGTGCGGCGGCGGAAGAAGCCCAGAAGATTATTGAAGGGTTGACACGGAAAGTGAACGAGGGGGAAGTCTTTTCTGGTTCAATCACCCGTATTATCCCAATCGGCGCCTTCGTCGAAATTCTTCCTGGTAAAGAAGGTATGATCCACATTTCTCAGTTATCTGAGGCACGTGTTGAGAAAGTGGAGGATGTGGTAAGAGTCGGCGATGGGGTCACTGTACGCGTTCGCGAAATCGATAATCGGGGCCGTATCAACCTCACCCTGCGTGGAGTTCCTCAGAACGGCGAATTTACTAAAGTGGAGCCTCAGCCTACCCCTGTTGCTCCACTCAGCTGATCATACCTGAAAGCTGGGATCAATCGCAGCCATTGCCCGCGTCGTACGTTCTCCGAGCACGGCGTGGGCTTTCCCGTGACTGGCAATCAAACATCCAGCTTGGCGAATGTCACCGGTATTGTAAGTGAGATCACTTAAGTCAGCGTGGGTGAAACACCCCCCCGCCGCTGAGAGAACAGCCTCCGGCGCAGCCACGTCCCAATCCTTTGGAGCGCTGCGATTTGACAAGGAGATGTACAAATCGGCTTCCCCACGGAGAATCGTGGCCACCTTGCAGCCTATGCTGCCAATAGTTTTAAAACCACCAACCTGAAGGTCAGCAATCAGCTGTCTGAGTCTTTGATCGCAGTGGCTCCGGCTAGTCACCAAGAGCAAATCTGACGTTGCCGTGCGCTTACTAAAGCGCACGGGTGACCGTTCTCCCTCGCGATTTTCACACCAAGCTCCACTGCCCACCAAGCCAATCCAAAGTTCATCGGCTTCTGGTAGGAATACAACACCTAATACCGGCCGATTTCCACGCACTAAAGCTAAATGCACTGCGTATTCTCCCGTCCCTTGGAGGAATTCTTTGGTGCCATCTAAAGGATCAAGAATCCACAGCCATTCCGCTGGTAGCGGCTGACCTTCGGTAAGCTGATTCTTAGCAGTTTCTTCACTAAGTAGAATCCAGCCAGCATCTGGGAAAGCCGCTGACAGCCCCTCAATCAGCCATTGGTTGACCGCTAAATCCGCTGCAGATACGGGCCCTTCCCCGCCGTTATCTACACTCAATACTTTAGGGAAACCATGGGGAGGTTGCTTGCCGCGGGCATAAGCACGGAGGATGTCGGCTGCACCCCAGCTGAGCCGTCGCAATTCGGTCAGCAAAGCTTCTTGGCTGATACCAGCAGGAAGAATGACGGAGTTGGGCATCATGATGATCAGGAGAGGTGCTGGTCATTGTGATGCAGCGGGACGAACCAGCTGCTGGCAGTCTGTACCTGGTAGGAACTCCGATTGGCCACATGGGAGACCTTTCCCCACGAGCCATTCACCTATTGACAGCTGTCGATGTCATCGTTTGTGAGGACACGCGCCACAGTGGACAACTTCTTGGCAGACTAGGGGCGAAGGGGAGGAGGTTATCTTTTCATCGATATAATGCTCGTGCGCGCCTGCCTCAACTACTGGAGTTACTAGCTGGGGGCAGCAGCCTAGCGGTAGTCAGTGACGCCGGATTACCTGCCGTTAGTGATCCTGGTGAGGAACTCGTAGCTGCCGCCCGCCGGGCAGGTCACGCCGTGCTTTGTGTTCCTGGCCCGTGTGCAGCTACCACCGCTCTGGTAAGTAGTGGTCTCCCAAGTGGACGCTTTTGTTTTGAAGGTTTTCTACCCACAAAGAACAAAGAACGTCGACAACGTCTTGAACAAATTGCCAGTGAACTACGTACCACTGTGCTGTACGAAGCACCACATCGATTAATCACACTTCTGTCGGAACTTTGTATTTACTGCGGTTCAGAACGTCCTTTGCAGGTGGCACGAGAACTCACAAAGTGCCATGAGGAACAGGTGGGTCCAACGGTGCAAGCAGCCCTTAATCATTTTCAACAAACACATCCCCAAGGAGAATTTACTTTGGTTCTCGGAGGCGCACCAATCACCACGGCAATAACTCTGAGTGATATACAATTGACAGAAAGTCTTCGAAACCTGATCGCGCAAGGTACGACTGCCAGTGACGCGGCACGCCAACTGGCACGCGAAACAGGACTCTCCCGACGCCGACTTTACGCTTTATTGCATCAAGAAACATCAGACTGAACAACCCCCGGATTTCTCCTTTGCTCCTTCGCTTGCGATTATTGGCAATTAGTTTTGGAGGTAGCATAACGCTACTGCTTGTGCTTTGTTTGGGAGCTCAAAACCTGCAAGATCGCCATCAACTTCAGGTTGGTCAAATGCGCTCTGTCCCACTTCCAACGGGATTTATTATAGGAATGTCCGTTATATTAGGATTTGTAAGTGGCGGAAGCACCGTTGCCTTCCTGATGCCCGCTGGGCAAGACACCAACAATAAGTCCTGATTAATCGTCTAGTGATACTAGGGCACCTTCTATTACAAGGCGAGTGATGCCTCGTTTTAAGAGATACGAGCTCGTGCGTTCAAATACACCGGTATCGGGTACCTTGATAACTCGTTGACTGCGGCTACACTGGCGTTTAGCAGCTCGAGGATTGGAAAATAAACAAAGTCCCTGTCGATCCTGATCAGTAACATCGAGCTGATTAAGTTCAGGAAAATCCCTAAGGGGGCGGACGTCTAACTCAACCGCTTTGTCTACCAGCATATAAACACTGTTAGGAAGTACCCCAGGACTGAGTGGTCGAGTTTCTGTTTTAGTGCGATTATTCAATTCGTTAATCCCGATCAGAGGTACTAGCTCTGTAGGAACTTCAAAAAAAGTCGGGTCCTCATATTCTGAATTTTGCTCTTCGGGTTCCTTACCAAAATCATCGGCATCGTTCAGCGCTAGGCCACTGGGATCCTCCGAAGAAAGCTCTTCGGAGGAGATGATAGGCGCGGTTTTATTGGCGGAGGCAGCGTCGATAAGGACAACAGAGTCGTCTGAGTTCGCAGCAATAGCGGTTGTTAGGACTTCACTACGAGGTGGCACCATATCAACATGGACTGATGCTGAAGCACTCACAGCCCCGCTTTTTTGACGACTAGCTTTTAGAGCGGCATAGGCCTCAGGCGGCAACAGCGATTTAACTGTGCGACTCACAGTATTCGGACTACAACCAAATTCCTCAGCGAGAGCAGCAGTGGACTCACCTGCTTTATAACGGCCTACTAGTTCCTGCCTCTCGCTGTCACTAAGACGACGCGGTACCATCTGATGCCGCTACTTACACAACTGCCAATCTTAGGAGCAAACGGCCCCTATCTACCCGTGGTAACTGGTTTGAGCTACCAAAATAGGAAGGTTGCTCCCTTAGCTCAGCTGGATAGAGCAACTGCCTTCTAAGCAGTCGGTCGATGGTTCGAATCCATCAGGGAGCGTAGCCAGACACATTGCGGCATCTGGGGTTTTTCCTGGTTGCCGCAATTTTTTTAAGCGAATCGTTTCCATCAGTTGAGATCGCTCAGAACTCTTGCAAACCCTTCAAGGTTATGCAGAATTTCATCAGAGTGACGTTCTCGGCCACAACGCGGGCAACCTGGCTGGAAAACATCGAGCATAAACGCGATCGCCTGCGGGTTGTTTCATCAGAATTACCGCCGCGACCAGATGAGCCTCAAGGCGCTGGCGCCAAGCGTAGGGTGATAAGACGCTATAAGCCACCACCAGGAGCAGTAAGGGTATTGCAGGCGGTCGCCGAAGCTGCACGGATTTTCGATGCTGTTACGAAGAGTACCTTTAAGTGGCCCGATCCAAATGGACTTAATGCCTACAGTCCTGCGCATTTGATATCCAAAGCGCTGCAGACGTTGATAACGGCACTCAAAGGCGAATTACTGGGCAAAAAGCTGATCTAACGTAACGCACATGGGTAAGACGTATCCGCCTTATTCCGACAAATTGATCATTTTTTCGCTAGCCAGCAGCGCTAGGCCTCAGATGCCGCGTTGCTGAATACAGTGCTCTGCATCTGGGTTGCTAACACTAGAAGCAGGCAAATTGCCCACGACAAACTCAGGCGGCTGTGGAAGCAGGTGAAATAGGACTAGTTGGATCAAATCCGCAGCATGCGCGGTAATGATGCCGCTGCAAGACTTGTCGCAGGCATCGAAGATTTCGAGAATGACGAGATGATAAGGTGCACATGCACACCTAAACCGACGACAGACCTACCGAAGTCAGCTTAGTATCGTGGGATGTACTGAAAAAAATTTGGTTTTTGACCAAAATAGCTGTAATTTTCTAGTATATTTTATTAGGAAGGCTAACTGGTTTATAAGGTCAATCGCGAAACAGAATCGATTAAAGGCAAGGAAGGATTCCGTATCATTGGCGCCGCACCACTGGAATCATAGCCAGACGACTGCCACGATTTCTACAAGTGGTGGAAACAGCACGAGATACCAAATGCCGCGCCCTTATGGACAAGGTCAACCCCTCCAGAGATCTTGACGCTGCAGCTGGAGAGACTTAAAAATCAACTCATCAATTATTGGCGCCGATTATCCAGAAGGTTGAACAACAGATTTTTGAGTGGCATGCGCTCTCGATCGCGAGCCCACAACACTAACAGCATCGCCAGTCTCAAGACCGACGCATGCCTGAAGGCAGCAGGGCAAAGCGAAAGGTTGCATTCAAGACTGAACCGCTTAGCTCAGAAATAATCTTTAGGCATGGATAATCTCGTTACTATTCCCTATTGTCTTGCCTACACTATCAAATATA
The DNA here is from genome assembly GCF_040371545.1 of Synechococcus sp. M16CYN. Classification (NCBI taxonomy): domain Bacteria; kingdom Bacillati; phylum Cyanobacteriota; class Cyanophyceae; order Synechococcales; family Synechococcaceae; genus Synechococcus; species Synechococcus sp. M16CYN. Next base: position 899,353 of record NZ_AP029048.1, read on the forward strand.
AATACAAAGGATAAAAATGCCTTGAGACTTGAGTTTATGCAGACTTCATATGCTTTGAATACGGAATAATTACTATTTTATTTCGCTTTCTGTATATATTTTGTACTGGATATTTTAAAAGAAAATGCGATATAAGTGGCCGGCACTTAGTTTACATGAAATCTAGGTATTTTTGATATAATTAAGACAGTGCCAACGAAAAATCGCTACAGCAATTACAGAGACTGACTTAATACCTTCAGCAATAGATGTGCGAGTATCTCTTATTCAACATGCGATAGCGCTCACGGCTTAAACACCAAAAGCGATAACTATGGCGATAAGATTCGATCGCAGCCTACTTGCGGTTCAGAAATTTCCAGCCTGCCCAGATGATCATGGCAAGAACAATCCAATTAAAAAAAGCTCGGAACACTGTTAAACCGATGAAAATCACCAACGCAGAGACGACAGCATTCCTAATGATGGACTTGGAGCCATCAGTCATGTATTTCCAGCGGGGAATCAAAGCCAAGACGACACAAAGCTACTAAGTACTTTCTAAGTGCAACAGCACTGCGATTGAAGAAAGCTTATTCGCCACGACTTTCTACATGAGACACGCCAGATAGTATGCATTCTGTTTGCAGCTGTTGGGTCCCAAGCCAACTGACCAATTGTTACGATGGGTGAGCGGTTGTTGACACCAATCGAGTTTGTCCAAATCAGGCGCCATCTTTTAACAGAAAGAACTGTGGCAAAAGGCAGTCTGTGACTGATATCTAGTAATTTCCTATGAGAGAAACAGTTTGCCCCTATTGGTTTTAGCAGGAAATCTCTCAATAACTAATGAGATTTCTTAACTGACCTTTCTTCTAATTACTTCCATCTAAATTTTTGTTCTTATCGATGACTTCTATAAATTATTATGAGATTCTTGTCTGCATTTCTAGATTTATTAATTAATAAACAAATATAAATATGATGATCATAAGTTAATATTTAAGAATGATTTAAACTTTATATTAATTTTTAAAAATTAATATTTTTATAATTAGCAATGTAGTTGAGGAGTTTTAACATTTTAGAAAATATTCATTTATTGAAAAAATAATTAATCATATATAGCAATATTAATTAACTATCTTTTATTAGTTTAAAATATTGAGTAAAGTAAAATTACTAAAAACATTTTAATAATGGTAATAAATCTTATACAAGACAACAAGTTCGATTCTAATTATCCTAGTTATTAGTTTTGAAAACAAAAGTTAGTAAGAAAACAAACTATTTGCACTAAGATAGCTTATATAAGCAAATGGCATTGCTAACTCTAACTCTATCATCTTACCTTCTCATAAATTAGCAGATTTGACTGAGCAAAAACTCAGAATAGTCTTAATATTAAAAGAATAAGAAATTTAATAGTTAAATTTTTATAAAAAATAGATACAAACTTAAACATCTAATGAATGATACCATTTTTTATTAATAAGGAATAAACTCTTATCTTAAAATTATTGCTAGTTAAAAGATTACTTCTTAAATAGAATGGAAAGTTTATTGTATAAATTTGGGTCACTTAATAAGTGAATCAAATTCTTGAAATAAGAGATAATAAATTTGTTTAAAATTATTGACTGCATAAACATAAGGTGAATCTTTTTATTCAAGCTTATTTTTATCATTTTTTGATAATTAATGCTATCTTCAGTAGAATATAATATTAAAAGTGTGATCAATTTTTATTGAATATATACAAAGATGAAGAAACTTTTAGAAATTAGAAGACTTAATAGGATCCAGTTTTTTCTTGAAACTTTTATTGTTAAATTGAGTACAAATGCTTATAGCATCTTGTTACCGGACTTCTCTAGAACGCAGTTAGTCGAAAAGCATCGCAAGTGGAAGTTCACACAGCTCATGCCCATCCAATGGGTACTTTGATCATTGAGGGGCGTCATAAACCTTTCCAAGCTTTGGCTTGCCCATTAAATCCAAAAACAACCCTTGTCAGCAAAAAGAAGTAGTTATTTGAGACAGGGTGCCCAATCAATGATGAGTTTTGTCAACAGATCTATGTCCTAGACGCTAAGATAAGCAAAAAGCTATGAGGCTTATCTAGTCGAAAATCCCACCTGCATATCAGGTGGAACTGGATATTGAAACGGTTTCTTAGGTAAGGAGGATTTTGTTTAATCCACAACCACTTTTTAGTAGATGTTATCACGGTTTATCGTAACAAAGATTAGGGTTGCATGCAGTTAGATTTAGATAAGTGAAAGTGGTTTTTGAGATTAATAACTAGAAAAGAGAAATCTTACTCGATGAGAATTCTTAATGGTGTTTTTTGATATTAATGGCTAACCTCAAAATAAAGTAATTTACTAGGATAGTTAAGTAACTGAAGAGTAAAAGATTAGCTACTACATATTCGCCTTAATAAATCAGGAGTTTTGACCTTCTGTTCAGAGATTTCCTCGATCATGGTTTCAATTTTGCTAATCACATGAACGTCTATTTTTTTAACAACGCTATGTATTTTCCATAAACCTACTTGTTTTTCTGACCTCGAATATGTCACTTGCCAAGCATCTTTGACGGGAGTTACAGTGATCTGAGTCCAGAAAAACTTGCTTTCATCATTCAGATAGAGAAAATACTTGATAGAGCCATCTTTCCCTTCTTTTTTGCAAAATCCTAATTCCTCAAGACGAGAGTCTAAATCCATCATAGCAACTTTAATTACTTTGAATGACCTGATGCCTTGTATATTATACTCACAGTAACAGCTTCAAATCTAGATTGATTAATTCAAATTGTATTTACGCAGAGTTAACATAAACCAAGACTCCTAGCTGCTAGCAGCTAGGGCTCTCTGATGGATGCTTTGCATAGTATTTTTCAGACTAGCTACATCCCGTAAACCATTGACATCAAACCATGGCGCTATAGACCAATCAAAACCTTCACCGAAGGTACTGTCCGGGGCGACCACATACCAATGACAATTCACGTCTGGGACATCTATAGCACATTTTGACCAATCGTCTTGCCACTGGGGCACCTGAACCCACATGATCGCCGCAAAAACCAGCGTAAAGAGGCTTTGTAGCATAAATCCTTATGAGAATATAAGGCTTGAAGCTTAGCACCTACTTCAACATGCTAAAAGTAGCATAACAAACCATATTATTAGCTTATTGATAACGTCTTCCTATACTGTTTCTTAATGATTATGCTATCAATAATTTTGCATAAATAATACTCAGAATATCAATCAATCAGTTGACGATTCTTATTTCATCTCTCACTACTATTACAGTGCACCCCTTCAGCTTGTCCAATCATGCAAAGATACATATTTGATGGTGAAGTTTTTCTTTGCGTTTGCAGTAGTTAGTCCTAGAATGATTGATTAATTTGCAGCCAATCAAAATAAGGTATGTATATTTCTTCGCAGCTTTTTTAACATGGGTATATAAATTGCTATAGCAAAGGGAAGTAGTAAGACACTGCAGCAGTGTAATAATGAAACCTTTCGCGATGTTAGCATAACTTCTACTAAATTAGATATTAGTAAATCTGATATTTATTGCTGGATTGATCTAGTTATTTATCTTATCTTGGTAAGGATAAATCAATCTATTACTTTGTAGCAAAGTAATACTATACTTAATGATAACTAGAAATGCAATAGCTTCAAAAGGTGAAGTCATTTATTTCTAGTTTTGCCAAGCATGAACTCATGAAACTTACTAGTAACTCAGCAAAATCTCTATATGATTCAGTTAACGACGAATCAAACGCACTGCCACAATAATCGCTAATAATACAAGAAACCAAGTTAATAGATTAAGTTGGAAAGTAATGGCTACAATAAGTCCCAAAATAAAAAACAGTAGGAAACAACCCAATGTCATGAAAATTTTATAGAGTCATTCCATCAAAGCCGATACAGAAGCATAATGAAAGGTTATTGGGCATGCCTTAAGAATCGATAAAGCTGTATTGTCCGGTTTCCTCAAATATTTTGGGACATGGATAGTACTGCACATAGTATTGAGTGATCTAATTAACTTAATAACAGTGTAAATCTTTTTTCTAGTTGATAGGAAACGCTTTTCTACTTCTATACAGCTCGATAGAAAAACTATCTTTATTTAATGTAATTCTAATTTACAATAGACTTGACAACTGAACTAGATACCCAAACTATCGATTTTATAAAATTTTTATTCTGTTCATACACTTTATTTCAGGAGGAGAAATTATAACCACTGAGTTTATATCTATAAAAGTAACTAGAAGAATGATAGAAGCTTTTTTAATTCAGTATCTTGATTAACAGTTAGGTAAAAACAGAGTCTGGTAACCTAAGATGTATATATTATCTTTCTAGGCCTAGCACCGGTAAGCACATCTGGAAAATCTATTTCAACCAAATCAAGCAAGTTTCTAATATTTAGTGTTATTTTTTAGTTTTTCTCGTTGATCGAAGACTTTTGCTTCATACTGCCTATCTCAACGTTGAATCTTTCATTTGCTAAACTAGGCATAAAGTGCAGAAAAGAAATCTTTGGTTATAGACTAGATTCACAGATACTTATTAATTAATACATACTAATGCAATTCTATACAAAAACATCATCAGTATTTAACTTTTTATAACCTAACGACCAAAGATGCTGAGAGCAGAAATCTATATACTTGAAATTCAATTAATTTAATTATGACTAAATATATCAACTGTTATAAGCACTTTAATAGTTAAATACCTTTAGTTTTAGGACCTAGCTATTTGTTAAGTTTCCATTTGTGTCTATATTTTATTTTCACTTGTGTCAAGTGATTGATCGGTTACAATAAGTAAAGAAACTAAATTTGATCATTCCAGAAATGACGCTACTTCGTTCATGCGGCAATTATCATGCTTGCTGATTCACCAAAGCTATTATCATAGACATGATGATTATTACTCAATTGTAAAGAAACAATTCTAAAAAAAGAAAAAACAACGTCAGTTCGACTACAAATTCATCAAGACAGCACGATCATGGCTACACAATTCAACATTTTTGATTTAAAGATACACCGATGATCCAAACTCCCCGACCTATCAATGATCCTGCTAACACGCTAATTGTGCTTGTAGCGGTTGTGCTGACTACAGTCTTACTCGCCGGCCAAGCCTTATTTATTGTTCCAGCTGGCAAAGTCGCCGTAGTTACAACTCTAGGAAAAGTGAGTGGAGGTTCTCGTTTACCTGGACTGAATCTTAAAATACCGCTTCTACAATCAGTTTATCCTTTCGATGTACGTACACAAGTTCGGCCGGAAGAATTTGCTACGCTCACAAAGGATCTTCAGGTTATTGAAGCCACGGCTACTATGAAATACGCGGTTCGACCTAATGAGGCTGGCCGCATTTATCGGACAATCGCAGGCAACGATCGTGATATCTACCCTCGTATCATACAACCTTCGCTTTTGAAAGCTCTCAAATCAGTTTTCTCTCAATATGAGTTAGTTACAATTGCCACGGAGTGGAACGATATATCTGCTATAGTTGAGCGCACTGTAGCAGATGAGCTTAACAAATTTGATTATGTTGAAGTCCGAGGACTTGATCTAACCGGTCTACAAATTGCGGAAGAATATCGCGCTGCAATTGAACAGAAACAAATTGCTGAGCAGCAGCTCTTGCGCGCCCAAACGGAGGTAAAAATCGCTGAGCAAGAGGCAATTCGATACAATACTCTGAACCGTAGTTTAGACGACCAAGTATTATTCAAGCTTTTTCTTGATAAATGGGATGGGAAAACAGAGGTTGTACCAGCACTTCCTGGCAGCTTGGGCAACACACCATCAGTAATTGTGGGCCGTCGAAATTAGTTAGTAAAAATGTAATAAATAATTAAAATAACTCTCTAGAAACAAAAAATTTTCCGCAGTTTAATATTCATAGAAATTTGATTACGATACCTAAATTTTTTGACTAATATTTATGTCGACTATTAGTATTCTTGTTAAGTACTTTTATTCCCGTAAAGTTGTAATATTTACGAATTTGAGCAGTGTTTAAAAATAAAAAACTTTTTTCTGCATCTTAACTGTTTTAAGGATTAGAATAGTTACTATTATATCACTGGTAAATTTTAATCTAGTTATATTATTTAATAATTTTTAATTATTGACATATTTTTAAAGAGTTATAGCATGTTACTATTAGCATACTGAGAGCAAGCATTCTAATAATTTTATGATTTTAATCATATGTTTATAGTTATAAATAACATAAATATGCTACCACATGCTTGATTAGAATTATTATAATCTATAATTGTCAATTAACCTTAATTACATAGATACAGCTATAAGCATTAATATTATTCTATATTAGAATGTATCTAAAATAAAAAACAGTACTAAATATGAAAATTAAAAGCTTGAATTATAATAAGATTATCTCACCTCGCTCTAAAGATTAAATTAACTAATAGTAACAAGAGCAATGAGTATGTTAATTACAAACTTATGTCAGGATATCATTAGAAGCAACGATAATAAAATAAAAAACTAACAGTGGACTTTTGCTATCAATTAATATTGACTGATTCAAAATTATCTAATAGAAATCTCAATTAATTTAAATCTAGATTAATAGCATTTGGAATTAATCATAATCTATTTACATTTACAAAAATATTTATGGTATTCAACTTATTATTAATCTAATTAATAAGCTATTAGATAGAATAATAGTAGATCTTTAAATAAAATTATACATAGATTTGTAATCAGCTTCTTATTTTATAAGAAGCTGATTACAGCATAAAATGCTGTTATAATATTATCTAAAATAACACACTATTTAATATACTTTTCTATAGCTAACATGCATCAAGAAGGTTTCATCAAAAATCAAGGTTTTAAAGATTTTTAAAAGACAGTTAAAACTAAATAGCTATGTATTTATAATTAAGATTTAGATAAAAATATAACTGTATCAGGTTCACATAAAATCTATCGTTTTGCAATCTAGGAAGAGGTTCGTTCATGCATTAATTGTCCCATCTTAAAGACGCCTTAAACTAAAAGTGAATCATAAGTCTCTATGATACTATAGTGTCTAATCACAAGAATTAATCAAGGGTAAAGATTGATAAAGGAAACAGAGTAGAAAAGTAAAAAAACCTCCGTCAGAAGACGGAGGTTTGGGAGGTTTCGGGTGATTCGGTTAATCGAAACCGGGCTGTCTACATTGACTTTAGATCAACCAATTGCAGGTGCCTGCAGAGCCACAGGAGTGGATTCGGCAGCTGCTAGATCCAGAGGGAAGTTGTGAGCGTTGCGCTCGTGCATTACTTCCATGCCAAGACCGGCACGATTCAACACATCGGCCCAAGTATTCAAGAGACGACCTTGACCATCAAGAATGGACTGGTTGAAGTTGAAACCATTCAGGTTGAAGGCCATGGTTGACACGCCAAGAGCGGTGAACCAGATGCCAACAACGGGCCAAGCAGCCAGGAAGAAGTGAAGGCTGCGGCTGTTATTGAAAGATGCGTACTGGAAGATCAGACGACCGAAGTAGCCGTGAGCAGCAACGATGTTGTAAGTCTCTTCCTCTTGGCCGAATTTATAGCCGTAGTTCTGGGACTCGCTTTCGGTCGTTTCACGCACCAAGGAGGAAGTCACCAGTGATCCGTGCATTGCGGAGAACAAGCTACCGCCGAAAACACCTGCAACACCCAACATATGGAAGGGGTGCATCAGAATGTTGTGCTCTGCTTGGAACACCAACATGTAGTTGAAAGTTCCAGAAATGCCCAGGGGCATTGCATCTGAGAATGAACCCTGACCGAAGGGGTAGACCAGGAACACTGCGGAAGCAGCAGCGACAGGAGCGCTGTAAGCAACACAGATCCAGGGGCGCATACCCAAGCGGTAGGACAGTTCCCACTCACGTCCCATATAGGCGTAAATGCCGATAAGGAAGTGGAAAACAACGAGCTGGAAAGGACCGCCGTTGTACAGCCACTCGTCGAGTGAGGCTGCTTCCCAAATGGGATAGAAGTGCAGGCCGATGGCGTTACTGGAAGGAACAACAGCACCGGAGATGATGTTGTTGCCGTACATCAAAGAGCCAGCGACAGGCTCACGGATGCCATCGATGTCAACCGGAGGTGCGGCAACAAAAGCGATGACAAAACAAATGGTGGCAGCCAACAGAGTTGGGATCATCAGTACACCAAACCAACCGACATACAGACGGTTATTGGTGGAAGTGACCCACTCACAGAAAGACTGCCAACTAGAAGCGCTGGAGCGCTGCTGGATGGTTGTGGTCATGAGAACGGAAAGAAGTGTCCTCGAAAGGACGGTTTAGGGAAGGGACAGGAAGCCCTGCCCAAGGCGACTGTAAAGCAATATTGCGTTGTTTGGCAATACGCTTTGTAAATCGAATTGCAAGAACCGCTTCGTGCTCTACTAGCCGATGAGCTTGTTAGGGTTTCAGCACTTCGCAGCATTGTCATTGTCTCTACAAGAAGAGCGAGTGCTGTTGGTACGGCTTCCTTGCAATCCAATTTTCCCGATTGGCCCAGTTTATTTGGCTGATCATTTGCACAAGTGCTTCCCCGAGATGCCACAGCGCATACTCGATCTTGCTGCTTTGCCGGCGTTAGATGTAAGGCGTGTTTTGCGTATCACTGTAGATCAATTCCGCCCCACGCTTCTGGTGTTTTCTTGGAGAGATATACAGATTTATGCACCGGTCAATGGTCGTGGTGGAAATCCCTTGCAAAATTCACTCGAAGTTTTTTATGCCCACAACCCCCTAAAGCGTCTTCATGGCGCGCTGGGGGGGCTTCGTTTGATGACCAGTCACTATGGCGAGTTGCATCGTAACCAAAGTCTCCTACGTCAGGGTCTGAAACGTGCCCGCCGCCACATCCCCAAGGCAAGAGCCGTGCTTGGTGGTGGAGCCGTTAGCGTATTTTATGAGCAGTTAGGTAAGTCTCTACCTAAGGGCACTATTGTGTCTGTGGGTGAGGGAGAGCTTTTATTAGATAAGCTTCTTTCCGGCCAATCGCTTGAAGACGAGCGATGTTTTGTTGTTGGCGAAACCCCTCGGCCCGGACTAATTCATGAGCAGCCTAAGAGTCATCCAAAAACTGCCTGTGACTATTCTTATATATCTTCAATTTGGCCTCAACTTGATTGGTATCTGGAGGGCAGTGACTTTTATATAGGCGTACAGACCAAGCGTGGTTGCCCCCACAACTGCTGTTATTGCATCTATACGGTTGTGGAAGGCAAGCGGGTGCGTCTCAACCCAGTTCAAGAAGTTGTAGGTGAAATGCGGCAGCTGTACGACCGTGGTGTCCGTGGTTTCTGGTTCACTGATGCTCAGTTCATTCCTGCTCGTCGCTACATCGAAGATGCAAAAGAACTCCTTCGTGCTATCAAAGCCGAAGGTTTAACGGATATCCGCTGGGCCGCTTATATACGTGCTGATAATCTTGATCCTGAATTAGCCCGTTTAATGGTGGAGACGGGGATGAGCTATTTCGAAATCGGTATTACTTCAGGTTCTCAAGAGCTTGTACGAAAAATGCGCATGGGATATAACCTCCGCACCGTCCTTGAAAGTTGTAGGATGCTAGCGGCCGCAGGATTCCGTGACCACGTGTCAGTTAATTATTCGTTTAATGTGATTGATGAACGGCCTGAAACTATCAGTCAAACCGTAACGTATCATAGGGAGCTTGAAAGGATTTTCGGAGTTGATCGTGTTGAACCTGCGATTTTCTTTATTGGTTTGCAACCCCATACTCATCTCGAGCAGTATGGGTTCGATCAAGGGCTTATCAAGCCGAACTACAATCCTATGAGTATGATGCCTTGGACAGCTCGAAGATTGCTGTGGAATCCTGAGCCAATGGGTAGCGCGTTAGGTCGCGTGTGTCTTGAGGCATTCGATCACAATCCGACCGATTTCGGTCGCACTGTCATGGCTTTTCTTGAGCGTGACTACGGCACAGTTTCCCTTCAAGACGCATTGCGGGCTCCCGTCACTGGCCGTCCTGCCCTAGCTGATGCGGTTCGCTAAGTTGTTAAGGTTGATTTCATCATCAAAAATTTTTGTAACTCATTGCAATGATTAGAGCATACTTTGGTCGATCTCTTCGGTTCTTGTGGAGCCTACATTAATTTTAATTACTTAATATTTCGCGGATTACTGGAATGTCAAGTTATTAACTTGCCGCAAGATTTCTAGTAATGCAGTTCAGTTTCAGTCGATCGTTTCCTGCACAAATCTAATTGCGTTTGTAATCAAAACCGATTAGCTTTTATTTAGTGACTATTCTATGTCATTTCAGCTTGGGTTAAAGTACAAAAATCTAATTTTATCTTTTAGATATCTGAACTAACAATTTTTGCTCTTTCGCTCCTGTTCTTTATACAGCTCATTTTTTACAACGTTTAATCTGTTCTTTTAACAAGCTATCAGCTTTCGCTGTTACTTAGAGTGACATGGTTGATACTTCTCCATTGCCATAAGATAAGAAGAGAAAACGCTATGATCGCGACCGTGCCACTGAGCGGGTTTGTGTGGCTTTCCGAGGATCCAACAAGCCATATAGGGGCTCTGGGAGACAACGTCAAAAGGCCATTCTGCAAAAGGAACCAAGCGCCGACAAGGCCCCCATGTAGACCGATACATCCCCAGAGCGACCCGTTATCCAAGTACCGCTGCGCAGCTAGCGCTATCCCCAAAAAAAAGAGGCTAATCAACAGCTTGAGTGTTGACGTAGCGCCAAGGTTAAATCGTATATGCACAATGCTAAATACCAGAGCTTGGCTAATTAAAGCGCTTGAGGACCCCATAAAGCGCTTTAGCTCTTCCCATAGCCACGCACGGAAGATTAGTTCCTCCGCTAATCCTACTCCGAGACAGAGCATTAGGGCATTTATGCTTGTTGACACCTTCCATATCCCCAACCACGTTCCCCAACCACACAGCAATGCTGGAATCGTTACCACACTCAGCAGCACCAAGGCTATGAGCAATCCTCGCATCATGGCTCTGAGATGAGACGGTCGTCGATCGCTATAGCGTCTTCGTATCCCCAGGGTCATCCAGCAGTCTTTTTCTCCCCAACGCTGATCAACCCAACGCGGCATCAAAGCTAGGAACATAAAAAAGCTAAGCAGCGTACCCGTTAATGAGATGCTGCCGGAAGCCAAGCCAAAGGGGGCAAGTGCGATGGCTATGAGCCACCCCAGCCCGTAAAGAAGCGGAATTATGAAGAGTAAAGGTAAATAGCGCGGCTGAAGCAGTAGAAAGCTGTTTAGAAGCGCTAGCAACAAGTTTAATCCTCCGGTTCGATCGAACTCGTTAAACCCTTGGATTTCAGGGTTTCGCAGTAAAATTCGGCGGGCTCAATGTCACAAACGATAACCAGGCCTACTCCTGTGTTGTGCGCCTCCAGCATGATGGCCAGGGCGTCTTGTTCACTTAATTGAGGAACTACCTGACGCAAAGTGCCAACCACATACTCCATGCTATTCACTGGGTCATTGTGAAGTAACACCTTGTAACGAGGGGAGTGTTTGCGGGTTTGTTCAATTGCTCTATCCAGAACAGCAGCCCCCCCGGGACTGCGTTTGGGAGTCTCCACCGCCATGGATAAGGAGTTCACTTATTGAAATGTATAGGAAATCAAATCCCATTTCAGCTAAAGACATTTGATTCTTTCCATGGTCTCATTCACATTCTCACGACTGTTGAAGGCAGAGAGACGGAAATAACCTTCGCCTGCTGCACCGAATCCTATGCCTGGCGTTCCCACCACACTGATTGTGTTGAGTAAGTAGTCAAAAAATCCCCAGGAATCTATGCCATTAGGAGTTTTAATCCATACATACGGAGCGTGCTGGCCACCATAGAATTCAAAGCCGGAAACACTTAATCCATGGCGGATTATGGCGGCGTTTTTCATATAAAAGCTAACCAGAGCCTTCACTTCAGCTTGGCCGGCTGCGGAATAGACCGCTTCAGCTCCACGTTGAACAATGTAGCTAACACCATTTGATTTGGTGCTTTGACGTCGGTTCCATAAACTCCAGAGTTCTATCTGCTCTCCCTGGCCACAGGTTCCTGTGAGTCCCTTGGGAATAACAGTTAAAGCACAGCGGGTTCCAGTAAATCCAGCATTTTTAGAAAAGGATCGGAATTCGATCGCGCACTCCCGAGCACCTTCGACCTCGAAGATCGAATGAGGTAAATCAGGGTCTTGAATAAAAGCCTCATAAGCGGCATCGAACAAAATCAAAGCGTTATTACCTCGCGCATATTCCACCCACGTTTTGAGTTGTGCTTTGGTAGCCACAGCCCCAGTAGGATTGTTTGGAAAGCAGAGATAAATCAGGTCTACTGGTTCACTGGGAATCTCCGCCGCAAAATCGTTATCGGCACTGATCGGCAGGTAGGTGAGCCCAGCGTACCGACCTTCAGAGTCAGCTTTGCCGGTTTGGCCGGCCATTACGTTACTATCGACGTACACTGGATATACCGGATCAGTTACTGCAACTCGGTTACCTGCTCCAAAGATATCGAGGATATTGCTGCTGTCACACTTAGAGCCATCGGATATGAAAATCTCTTCCGCATTCACGTCACAGCCGCGGGACTGGAAGTCGTGTTCAGCGATCGCTTTGCGTAGCCACTCATACCCCTGCTCTGGTCCATAACCGCGGAAACCCTCTGCTGTACCCATATCGTCAATGGCATTTTTCATTGCTTCACGGCAGGCCGGAGGCAGTGGCTCCGTGACGTCACCAATGCCAAGTCTGATCAAAGCGGCATCGGGGTTGGCGAAACGGAATGCTTTGACTCGTCGATTGATCTCTGGAAATAGATAACCCGCTTTGAGTTTTAGATAATTATCGTTGATTTTCACCACGGAGTCGTAGGCGGTCTCTAGTAAGTACATACTGCCCTGTCAGCAGCTCTACTAGGATCTATTGACAAGCCGAGTCACGTTCTGTGGTCGTATCTGCTGTGGATCAGCCGGTCGATTTTTATGCTCTAGTCGGTCAAGGCATCAAAAAACCAGGCCGGTACATGGGGTGTGAGTTAGGGGTTGTTCCACGAAATTGGAACAGTGCTTCCGTGCGTTGGGCTCTTACATACCCAGAAATTTACGAAGTCGGTTCTAGTAATTTGGGGCATGTCATTCTTTATTCGATTCTTAATGCTGTTCCTGGGCAATTATGCGATCGTGCCTATTTGCCAGCAGCGGATTTGATAGATCGCTTGCGAAAGCGAAAGCAGCCATTATTCGCGGTGGAAAGTCGACTTCCATTGCTAGCGTTCGACATTCTTGGTTTTAGCTTGAGTTATGAGCTTGGTGTGACCAACATCCTTGAAATGTTGGACCTTAGTCAGGTTCCGATTCGTGCATCAAACCGCGGTGATTTGCCGTTGAATGATCCGGCTTCGATCCCGTTGGTTTTTGCAGGTGGTCCAACCGCCACGAGTAACCCTGAGCCTTATGCCCTGTTTTTTGATTTTATAGCCTTAGGAGATGGTGAAGAGCTCTTACCAGAAATCGGTTTGGTAGTTGCTCAAGCCAAAGCCAAAGGCTGGCGCCGCTCTCAACTGCTGAGAGATCTAGCCCAGGTTCCCGGGGTGTACATTCCGTCACTTTACGGCCCTGGAGCCGACGGCGTTTCACTTCAGCCACTGTATTCTGAACTGCCAAGGCGAGTGCTGCGCCGAGTGGCGACTCCCATACCTCATTACGCTACGGGGCTTGTTCCGTATGTGGAAACGGTGCATGACCGCCTCACCGTGGAGATTAGGCGAGGCTGTACCCGCGGTTGCCGTTTTTGTCAGCCCGGCATGCTAACTCGCCCAGCTCGGGATGTAGAGCCTGAGGCTGTCATCGAAGCAGTGGAAGCTGGTATTAAGCAAACCGGTTACAGCGATTTTTCATTGCTTTCACTGAGTTGTAGTGATTATCTTGCTCTGCCTGCTGTTGGTGTCGAATTACGCAATCGCCTGATTGACCAAAACATTAGCTTGCAACTGCCCAGTCAGCGTGTAGATCGTTTCGATCACAACATTGCTCATATTCTTGGTGGGGCTAGACGGTCCGGTCTCACCTTCGCTCCAGAGGCAGGAACCCAGCGCTTACGAGATATCGTCAATAAAGGGTTGACTGATGATGACCTCTTGAAGGGTATCCGTATTGCTATGCAGAACGGTTACCGAAAAATAAAGCTGTATTTCATGATTGGGTTGCCGGGAGAAACGGACTCTGATGTTCTTGGGATTGCTAAAACTTGCGCGATGCTGCAGCAGAGTTGCCGGGATTTGGGACGGCTCAATCTAAATGTAACTGTTAGCAACTTCACGCCAAAACCGCACACACCATTTCAATGGCATAGCGTATCGAGCGATGAGTTTCGACGGCGCCAAAAGCTTCTACGTCTAGCTTTCAAGCATCTACGCGGACTGAAGGTCAACTTCACAGATGTGCGCCTCTCTGCAATGGAGGATTTCGTTGGCCGAGGCGACCGTCGGCTAGCTCCAGTTATTGAGGCTGCTTGGCGCGCCGGGGCTGGAATGGATTCCTGGTTTGAAGCGCTCGATCGCGCCTACACTGCTTGGACGAGCGCGATCGCTGACGCCGGGTTGAATGGAAAATATCGAGAGTTGGAAGTTGGAAGTTGGAGTGCAGTCAATGCATTAGATCAAGAGGATCTCGAGGCTTTTTGTCGTCAGCCCCTACCCTGGGACCATATCGATACCGGTGTCGATAAGACATGGCTTTTGGAAGATTTGCGCCGGGCTTTGACTGCAACCATTGTTCCTGATTGTTCTTTTGAAGGTTGCAGCAGTTGCGGAGTTTGTGGATCCGAATTTGGTCACAATGTGGTGGTGTCCCCTCCTGAGGTTCCGAGGCAGGTCCCGAGGCAAGCTCCACTTAATAGTCGGATCTGTCGTTTGCGGATTCAGTTCACTAAAACAGGCCCGATGGCGCTGCTGAGCCACCTTGATCTTATACGTACGCTAGAGCGAATCCTGAGACGTAGCGGCCTCCCTATCAGTTTTACCGGTGGTTTTCATCCTTTACCCAGAATCCAAATCGCCCTGGCTCTTCCATTAGGAGTCGAAGCTGGTGGTGAATGGATGGATTTAGAATTTACGGAATCCCTTGCACCTGCTCAACTGAAGGAACGTTTGCGACCACTGCTGCCAGAAGGTCTCTCTCTATTATCTGTGCTTGAGGTGCCCATCAGTGGTCCGAGTCTGTCACAGCAAGTCCGTGCATCTGTTTGGAGTTTTGATTTAACACTGAAAAGCGGAATGACTATAAATTGGTCCATAGCAATCGCTACTCTTTTGGCAGCGGATAAGCTTATTTGGCACGACACAGATAAGAAAGGTAGGTCTCGGCAGAGAGATTGTCGGCCGGCCTTACGCAGGTTAGACATTTTGTCTAATCCAGAAGGACCTCGGTTGCGTTTGCGCCTAGAAGCAAAAGTAGATGGGATGGGAAGAAGTCTCCGACCGTCGCAAATTCAACACTGGCTGGAGGAACAGCTGCGCACCCCTCTCGTCATTCACGCCTTGTGTAGGGATCGTTTGGAACTTGCTTAGTGTTATGGTGACCGGGGATAGGCGACGCACAATCTGCGTTTGCTTGTTTCGGTCTTGTTTGACCTAGTTGGATGTTGAGACCCGGCACTTGCGTCGCGGTTTGATTAGGACTCCAGGCTTGTTTTCACAAGAGTTTCGGCTCTAGGTCGCTTCGGTCTTTTAAGACCTCTAAATTCACCAAACACCCCGATGCAGTACACCTGTAGGCGTCTGATCGGATTAAGGTCTCGCATGGGCTCAAGCCTGTTCTTTTATGCCCCAGCAAATTGTCATCGCGGAACAGCTGCGCATCGCGGCTGTACTCTCCGGTGAGCGAGTAGATGAACTGATCGTTGCTCAAGGTCGATATCAGATTGGTGACGTCTATTTAGGCACAGTTGAAAATGTGCTCCCTGGTATAGACGCTGCTTTCGTTAATATCGGAGAAAGTGAAAAAAACGGTTTTATTCATGTTACGGATCTTGGTCCCCTTCGTCTAAAAAAAGGTTCTGCTGGTATCACGGAATTGCTTGAGCCTTGCCAAAAGGTTTTAGTGCAAGTGATGAAAGAGCCTACAGGTACGAAGGGGCCGCGACTTACTGGGAATTTGGCTCTTCCTGGCCGGTATCTGGTTCTTCAACCTCACGGCCTTGGGGTGAATATTTCACGTCGTATTAATTCTGAAGCGGAGCGCAACAGACTAAGAGCCTTAGGTGTTCTGGTAAAACCACCAGGTGCTGGACTTCTGATTCGTACCGAAGCGGATGGAATTAGTGAAGAGTTACTAATTGATGACCTTGAGGCCCTCTTACGTCAGTGGGACGCAATCCAACAGGCGGCGGAAACTGCAGCCCCTCCTGTCTTATTAAATCGTGATGAAGATTTTATTCATCGTATCCTTCGCGATCATATGGGTCCAGATCTTATTCGTGTCGTAGTTGATGATCCGGCATCTGTCTCCAGAGTCAGCAGTTTCCTTGGATCTGAGGTTAGCAACGTTTTAGTTGAAGCTCACGACGAGTTCACCGAACTGCTCGAGCATTACAAGATTAATGCAGCTATTCGGGATGCATTGAAACCGAGGGTTGATCTTCCTTCGGGCGGCTATGTGATCATTGAACCTACGGAAGCGCTCACGGTCATTGACGTAAACTCTGGCTCATTTACGCGGTCAGCGAATGCACGGGAAACAGTACTCTGGACTAACTGTGAGGCAGCGATTGAAATCGCGAGGCAACTGAAACTTCGCAATATTGGGGGAGTAATCATCATTGACTTCATTGATATGGACTCCCGTCGTGATCAGCTTCAGTTATTGGAGTATTTCACAACGGCAACTCGAAGTGACTCTGCCCGTCCACAAATTGCGCAACTCAGTGAGCTGGGCCTGGTGGAGCTCACCCGGAAGCGTCAAGGACAGAACATTTATGAATTGTTTGGTCGTGTCTGTCCAAGTTGTGGCGGTCTTGGTCATGTGGCAGTTTTACCGGGAAAAGATCTGCTCCAACCTTTAGCGACGGCGACTGGTTTAGTTCGTTCGGTAGCTTTTACCAGGGCTGAGGCAATCTCTTCAGGAGAGACTGCGGCTAGCAGCAGTCGTCGTCGACGCAGTAGCCATGGCCGAACCACTGCAGATGGTGGTGGCGCACTATCAGCTGAAGCCGCCGTGATCAATTCTGAGGTATCAGAAGAGTCAACGGATAGCACTCAAGAGCCTGTTCTAGTTCGCCGTCAAGAGCCAAAGCTAGTCCTTGTTCCAATGACGGAGGAACAACAAAAGGTGTATAGCTGGCTTGGGCTTAATCCAACCTTGCTTTTAGAGGAACCACCTGAATTGGAGGAGATTCTAGTGCTCGCTGTTCTTCCTGGTGAGGATGAGCAAGAGATTCTTGAAGAGGCACGTCAGCAACTAGCACTTAGTGCTGGACGGCGCCGCCGACGCGGTAATCGTGGTGGAACAGGTAATCGAACTGGCACACGTGTCGGCATAACTTTGTCAGAAGCCATGCCTGCTCAGTTAGCTACTACATTAGGCGCCATCGATCAGAGAAACGATTCTGCTTCATTAATGGTAGACGGTATCTCATCGGAAAGTGTTGCCGCAGTGGAGGTTACTTCAGATCCAGGGCCCACCGCTCTATTCGAACCAACTCAATCAGAGGATGAGGTTGAAGAGTCGCGCCGCCGGCGCCGGCGCTCCTCTGCGCCAACATCTAGCGAAGTAAGTGACTAAATTGCAGAGAGTTTCTAACAGTCTTTTGATAGCAGGGATCGACGAAGTCGGTCGCGGTTGCTTGTTCGGCCCAGTGTTTGCTGCTGTTGTAGTGCTAGACAAGCTAGCGGAGCAACAGCTCTGGCAAGCTGGCCTTAACGACAGCAAAAAACTGTCCGCTAAGCAACGCTCAGAACTCGTACCGGTCATTCGACAAGAGAGCAAAGCGTGGGGACTTGGACAAGCCTCTGCTGGTGAAATCGATGTCCTGGGAATCAGAGGTGCTACAGAACAAGCAATGCTTAGGGCTCTTCAAAAGCTACCACAATCCCCAAATCTTGTTCTCGTTGATGGTAAACTCCGCCTCCGCCTCTGGAATGGTCCACAACAGGTGCTAGTAGCTGGAGATAGTTACTCAGCCGCTATAGCTGCTGCCAGCGTGCTGGCGAAAGAGGTTCGTGATGCTCTGATTCGTCGTTTGGCTTTGCGGTTTCCAGGGTATAGCTTGGAACGAAATGTGGGGTATGGAACAGCATTGCACCGAAAAGCGCTGCTGGATCTAGGTCCCACCTCCTTGCATCGAAATAGTTTTCTCAGACGTTTATTGGCTTGATGGTTCGAATTTGAGTGTTGTACACCAGTGGTTAAAGTCGTTGATGAGTTGCTTGCCAACTCGTGATTTTATCCCGATCAAGATCCCATTAAGAATCGATTCACCTGTGGATTCCAGAACATAGCGGGGGATTAAACGTAGCAGCTGAGGCTGGCTAACTCTTACCGCAAGGTGAGCATGCCCATTTAGCCCTCGGTGATCACTTGTAAGACGTGACTCCAAGGATAACTGAAAGTCATCTACACCACTAAGTCCCTCAAGTTCGCAATCCACTGCCTTCATCACAAGAGTGTTGGCTTTGGTTTCAATTTCGAGGGATACAACAGGTTTCACTTGCAATTGAAATACCTGCAAGCTGGTGACGAGGTAGCGGTAATGCCCCAGTTTGGTTCTTCTTAATTGGCGCGTATCCAGCAGTGCTCTCAACACACGTTCCTCTTGTTGCAGGTAGTCGGGCAGTAGTTCTGCATTGCATTGAACGGGAAGGTCCATCTTCTGACTAGCTTCGAAGGCCAGAGGCATACCATCACCCAACGCGGCATGATCCTATCCAGTCCATACGGCCCGACTTTTCATGCTCATACGTCTCGCTTACCTCGGTCCCACAGGGACTTATGGAGAGCAAGCTGCCCGAGCTTTGGTGGAATTGGAGGCGATGGGTGACGTCGAATTAGTCCCTTGTGCTGGCTTGCATGCGGTTGTTGAAAAGTTGACGAGAACGCAATGTGATGCAGCCGTGGTGCCCATTGAGAATTCTGTTGAGGGTGGCGTGACTGCCACGTTGGATGCATTATGGTCCCATCGCGATCTCTGCATTAGTCGCGCTTTGGTGATTCCCATTCGTCATGCTCTACTAAGTCAGGGAAATGTATCAAATATCACCGAAGTGCTATCCCATCCTCAGGCGTTAGCCCAGTGCAGTGGCTGGTTGGCGACCCATTTGCCGCGAGCGTTGCAGCTTCCCACATCGTCAACGGCCGAAGCTGCACAAATGGTGGTGGGCAGTCATTTTCGAGCGGCAATTGCTTCACAAGCTGCAGGGATTGAGAATGGCTTAAAAGAACTAGCATTTCCCGTAAACGATGTGGCCGGTAATTGCACACGCTTCCTGCTATTGAGGCGTAATGATCGTCAAAATAAAGGAGCTTTAGCGAGCTTGGCTTTTTCGCTTCATCAAAATGTTCCAGGCGCTTTAGTAGAAATCTTAACCTGTATAGCGAAAGGAGGCCTCAATATGAGCCGAATTGAGTCACGTCCTTCTAAGCGGGCGCTTGGCGAGTATGTATTTTTTGTGGATGTTGATCTACCTAGTGACCGGATTGAAGCTCTGCCTGAGCTGGTCAAACAGCTCGAGCCACTCTGCAAGCACTTAGTTCACTTTGGGGCTTATCCCAGCACGGAATTCATTGGCGATCAAACTTAAAAACTCCGAACTGCATCAAGCCTGTAGCGAAGGCCCAGTGCATCAAGAGAAGTGTTGGGGTTTCCCTTAACCCCTGAATTACAGCTTTAGGACCAATATCAAGAATTGCGCCAGGACGCCGTAGACCTTCTACAATGGAATCTATCCAAGATGGAAGGGTTGCTCTACTCCAGTCATCGGTACGGAGACCTCCCTGGGCATAGTGGCTATTTTCCAGATTGTGCCGGAAGCTAGCGATGCTGGCAAATTCTGGATGGGACCATTGATTGAGTAGTTGACGCATCACAATACGCTCTATTTTACTCATGGCGCCATCCGATGGATCACGGCGATTCCAGTCCGCTACTGCAAGCAGACCCCCAGGTTTTAAGACTCTTAAGAGTTCATCTGCGTATCGCTGCTTATTTGGCATATGGGGACCTGCTTCCACGCTCCAAACGGCGTCGAAGCTTTGATCTGGCAACCGTAGGCTGAGTGCATCCATCACATGGAAGCAACAATTTAAATCATGGGGTGTTAGCTCTATGGCTCGAGTAACTTGAGCAGGACTGATACTGATACCAACAACGTTAAAATTGTAGTCACGAGCTAGGATGCGAGCACTGCCACCAATGCCGCATCCTACATCCAGAACCTTGGATCCAGTGGGGAGCTGATTGAGACCACTCCACTGCACTAGTTCATGGACGAAAGACACTTTCGCCTCACGGAAGTCGCTGTACCTTGGCGGATTTCCGTAATGACCCAGGTGCACGTGATCTCCCCAAAGGCGTTCTAGAAGACGGTCATTAGTCCAGGCATCGTAAGCAGCAGCAACACTTTCAGATGATTGATAACGACGATCACCTTGGATCCATAACAAAAACGTAAAAGTTACAGCGATACCGGTTAGCAAAAACAGAAAAATCAGCATTATTTCAGATCCATCAGAACAGTGCGAGCAGCCAATTGTCGGCGCGTGTGATCCAACATTTCAAATTGCCGATAAAGTCGATCATGGGTGTCGGTGAGTTCAAGAAGAGTCTGCTGCTCAGCAGCGGCGCGATTGTCCAAATGGGCACCAATCCAGAAGGAGAGTTCTCGGGGTAGATCTGGCAGATCTGCTGGAAGTTCGACATGGCGACCTTGTAGTTTCGCTGTAAGCGCTACTACATCTTTTAAGGCCCCGCTTACTTGATCTTTTAATCCCATTAACCTTTCTTGGTTTATCACCGGCTCATCTTCAATCCAACTAACCATCGCCATTCGGTAAGGCGTTTCCCGCGTGGTATTGAGAAGTCGAAAGCGCTGCTGTCCGATGGTCACTATGTAACTGCGACCATCGTCACTGGTCTGATGTTGCAGCACTTCGGCACAGCACCCCACGTCAGCTGTATAACCAGTTTCAGGGTCAACTCGGATAACGCCGAAACGCCTATCAGCCTCCAACACGGACCGGAGCAACATTCGGTAGCGTGATTCGAAAATATGGAGTGGTAAGAGTTGTTGCGGGAATAACACAACGTCCGGCAACGGGAACAGAGGAAGTTCCCTAACGGAATAATCGGACACGGACGCCGTGTTGAAGGTTTCCTGATCTTAGGAAAAGACTGTTCCGATCGATGGGATCAGAGCTTCACCTCGATGTCAACACCACTAGGGAGATCAAGTTTCATTAGAGCATCGATGGTTTTTGTTGACGGGCTATATATGTCAATTATTCGACAGTGGGTTCTAGTCTCAAAGTGCTCTCGAGAATCTT
The DNA here is from genome assembly GCF_040371545.1 of Synechococcus sp. M16CYN. NCBI lineage: Bacteria > Bacillati > Cyanobacteriota > Cyanophyceae > Synechococcales > Synechococcaceae > Synechococcus > Synechococcus sp. M16CYN. The sequence continues at coordinate 920,979 of NZ_AP029048.1, forward strand.
TGTCTACATGGGGAGAGCGAAGAACGCAGTAGATTTTACGCTTTGTGGGGAGGGGGATCGGCCCAATGGCAGATGCAGCCGTGGTATCAGCCGTTTCGATAATTTTGTCGCAAGACAAATCGAGCATTCGACGGTCAAACGCTTTCAATCGAATACGGATTTTCTGCTGAGCGATTGCAGTAGACATAGGAGAACTGGAAATGGTGATAAGGGCCAGTAGGAGGCCTGCATGCGATTGTCAAAGTTCAAACCCAACCTAGGCGATGGGAGACTGAAGCCTCACCATCGCCGTCCTCATATGAAGGTGAAAACAGTTGCTAATTACTCGATTATCTTGGAGACCACGCCGGCACCAATAGTGCGACCACCTTCACGAATAGCGAAGCGCATGCCCATTTCCATGGCCACAGGGCAGATTAGTTCACCGGTCATTTGGATGTTGTCACCAGGCATCACCATTTCCACGTTAGAGCCGTCTTCGGAAGTAAAGGCGGTGATTTGGCCGGTAACATCCGTCGTGCGAATGTAAAACTGCGGCCGGTAGCCAGCAAAAAAGGGAGTATGACGGCCGCCTTCTTCCTTCTTTAAAACATATACTTGACCTTCGAATTTGGTGTGAGGTGTGATGGAGCCAGGCTTCACTAGCACCATGCCACGTTCAATATCTTCTTTCTGCATGCCACGCAGCAGCAAACCGACGTTGTCTCCTGCCATCCCTTCGTCGAGCAATTTGCGGAACATCTCTACGCCGGTAACTGTGGTTTTACGAGGCTTGCGGATTCCCACAACTTCGACTTCCTCACCAACCTTGACAACGCCACGTTCGATCCGCCCGGTAGCTACGGTGCCACGGCCAGTGATAGAGAAAACATCTTCAACAGCCATCAAAAATGGCTTGTCAATTTCACGCTCAGGTTCAGGGATATTAGAATCAACAGCAGCCATCAACTCTTCAATCTTGGCTTCCCATTCAGCTTCTCCTTCAATTGCTTTCAGACCTGAGACTTGAACAACTGGAATGTCGTCGCCAGGGAAATCGTAGCTAGACAACAGCTCACGAATCTCCATTTCTACCAATTCGATAATCTCTTCGTCATCAACCACATCGCATTTATTTAGTGCAACAACAAGAGCAGGAACGCCAACCTGCTTGGCCAGAAGGATATGCTCTTTGGTTTGTGCCATAGGGCCGTCCGTAGCGGAGCAAACTAGGATTGCACCATCCATTTGGGCAGCGCCAGTGATCATATTTTTCACATAATCAGCGTGACCAGGGCAGTCCACGTGAGCGTAGTGACGGCTATCTGTCTCATATTCAACGTGTGCGGTATTGATGGTGATACCGCGCTCACGCTCCTCTGGAGCACCATCAATATCTGTGTAATTCTGAACTTGAGCCTGCCCTTTTTTAGCGAGCACATTGGTTATTGCTGCTGTAAGGGTGGTTTTACCGTGGTCAACATGGCCGATGGTGCCGATGTTAACATGGGGCTTGTTCCTTTCGAACTTCTCGCGTGCCATTTGATTTTAAAGAATCAAGGGTGAGATTAGGGGAGTGTAGAGATCAGGAATTGCCCTGATTCTTAGAGATGACGGCTTCGGCCACATTGCGAGGAACATCCTCATAGTGGCTGAATTCCATCGAGAAAATACCCCGACCCTGAGTCATGGATCGGAGTTCGGTGGCATAGCCGAACATTTCAGCTAGAGGAACCTTGGAAGAGACTTTTGAAGTGCCATCATCAATAGCCTGACCTTCAACCTGTCCTCGACGGGAAGATAGGTCTCCTATGATCGACCCGAGAAAGTCCTCGGGGACTTCGACCTCGACCTTCATCATTGGCTCAAGCAGCACTGGATTGCATTTCTTGACCGCGTCTTTAAAGGCCATAGAAGCTGCGATTTTAAAAGCCATTTCCGATGAGTCCACATCGTGATATGACCCATCGACCATGCTGACTTTCACATCAATGAGAGGGAAACCTGCGATAACACCGGACTCGCAGGTTTCTTTCATGCCTTGCTCTGAGGGCTTGATAAACTCTTTTGGAACAACGCCGCCAACAATTTTATTCACAAACACGAAGCCGGATTCAGGCTCACCTGGCTCCATCTCAATTACGACGTGACCGTATTGGCCCTTGCCTCCAGTCTGTCGGGAGAATTTTCCTTCACCCTTTGAGGAACCGCGAATCGTCTCACGGTACGAGACTTGTGGGGCACCGATGTTGGCTTCAACTTTAAATTCGCGCAACATCCTGTCCACCAGGATTTCAAGATGAAGCTCACCCATGCCAGCAATCACGGTCTGGCCTGTTTCATTATCTGTATGGACACGAAACGTGGGGTCCTCTTCCGCAAGCGAAATCAAGGCCTTGGACAGTTTCTCCATATCACCCTTGGTTTTAGGCTCAACTGCCACCGAGATCACTGGTTCAGGCACGAAGAGTGTCTCAAGAACAATGGGGTCATTGGTGGCGCATAGAGTGTCACCGGTTGTGGTGCTTTTTAGGCCAAGCACGGCACCTAGATCGCCAGCCTGGAGTTGATCAACCTCTTCGCGATCGTCTGCTTTCAACACCACCAAGCGGGAGATGCGCTCCTTCACTCCTTTGGTGGAGTTCAATACATAGCTGCCCTTTTCTAGAAGACCGGAATACATTCTAATGAATGTGAGCTTGCCGTAAGGATCAGTCATGACTTTGAAAGCCAGGGCGCTGAAAGGCGCTTTATCGTCAGAAGAGCGAACAGCTTCGCTGCGATCAGGAAGGACACCCTGAATAGGAGGAACGTCAATAGGCGCAGGGAGGTAATCAACAACAGCGTCAAGTACTAGCTGAACACCTTTGTTTTTGAACGCAGAGCCGCAAAGTAATGGTACGAAACCATGCTTTAAAACGCCTGCTCGAATACCTTGCTTGAGATCGTTACTAGAGAGCTCGCCGGTTTCAAGGAACTGCTCTATGAGAGCTTCGTCAGTTTCGGCTACTGCCTCCATCAGAACGGCTCGCCATCTTTCGACCTGATCCTTCATACCAGTGGGGACATCGGTGACTTCGATGTCCTGACCAAGATCGTCTTTGTAGATATGTGCCTTGTTCTCGACGAGATCGATAATGCCGCTCAGTTCGCCTTCGGCACCGATCGGAAGTTGAATGGGGACGGCATTGGCTTTGAGTCGATCCCTAATTTGACCATGAACCTTAAGGAAGTCGGCACCCGTGCGATCCATCTTGTTCACGAACACCATCCGAGGGACGGAATAGCGGTCAGCTTGCCTCCAGACCGTTTCCGATTGGGGCTGGACACCACCAACGGCACAGAATACGGCAATTACACCATCAAGAACGCGCATAGAACGTTCAACCTCAATGGTGAAATCGACGTGCCCAGGCGTGTCGATGATATTGACGCGATGGTCCTTCCAGCTTGTGGAAATAGCCGCGGCAGTAATGGTGATACCTCGTTCTCGCTCTTGGGCCATCCAGTCAGTCACCGCGGCGCCATCATGCACCTCGCCGATTTTGTGAACCACACCTGAGTAAAACAGAATTCGTTCCGTCGTAGTGGTCTTACCCGCATCAATATGAGCGGCGATACCAATGTTTCTGACGCGTTCCAGGGGAAAGGCGCGGGCCACAGGAATACTCCGGGGGTGAAGCGTGAAAAGGCGGGAGCGACTCTACAAGTCAGGCATGAACAATCGTTTATCTCGTCTAGTAGATAGGGCCTAGTAACGGTAGTGAGCGAAAGCTTTGTTGGCTTCAGCCATTTTATGGGTTTCTTCGCGCTTACGAACAGCATTGCCAACCTCGTTTGCTGCATCCATCAGTTCGCCAGCAAGCTTTTGAGCCATGCTGCGGCCATTACGAGCACGTGAAAAACTTACGAGCCAGCGGAGAGCCATGGCAGTACCACGCTCTTGGCGCACTTCCATGGGTACTTGATAAGTGGCGCCGCCAACACGACGAGCGCGAACTTCAACCAAAGGGGTGGTCTTTTTGACTGCTGTCTCGAATAATTCCAAAGGATCGCCACCGGTTCGCTCGTTGATTAAACTGAAGGCATCAGAAAGGATGCGTTGAGCAGTTGATTTCTTGCCGTGCCGAATTAATCGGGCGACCATCATTGTGGCGAGTCGACTGTTGAACTGCGGATCAGGAAGGATTGGGCGCTTTTCAGCAGCGTTGCGACGTGACATAAAAGGGAGATCCTAAAGTGAGAACATTGTGGTCGTGAGAAAATAAAACTTCGGGGTGATCATAGATTATTCCTTAGGAGACTTGGCACCATATTTAGAGCGAGATTGTCGCCGATCTTTCACTCCGGCCGTGTCAAGGCTACCGCGAATGATGTGGTAACGCACACCTGGCAAGTCCTTAACACGTCCTCCCCTAATCAGCACAACAGAATGCTCTTGAAGGTTGTGTCCGATGCCGCCGATGTAAGCAGTCACTTCAAAACCAGAAGTGAGCCGCACACGAGCAACCTTGCGAAGTGCCGAGTTTGGTTTTTTCGGGGTAGAGGTGTAGACACGAGTGCACACTCCCCGCCGCTCGGGGCAAGCCTTCAAAGCCGGTGACTTTGTTTTGACTTTGAGACGTGAACGCTCTGTGCGGATTAGCTGTTGAATAGTTGGCATCGAGAGTCGATGTACGGTCGGACACCCCGACCTGATTTTCGATAATCCAACAGGATACCGGGCGGCAGCACAATCGTCATTGGCGACTAAATGCTCCTCCGCAAGCGCAGGGTTCAACTCCCTCAGAAGTGCGGATTAAAAAACCACCACCGCTAAGGTCGCCCCGATAATCAAGGCATAGGTTTTTGAGGATGACTTGCTGTTCTTTTGGTGCATACAAGGTGACACCGTTGGATCGCGCAATCGCGATCCCAGCAAGACGACCGGGTTGGATTCGGATAATGTGCTGGGCGCACTCCCCTGGAATAACATCTAGGTGCATTAGTCCTGGAGTACCAGCTACTGCAGCCTGGCGCCCTAGTTCGGCAGATGCTGCTGCCGTTAAACGCAGATTGACAGCCATTCTCAGTGAGACAAGCAGTCACTACTCTCGCAAGTGTCTACGATCCAAAAAGGCTTAGAGTCGTTGTGAATATTTAAAATTTGCTGCTTTCCTTGGTCACAATGCTGATTTGCCATCAACAGGATCGCAGAACTGCTATGGCCCATGTCCATTGCATCTCGGAAGCTGAGTTACTCGGCCGTTGAAGCCGTTTCAAGCGGTCCTCCACCGCTACAGTTAGAGTCCATGAAGTTATCTCGGCACTTTAGCGGACCTAGTTGCTCTAAAACAAAACCCAGGTTTCACATGGCTACCTAAGTTGACTTCGTTAAACTGTTCAACAGCCTACAAGTGTAGTTCAAGCGGTTTGGCTTCGAAGTTAGTTATCATGCCCCTCATGTAATCAGCCTTTGCACGCGCCATTAGTTCAAAGCACCACATCTCGATACTGTCGAGAAACGATTGCTACGGTTTGGCCAGACTCAGGTTGTGTAAGTGATAGGTGGCTTAGCTGTAAAACCTCAACAGCTTTCCCTGTTTGACGGAACTTGTTTTAAGTTATCCGCAGAGGTTGGCGCCACCTGAAGGAAGGCATCGGCATCAGTCAGTCTGATGACCCCCTCACGTTTGATTTCATTGTTGAGGGGGGACACACAATCAAACTTCACAAGGCTACAGCCTATTTAGAGCATTTTCAGTTCATTACTACCAAGCACTAAAGTATGCTCAGGCTTTACGGCTAAATGCCTCCAAAAGTTCAAGAGACACCTAGATGTTGAATTTGGTTGATCTCAACCGTTTACAGTCTTTAAGTCGTGTCAATTGTTCGCACCTACCGATTGCGACCAAATGCTAGCTGTCTCTTTTGCCAGGCTTGCTAAGCGCATTTGCAAAGGGGCCTGGGCAGCAGTGTATATAAAGCATTGCTGTTGCTGGGCGCGGTGTGCCGTCTGCCTAGGATCGCCAAACGTGTTGGTTTCTGCAGGAGAAGTCACTGCAGTCCATGCATTTCGTCTGGTTGATGTTTATGTCTGAAGCCATCCGCTCCACAGCTTGGCCTTACAGGGACAGTGTTGCCCCCAATATCATTGGCGGTGAGAAAGACGCCTGTGGTGTTGGTTTTCTTGCTCAGCTTTCAGGGGAAGCCAGCCATTGGGTCTTGCAGCAGGCCCTGCGCGGACTGGGTTGTATGGAGCATCGTGGTGGCTGTGGTGGTGATGGTGATTCCGGCGATGGAGCGGGTATCTTATGCGGGATCCCTTGGACTTATCTAAGGGCAATCTGGCCTGAGGCGGATGAGGCCAAGGGTCTTGGCATGATGTTTATGCCCACCGATCCAACTTGTCGAGCCGCAGTGCGTCGGGTCTGTGACGCCGAAGCAATAATCTTGGGACTAAGCCCACTCGGTTGGCGCGAAGTCCCTGTTGATCAAAACGTTTTGGGGACGTTGGCACAGCGGACGGATCCCTCTATTGAACAATGGCTGCTAGGAGGAACTGCAGTAGGCGACACCCTTGAAGCGCTTCTTTTACGTCTTAGAAGACGTGTAGAAGCTCGTGTACGCGATGAACTAGGTCTTAGGCAAGCAAGTGATTTTTATGTGACTTCCTTGAGTGGTCGCACCGTTGTTTACAAGGCCATGGTGCGTTCAGAAGTGCTACCGCAATACTACGCCGATTTGCGGGATCCGCGCTTCGAAGTCAGCTTTGCTGTATACCACCGACGCTTCAGTACTAATACCCTGCCACGCTGGCAATTGGCTCAGCCAATGCGTCTGCTGAGTCATAATGGCGAAATTAATACACTTCTGGGCAACCTTAACTGGGCCAAGGCTGCTGAGGCTGGCTTAGACGATGTTTGGGGTGAACACTCCAGCGATCTCATCCCTGTAGTCAATCCGGCTTTCAGCGACTCGGCTAATCTAGACGCGATATTGGAACTGATGGTTCGTAGTGGCCGATCCATTACGGACAGCCTAATCACTTTGGTTCCAGAGGCATTCCGGAACCAACCGGATCTTGAGAATCGTCCTGGCGTGATGGCCATGTATGAATTCAATGCTGGAATTCAGGAACCCTGGGATGGCCCAGCCCTCTTGGTATTTGCTGACGGCAAACGAATTGGTGCAGCATTGGATCGTAATGGTTTACGGCCGGCTCGTTGGTGCACCACCAGTGATGGATTCGTAATCATGGGTTCTGAAACGGGTGTAGTCGATCTTAGTGACAAGACTGTTGTTCAGAAAGGTCGCCTGGGTCCTGGGCAGATGGTTGCCGTGGATTTAGAGATAGGCCAGCTGCTCGACAATTGGGCCGTCAAAGAAGACGCGGCCTCGCGCTTTCCCTACGATAAGTGGTTACGCCAGTATCGCTCATCCCTCAAATCACAGCCTTGGATTCAGGAGCGTCGCATCGGTGAGCTTTATCTGCTGCGCTTGCAAACGGCAATGGGATTCACTGCCGAAGACCTTGATCTTGTAATTGGTGATATGGCTGGATTTGGCAAGGAACCGACCTATTGCATGGGGGACGACATCCCTCTGGCGGTGCTGTCTGACAAGCCACATCTGCTGTATGACTACTTTAAGCAGCGCTTCGCGCAGGTCACTAATCCGCCTATTGATCCACTTCGAGAGAAGTTGGTGATGAGTTTAGAGATGCATTTAGGCGAGCGTCGCCCCGCCCTGAGGCCCCAAGCAAAAGCTGCTGCCATGATTCATCTGCGTAGCCCATTGCTTAATGAGTCTGAATTAGATGCTCTTCCTCGACAAGGCCTTCCGGTTAAGATGTTGTCAACTCAAGTGGCCGTTGAATCCTGTGTCAATGGGTTGACGAGTGTCTTAAAGGCTCTCTGTTGGAACGCTGAGCAGCTAGTACGCGATGGAGCACAAGTATTGGTGCTCTCTGACCGAATCGGAATCGATGGCCAATTCGCAGAACTTACTTCTGCTACGGCAACGATACCGGCGTTGTTAGCGATTGGGGCGGTACATCATCACTTGCTTCGCCAAAAACTCCGTCTGCGTTGCTCCCTTGTAACCGATACAGCCCAATGCTGGAGTACGCATCATGTCGCTTGTCTTATTGGTTATGGTGCCAGTGCCGTTTGTCCTTGGCTCACATGGGAGACGACAAGACATTGGCTGGCGCACCCCAAAACGCAGAAGCGGATTGAACTAGGCAAACTCTCTGCTATCGATGCAAGCCAAGCCCAAGAAAACGTTCGCATCTCATTGGAGAACGGCTTACGTAAGATTCTTTCAAAAATAGGTATATCATTGCTAGCTAGCTATCACGGTGCGCAAATCTTTGAGGCAATCGGCCTTGGCGCTGATGTGATTGAAACTGCTTTTGCTGGCACTACCAGTCGTGTTGCGGGCATGACCCTTGCAGAATTAGCTTGCGAAACGCTTGCTTTACATGCTAAGGCTTTTCCTGAACTCAGCTGTAACAAGCTAGAATTCATGGGCTTTGTGCAGTACCGCGCAGGGGGTGAATTTCATCTCAATAGTCCAGAGATGGCCAAAGCTCTGCATGCTGCTGTAAAGATCGGGCCCGGATATGATCATTTTTCCACTTACAACACACTCCTGAGTAATCGTCCTGTAACAGCGTTGCGGGACATGCTAGAACTTAAAGCTGCTCCAACTCCACTGCCTTTAGACCAAGTAGAGAGTGTGGAGAGCTTGTGCAGTAGGTTTTGCACCGGAGGAATGAGTTTGGGAGCTCTCGCCAGGGAGGCTCATGAAGTCTTGGCGGTAGCAATGAATCGCATCGGCGGGAAGAGCAACAGCGGAGAGGGGGGAGAGGATCCGGCACGCTTCCAGGTTTTGCAAGATGTCAATAAAGACGGCCGATCCCCATCGTTCCCCAGTATAGGCGGACTTCGAAACGGTGACACTGCTTGTTCGGCGATAAAGCAAATCGCGTCTGGGCGCTTCGGGGTGACAGCCGAATACTTGCTCAGTGCTAAGCAGCTGGAAATTAAGGTCGCCCAAGGGGCAAAGCCTGGTGAAGGAGGACAACTGCCTGGTCCAAAGGTAGACGACTACATAGCCTGGCTGCGAAACAGCAAGCCAGGCGTAGCCTTGATCTCGCCTCCTCCACACCATGACATCTATTCGATCGAGGATCTGGCCCAGCTCATCCATGACCTTCATCAAGTGCATCCTAAGGCTCCAGTGAGCGTCAAGCTGGTTGCAGAAATTGGTATCGGAACCATCGCTGCTGGTGTAGCAAAGGCCAATGCCGATGTAATCCAGATTTCTGGTCATGACGGTGGTACTGGTGCCTCTCCGCTGAGTTCGATTAAACACGCCGGCGGCCCATGGGAACTTGGCCTCACTGAAGTACATCGTGCTCTGCTTAAAAACGGTTTGCGAGACAGAGTGCTGCTGCGGGCTGATGGCGGTTTCAAAACGGGCTGGGACGTTGTGATTGCAGCCTTGCTTGGGGCTGAAGAATATGGCTTTGGCTCGGTTGCAATGATTGCCGAGGGATGTATCATGGCCCGCATTTGTCACACCAATAATTGTCCGGTCGGGGTTGCGACTCAGAAAGAACACCTACGCCAGCGCTTTACCGGTTTGCCCGAGCACGTTGTGAATTTTTTTTCGTACGTCGCTGAGGAAATCCGACGTCTCCTGAGTGTTCTGGGAGTGGCTAGGCTGAAAGACCTCATCGGAAGAAGCGATTTGCTGCGGCCACGCGCTGTAGACCTCGCAAAGACTAGATGTGTTGATCTGTCGAGCCTTTTGGCTCCGATTGTTGACTCTGAAGATCGCTCTTGGTTAGTTCATAGCACCAAGGTTCATGGTAATGGCCCCGTTCTCGAAGATCGTCTATTAAGTGATCACGAGCTGGTGGCAGCAATTAAGAATCACAGCAACCTCAGTCGCACATTTAATATTGTTAACACGGATCGCAGTGTCTGTGCTCGTCTTGCTGGTGCAGTTGCCCAGCGCCATGGTAACCACGGCTTCAATGGCCAGCTAAATCTTACCTTCATGGGCGCGGCAGGACAGAGCTTTGGTGCGTTTTTGGTTCAGGGAATAAACGTGCGCTTAGAGGGAGAGGCCAATGATTACGTGGGTAAAGGGATGAACGGCGGCCGCATCACTCTAGTACCCAATGACGGCAACGCGAATCCCGGCGATCAGGTGATCCTTGGGAATACCTGCCTCTATGGGGCTACTGGTGGCGAATTATTTGCCTATGGACGGGCTGGTGAACGTTTCGGTGTGCGCAACAGTGGAGCTCATACCGTAGTGGAGGGTGCTGGCGACCATTGCTGTGAATATATGACTGGCGGGGTGGTGGTGGTGTTGGGTAAAACTGGTCGCAACGTTGGTGCCGGTATGACCGGTGGTATCACATTCCTGTTAGACGAGACTGGCGGAGCCACGGCTCGGGTTAACCAAGAAATCGTTGAAGTCTGTTTTCTGACGACCAAAGAGCAGGAGTCCATGCTCAAGAACCTGCTGGAAAGTTATTTGGCGGCCACTGAAAGTGACAAAGCTTCATCATTGTTAGTGAACTGGTCCTCTGTCAAAGGTAGTTTCAAAGTCCTCATTCCTCCCAGTGAACGGATGGCCATGGGACTTGCCGAGAAACAAACTACGGTGGTTTAGCTTGGAACTCCGAATATCCGCGTGGCCTGGTTCATCAAAACAGAAACGTTTAGACCGGAAACAATTGCTCTCACAATCGAACAGCGTAGTTCTTACTTAAAAGCCCATCGCGCCTGGATAGCTCAGCAAGCCGCATGCGGCCGACAAATACGAAGTGGTTTTTTGGTGGATAGCCGGCGGCGCCCGGGAGGCGGAGGTCTATTAATTTTTCAAGCGTCGTCTTATGTCGATGCTCTTGACTGGGTTAGACAGGATCCGATGATTTTAGCTGATCTTGTTACTTGGCAGTTGCAAGAATGGATTCCTGTTAGCGGGGATGGTTGGCCATGAGCCGCTGCACTTCACCAGCGTGGTAACTGCTCCGAGCCAAAGGACTGCTTATTACTTGGAGGAAACCCAGCTCTTCTTCACCAATACGGCGATATGTCTCGAACTGGTCCGGTGTTACAAATCGGTCAACAGCTAAATGTTTGGGCCCTGGGGAGAGATATTGGCCAATGGTCACGATGTCCACCTTATGCCTGCGAAGGTCTTGAAGAACCTTGATCACTTCGTGATCGGTTTCCCCAAGACCCACCATAAGACCTGATTTGATATAGGTCTTTGACCAGCCATCTCGAACGCGTTTAAGCAGCTCAAGGGACCGTTCATAAATTCCCTGAGGCCTTGCTCGCTGATACATTCGAGGGACCGTTTCGATATTGTGGTTTAGTACGTGAGGCGCCGATTGCATCACTTTGGACAAGGCGCTCCAGTTCCCGCAGAGATCGGGAACTAGTAACTCAATGGTAGTTAGTAATGAGCGTTGTTTCACTTGTTCAACACAAGCAACAAACTGAGAAGCGCCTCCATCGTCTAAATCGTCTCGATTAACAGAGGTGATAACCACATGGTTCAGGCCAAGTCGGGTCACCGCTTCACCAAGGCGTTGTGGTTCGCTAGGATCTAGTTCTCGGACGCTTTTATCGAAGTCGATATCACAGTAAGGGCAGGCGCGTGTACAGCCCGGACCCATAATCAGAAACGTGGCTGTCCCTCCGGCAAAACATTCACCGATATTTGGGCAGCTTGCCTCCTGGCAAACTGTATTCAGATGTAGATCTCGCAGCAAATCCGCAACGGCCCCGATCCGTTCCGGCTGAGGGGCTTTGACGCGCAACCACTCGGGCTTGAGCACAGCTGAGTTCGAATCTGGTTATGACCCTAAACGGCTATTTAGTCCATGTTGTCTCCTAAGGTGGTTGTGACGGGATGTAGCGCAGTTTGGTAGCGCACTTCGTTCGGGACGAAGGGGCCGCAGGTTCGAATCCTGTCATCCCGATTTAATACTTCTACTTCTGACCTTGTTAGAGATTTTATTTAGAGTGACGAGGCTGATGACATTGGCCAAATAACTAGCTTTGTGGAAAAGATTTTGAAAATCATGACCAGTACATCCTTCAAATTTGCTAAATTCACTGTTTGTTAGTAAACAAATTTTACCGGTGAAATTGGTTTTTTAACTTAGATGCAGATCTAAGCTAATAGACGTGTTGTTGTTAGCAGCGGTTTGGAATTAGCTAACCTTGCATTTGTACTTAACAGCACCCAGCACCCAGCACCCAGCACCCAGCACCCAATAGGTTGTGTTCCTCAGTTTACTTAGTAGTAGTGGAAAACTGGGTTACTTCCAGTTCGCTAACGCGAACTTCCAAACCATCGATACAACCACGAATAGTAGTGAGTTTGGTTTTGAATTCATTGAAGATGTAATGCAGTTCGTCAGTGACTTTTTCATTGGTCTTGATCATTTGGTTATTTGAACATACTTTGTGATAGAAAATAATTAAGATGCTTTGGCGAAATAACGGACTTAGACAATAGGTTGGAAGAGTAGAGTTCATTGCCTCTAAGATTAAGTACCTGGTATATAGGCATATAGTTGCGCACCCTGAGAAAAAGGGAAAAAGCAAATTGATTGGGACTATATACAATGTGATTAACACTTACATGACAAGACCTAGAAACACCAGAATTTCAATCCAAGGTGCAAATCATTTTGGTAAGGTAATCCATCCAAGGGGGCATGTTGTCGTCAAGGAAGGATGGTCAACGTCGCCAGGAAGTCTAGCTACGCCGTAGATTATTGTCACCCAAAGAGCCAATTGGCGGTGCCTAGGCTAAGCGTCAGTGCTTGTCGTTTAGAGTTCTTGGCCAGGTATCTTTGAAGAAGGGGCTCTAAAGCTACCGGACAGTGCTGGATTTTCGCTGATATTTCCTTGTTTCCTTACAACATCTATGATTACTGAAACCAGACAAGCTGGCCTGCAATTAAAACTTGCATTTGATTTGGTTGATCCTCAGATCCCTACAAACATTATTATGCTTCCACGTATTTGCACAGATATTAAATACATCGGCGGATCACTCTATTGATAAATAAGTGCTTAAGAGATATAGGAGTTAGCTGTTTAATGCTGCGAATTAAGTTCGATGCCTAGCTTTATGAAAGCACTGTTGCTGAACTCATTACACAAGCTTTTGTTTAAGGTTAAACAAGTCAATCCGCAAGAAGCAAAAGCTTATTGAGAATGACTTGCATCTTCACTAACCCACTTGCTACTATTGCGATTAATTCTCAATCGCAATAGTTGTGACGGCTTCCGCTTATCGCTTCTTGCCGGATGATTCGGTTGCTCCGATGTCAATGCCTCGTCAGCAAACTGTTTTACTCGACCCTGCAGGCCGTGAACAGGCCACTGTTCTTGAGGTGATGGAAGGAGTCTGTCGTGTATATTGCCCTTGTGAGGAAACAGAGGGTATGACCCTGGCCTTCTTGCAATCTGGAGACCGTCTTCGAACTGACCGCCTCTGTAGTGATGGTGCTTGTGTAGAGGCGTTGACAGCCCTCAAATTTCGACGAGATGCTGTGAATTCTGATGACTTAGGCATGGACGCTGTTAACGAATGGACATTGCAGCTCTTACGCGTTCGTCATCTAGGTCAGGCTGAGCAGCGTTTGCATGCACTGCTTGTTCTTTTGGTGAATCGCTTAGGTATGAGACGCAGTAGTTGTTTTCAATTACCTTTCCGTTTGACACACGAACGTTTTGGAGAGCTGATTGGTGCAACCCGGGTTACTACAACTCGATTACTCTCCAAATGGCGTCAATCCAATTTGGTTGAGATGCCTTCGAATGATCTAACCACACGGTTGGCTCCATTTTTAGTCGAATCATCTCCTTTAACTTTCTAAATATGACAAGTCTAAGGACAATGGGTCTGCTTGGAGACTTATGTCATGAGGCTGATTACCTCTATACAAGGATAGCGGTTATTCATCTTGCATTAAAACGATGTAATAACTTAGGACTTCAACGCCGTTTTTACTTTGAGATCAGTGTTCACATTCAGCGTTGTTTTGAGATGAAAAATATTGTTAGTCAATTTAAACTATTTGGATTTTCTAAATCTTGTCAACTCTATTTATTAGAAGAATTAATCGATAGAGCACTAACCAAGAATATATCTATAGTTATACACAACAATAAATAGCTTATTGTTATTGAATGCAACTGATTAGAGTTTCTAACTTGATTAATATTTATTAGTTTAATCAAATCTTAATTACAAGAAATTGAGAATTTTAAATATAAATTCATTTATCGACAGTTAACTAACTAAACCCAAATATTAACCGTTTAAAATATAGAAAATATCTTTAGGATTATTAATTGTCAAGCAAACAAATTATAAAAATTTCATATGTTCATTATACTTTATTTGTCAAATATTTTAAAGCTTTGTCTAATTAATAGAGAATTAACAGCCTAAATGCTTAAAACTGCTTAAGCTGCTATAAAGTATAGTTAGCAATTTTGGTTCAGATATTTCTATTATTAGATAATTAGCAAAAGTAAAAGACTTTATTATGAAACCAAAGGCTATTAATTCTGATATGTCAATTACAAAGTTAATTAAATTTTCTTGTACTGATTATGATTAAACTAATCATTTTTTTAAAAATCTGAGAGAATACATATTTCTGTGCTTAGATTAAGCATAGTCATGCTTATTAAGCATTCAGATTAAAAAATCTGTATCTATAAGGAATAACTCTTTCTAAAAACAAAAAATCTTAAGAACTTTTATTGATTGTATTTAAGCTAGTTTTAATAAATATAATTGCTGGCTTGCAAAAGTTAGAATAATTAAACTTAATTAAGCTACTTTAAAGTTTGTAGACTTATTTATTTAGCTAAGAATCCTTAAATTCATAAAAAGTAAAAGAGTGTTAATCAAATAATTTTATAGATTTATATTATTTAAATTAGTTCAAATAGATTGAAGTCTGTAACGAAAGAATGAGTGGAGCTGATGTAGTAATCATGACTTTAGAATGCATCACACAATAACAAGATGCTTGTAGTCAAAGCCAAAATAGCTGAGTCAGACTCATATCATGACTTTCACCATTTTTTTTGCAACGTCTACCGGTAAAACAGAAGAGATTGCAAATCGCCTAACAGAATTGCTTCCAGGTTCAGAAGCTAAAGATGTTGATAATCTTGATTCATCGGATGAACTTGTTAGAGCTAACGCATTAATTTGCTGTATACCAACTTGGAATACTGGAGCTGATGAAGCACGTTCTGGAACCGCTTGGGATGATCTTGCTCAAGAAATTCCAAATCTTGATTTTACTGGAAAATCTGTTGCAATCCTTGGCTTAGGTGACTCCTCGGGATATTCAGATTTCTTCTGTGATGCGATGGAAGAATTATATACTGCTTTTCTTCAATCTGGCGCTAAACTAATTGGTAAGGTACCTGTGACGGGATATACATTTGAATCATCTAAAAGCGTAATTGACGGAAAATTTTGTGGTCTTCCTATTGACGAAGACAATGAGTCTGAATTTTCAGATGAACGATTGGCTAAATGGGTTAAACAAATTAATAGTGAGGCATAAACTTATTAAAAATTTAACGATAAAATTAACAAAATGTATTGCAAAGGTTTGCTGTTTATCTATGAACCCAGTCTACCCGAATTTCCTTACGCTGGTTTAGATATTTATCAATAGACATCGCAGCTATGCAGCCATCGGAGCAAGCAACCACAGCTTGCTTAAAGGGAGTATTTCTAATATCACCGATAGCCCATACACCATCAATATCAGTTTTCATATTATCGTCTACTTTAATACCACCCTTAGTATTTAATGGGACTTGCCCATTCAAATACTCTATGATCGGCATAGATCCTGTTGAATAAATAAATACTCCATTGACATTTACTGTTTCCATATTTAGTTTCCTTGTTTCTCGAAGTTTAATTTGTTTGACACCTGATTCGTCTCCTTCTATTTTTATGAGTTGTGTATATTGCCACCATTGAACATTCGGAGCTGTTGTCAATATATGCATACCTGTTGAGGATGATTTTGGTTTACTTTTTGTAATCCAATGTACTCTTGATGAAGACTTTATTAAAACTAAAGCTTCATCGATTGCCTCTTGATTAAATCCATAAACTGCGACCTCTTGTTGCTTATAGAATGCGCTATCACATGTTGCACAATAACTAACGCCTCTTCCAAGAAATTCATTTTCTCCCGGCAATGTTGATGCACGTCCCATTGCTCCGGTTGCTAAGACTAAGATTCTGCTACGAAAAATTCCTTCAGGTGTATAAACAATTTTTCGATCTGAATGCAAGTCAATACCGTAAACCTGTGCCTGTTTATATTTAGCTCCATAACTTATGGCTTGCTCTCTCATTAATTGTAAAAGAGCAGATCCAGATGTAGTAGCAGTTACTCCTGGATAATTTGCTATCTGATGAGTAATTGCTAATGCACCAACAGAGGGATTTTTATCAAGAATTTGAGTCGTAATTGATGATCTTGCCGTATACAAAGCGCAAGCACATCCCGCTGGACCTCCACCAATAATAAGCACATCTGAGTCAATAAAATCAGTCATTTTATTTGATTTTTGTTAGTGGGTAATTTAATTTGAATTATAAACCTTAAACAAATTAAGTTTCAGGTACCATATCTAGAAAAGACTCAATAATCTGTGATGTTTGTCTTGGATCTTCGTAATGAAAAAAGTGTCTTCCGTTTTTAATTGACCGATAATGATCACCTGGCTTGAATTGACCTACCCAACGTTGATTAGCATTACGATCAACAACAAAATCATCGTTGCCATTAATAACTAATGTTGGAACAGAAGCAATTCTGATGCTACCTAGTATGTACTGTGAAGCAATTGATCCAATAGTATATTCTTGATCTAAGCACTTTGCAAGAAGAGATACCATAGTTAAATTATTTTTAGATACTTTTTCCCTAAAGAGACAAGAAGATAAATGCATAAGGATCCTTTCTCGACTACATGAAAACTGATTTCTCATTTTTAAATAATGCGATGTCCATTGATTAGTTATTGCTGTGTCTACAGAGAGTAGTATTGTTGAATGTACAGTTTCCGGATATTTATTAGCAAAGAGATGAGCTATTGTGCCACTTATTCCATGACCAATTAAATGGTATTTTCGGTTTTCTCTACGCATTGTTTCTAATATCAATTCGTGTATTGTCGCAATACTACATGCTTCATCAAGATCGTGTTGAAATGACCAGTATTTAATCAGTCTATTTTTAACTAAAATTTTTATAAGTCGTTGATTAATGCAATGTAATATTGGCTGCAGATCGATCCATAGAATTGTCGGTAGGCTCATTATGAGTAAAATTTTTACTAGTATGCTTGTTTAAGTACTCATCATTTGTTGTTTTTAACATTTTCATGTTTCGAATTATACTTATAATGATACCATTCAATTTTATTAATTTTAGTATTATTTAAACTAGGCCATACATCATTTTTAATGCTAAGAAATCTTATAAATCTTAGTGCTTTGATTAAATTAATACCATGACTAAACATTAGTATAAGTAAACAGATTTTTACATAAACTCTTTTAGTAAAGTTAAGATAACATTTTACTTTTACTTGAAATTATACTTCAAGCTAGTGTGTTTTTCTTAACAGCTAATTCTAATAAATTTTAATTCTATCCCAGCTTTAAATTTTTTTGATTAACAATTATATCTTTTTCAATAGATTTTAGTATATTAGCATAATTAATATATACTATGTCATTTTTTAACTCTTTTTGTAGATGAGAAAGTACAATGAATTTGCAGTACATCCTAACCTGTCTTGATTATAGCTATTTGGTTTAACTATATCAATTCTAAACAAGAATTTAGTTTAATAAATTATTACTAATTTTTTATTTGCTTAACTAGATTTTACTGGTATATACTGCACATAGCTAAATCTTTGTAATCAAAATATAAACTAACTGATATTTTATTAAAACACGAATAAGCTCCATTATTTAGATATACTAACCCTATAATAAGTGCTGATAAATTTACTTTAAATATTTTTAATTTTAAAATTTAATTATAAATAGTTATAGACCCTTAAAGTTTATTAAATTTATTTCATATAATTGTCAAAAATTTTGCACAATGAACATGATATATGATTACTAAAATGTAAAATTAAAATTTAATATTTTAATTTCTTTCTACATTTGTTTAAAGCGTAAATAGATTTTATATACTCGCAGTTTCTAATTTTCCAGATATAATACTAATAGCTTTTAACTTTTAAGTACCGCTGGTTGATGTTGTCCTTGGTAAAGTTCATTGTCAATAATCAGTAATGCAGGCGCTTCATTTCTTGCAAATTTAACTCGTCCCAAAAGATATGCAAATTCATTCTCTGCTTGGGTTTGTTGATCAATCATAGAATCTAGGAATACAGTAGTTCTCATATCTGATACTTGTTCCCCAAGCGCATAAAGTTGATGAAGAGAAGCAGTTATGTCGGCCTCCATAAGAAAAGAGCTTGCTAAAATATCTACCGGAGATTCCCATAATTGCTTTGGGGCTTCAAGTGAAAGCAGCTTAACTATTTGTCCACGAGCAATTAAGTATTCAGCAAATTGTGCGGCATGTCCATGTTCAGTTTGAGATTCTTCTCGAAAATACTTAGAGAAACCTTTAAGTTCACGTTCAGCAAACCATATTGCTGCTGCAAAATAGTTTGTGTGAGCTTGACGCTCCATATTAAGATGGTGCTGTAGTCCGTTAAACAAATCTTCTGCCATTGGCTCTGCTACGGCACGACCTGAAAATCCAGTATTTACAGCGTTAATGCCAAACTGTGAGGTGGTTACTGAAGTCATGAGTAAGTACTCCTTGCAGTCGTTATGACATGAATATAACCACACTGAGTCACAAATGCATCTGCCAAGTGTTACTTTTATTTTTGCTACTAATAATTAGTATCAACTATTCTATGTGGGTCTAGTTATCTCTATTAACGCCATCCATAATTAGTCATAATCTGAATAGCTCTTTTTTGTGTACTTCCAAGTTTACTAATTGATGTACTAGCTGAATTAAATCGTCCAAACTTTTTGAGTTCATTAGATTCTCCGAACCCATTTATAGGATATTCATAGGTTGGTTTAGTTAAAAATATACTACCTTTTGGTGAAGCAAGAAAGGAAATTAGTTTAATCGCTTCGGCTTTATTTCTTGCTGATTTTACCATTCCAGCAGCACTTATATTGACATGCGCAGGATTAGGCATAATCAATTTAATTGTTTCTGTTAATAGCTTGTCTTTCTTTCCGTTAGCACCAGCTTGCATGCGGGCTAAATAATAGTGATTAACAACACCCACACCACATTGACCTTGGCCAACGGCTCGAATAAGAGATGTATCTCCACCAAAAAATGGTTGATTCACGTTTTTGATCATTCCTTGCACCCAACTTATTGTTTTGGTTTCGCCTTGCTGGATAATTTGATCTGCGACAAGAGACTGATTATATACATTTTTTCGTTTTCTTAAACAAAGTTTTCCTTTAAGATTTGGATTTGCCAAATCATCGTAGCTCTTGATGCTTTCTACCTCTACTAATTTAGGATTAACAATAACAGCTCTAACTCGTCGTGTTAGACCAAACCATCTATGTTTTGGGTCACGATATTGCACAGGAATATTCTGGGTTAGCTGGTTAGATTCTATTGGAGCTAATAACCCTTCCTTTGCTGCGTTGTTTATACGTGCTGCATCGACGAGTAGGATTACATCTGCCCTTGAATTCGTTCCTTCACGCTTAAGTCTTTCTATTAGTGTCATGCCATCGGCCTCAATTAGTCTAACCTTAATCTTGGTAAGTTTATTAAATGCTTTGAAAGCTTGGCGGTCCGTATTGTAGTAACGTCCTGAGTAAACTAAAACTTCTCTCGCAGTATTAGGAATTTGGATCGCCATTAGCAGAGTTATTGCAAGAGCAGGAAGTAACAACGCCTGATTTCACCTGGGGTTCCTTTTCCACTCTACTAGCTCTCCTTTTCCCACCAGTTTATTTTTACTCATTTAGATGTATTAAATACTACATAAGTTGCTTCGGTCTGTCTTTTTTCCTAACTTTTCGTTTTTATGGATTATTTGACATCCGAACTCTTTACTTGTCAAGAAATCAGCCGTCTCTATTGTGACCTTATGGCAGATAATTTACCCTGGCTTGATGGTCGACTTACTGCTGGAGATCATGCAGCTCGCGTTAAAACTAATCGTCAACTCGATCCTACCTCACCCTTAGCCATTTCTATTATTAAGATCGTCACAAATAAGATAATTTCTAACTCTCTTTTGAAGAGTTACGCACTCATTTATAAAGTACATAGTATTTTGCTGTCTCGTAGTGAAATTGGTGATGGGTATGGTTGGCATGTAGATAATCCATTTTCGAAGTATGGTCGTCGTGATATCTCTTTTACTCTCTTCTTAAGTAATCCTAGTGAGTATGATGGAGGCGAACTTGTTTTTCAATCAATTCAAACTACAAATAGTATTCGTTTATCAGCGGGTCACATTATTCTCTATCCTAGCTCGTTACTGCATTGTGTTCAACCCATCTTAGGTGGTATTCGACTTGTTTGTGTTGGTTGGATTGAGAGTTACGTTCAATCTTCAGAAGATCGTTCCCTCCTCTTTAATTTAGAAGCTGGCGCTAAGGGTTTGCTTGCTCGACACGGTCGTTCTGATGAATTAGATCTAATTTTTCAATCTTATGCAAATGCTGTTAGACGCTTTTCTAGTTAAATATACTTTTTGTTGCTGTCGCCCATCGAAATATATGATACTAGTATTTATTTTTCAATTTTTATTCTAGGATAGGCTTTGATTTTTTAGAAATGCCTAGAGTCTCAGCAGTTACCATTTTCTTGGCTGCTACATCTCTTTTAGTTGCTTCTGCATCGTCTAATACAGTCCATGGTCAAGAGGTTAGTAATCTAGAAGAATGGTCCACTGATCAAACTGTTAATGATAATCAGGAAAATGAGTTGGATAATAATAATAAAGAAAAAAATAGGTTATCTGAACATGAGAGCATATGTGTACCTATCGGCGAAGGTGAAAATTGTTGGTAACTTCATATTTATTTAGATTTTTAGTTCTAATTAATAACTTAAAATGCTTAGTAAAAACAATTTTTTTACTTTCAATTTTCCTTCTCTAAAGTTGTGGTGATTTTTGTGATCCGTATAAATTTAATTATTCCTCTAAAGATAAGACTATTTGTAGGCGCTTATTATTTATGATCTTGTTTGTCAAAAGAATATCTAGCAGATATCCTTTTGACCTCTGTAAACTAACTAGCAGTAATCAGAATCGAAATCTAGTTTTTATAAGGCCACCAAATTTATCCTGACCGTTAACTTGTACATCACCGTAGGCATTGTAAACCCAAAATACCGCAGGAGTGATTTTGATGTTATCACTCACCTGAAAATCGTAATAACCTTCGACAGCAAAGTTGGCTTCATTACCAGTGTCTTTATTTTTGACACTGGTGGCATAACCGGAGTAAGAACCAAAACCAATACCCAACTTGTTGCCGTTCATGAAAGCATCTTTCCAGTTTAAACCTATCATCCAACCTTTGAGAGTTTCAGAGTTACCATCGTACTCACTTTCGGCATAACCAAAGTCAACACCTGCACTGATCGTGGGAGTAACATCTGACTCAGTTGGTTGCCAATAACCACGCAAGCCAACAGCGTGCATCGGATGGCTGAGGTTTCTTGCTAGGGGCGTGGAATAGCCCATTGCAGTTGCGACCTTGCTTTTAGTTGTAATACACCTGCCTTCGGTATTGCTTTCTATGCAAAGTTGACCTGCATTCTTCAAAGAATATAATGCTGAGATATGCCACTGACGATTACCATAGCCTATTTGGCTCAGAAAATATGCATCGGTATCCTCACCAAACATTCCCTTCTTAGAGTTGCTTTTAGCTCCGCTCGTAACATAGTTAGCAGCAATATTTAATGCTCTTTTGCCTGGATCGACATTTTGGCGCCATTGTAGGCCAAAACCCTGACCTGTATTGCTACCTAAGGCTATTCCATAACCACCAAGCTTAAAAGCTTTGAGGATGGGCTTGTAACGAGTAGGCGTTTCAATCATGTAGTAATTCTCAATCAAGCTGCCAACAGTGGCAGTGAGCTGAGAGCCGATTGGGAAGATGTACCAGAACTTGTCAACCTTCAGCGTGTTATCTCCTAATTTGGCATCAGCCAAATAGGAATCCTTTTGAGTCCAAACGTTGTCCATGTTACCCGTGCGAAGACGGGCATATAGATGATCCTTTCCTGAAAAGGATGTACTGAGATTCAGTGTATAACGGTACGATAAGTTGCTGCCATTACTGTTGCAATTACTGTTTTTCTTATTGCATTCTTGTCTATTATCATAAGTAACGGCACCAAGAAATAAGTCTGCTTGACCTTGCAGTTTAGTAGTAGTGGAAAACTGGGTTGCTTCCAATTCGCCAACGCGAGCTTCAAGGCCATCGGCACGGCCACGAACGATAGCGAGTTCGGTTTCGAATTCATTAAGGAGGCGACGCAGTTCGTCAGTGACTTCGGTAGTACGGTCGAGGCAGGAGTTCAGCAGTGCTGCGGCCTCGTATCGAGTCATTACCCGGTTACCACGAAAAGCTCCGTTTGGATAACCAGCAACGCAGCCATACCGTTCCACTAGGTTATTTAGTGCTTGATAAGCCCAGTCGGTAGGGTAAACGTCAGAGAATTGGGTCACACTAGCGACTTGGTTAAGACTGTTAGTAGAAGAGTCAGCCGCGTAGTCAGAAACACCGTTGATGTTGATCTCAGCGGCATTGACACCAGAGACCAGAAGGCCAAGAGTGGCGGGAGCCGCCAGTATTTGCTGGAAAAGCTTCACTTGAGAATTCCTCACACAGAAAGCGCCAGATTCTCTAAGCGATCGCGATCTTGCCTTGCTCAAAAAGTATTTAACGTAACAAATTATATGATTAGATCATAACGATTGATCGTTCTACACATTGCGGTTGAGTTATCAATGGTAATCTTGTTTTTTGCTAGAATTAATGTGCCTTTTATTTCAGTGAGTTGTAATTTTTGCTAGTTTGATCTTTAGTGCAAGTTTTTGAGTCGTTTTCAGCGCCTACAATCGCTGATTGTTAGCCTGACGAGGCTTATGGAATTATCTGCCGACGCTAGAGCCAATCTTTTAAGAATTCATAAGAAAAAAGGATGCAGGAAGTCTAAATGTTCAAAGTGGAGAGGCGGTTCTTGCCGTTGTGGCCGTGATTAATCCCAACAAATAGTGTGCTTTTATCTTATCAGTTGAAACAGTTTCTGTATGTTTTAGGCTAACTACCAAGTTAACAGCTAGGTAGCTAGCCTAATTACTTTCCTTGCTTAATTGAGTGTATAATTAAATCACAAAGACCTCGATCTCCTTGGGTTTATAACTAAACATCAAAATAATTGGAGACGGTTTTGAGCCATAATTAAAGTAATTAGCTACTATGTACTTAAAGAGACCGTGAACTGAGGAGTTATCATTGGTAACAGTTATTGGTTGCAGATTAATTGTCTGAAATAATTGGTACCCCATTTTAATACTAGTTATTGGCATGTCGCCAGTCGGTAATAATTGGGCAACCATAAGACACCGCTTCTTAACTGTGATGTTCCTGGATATTTTGCATCTTATCTATATACTACTGAGTTCCTGTGTATACTCTCGGTGTTAGCATCATTCCATCTTTGCTGTAGCTGCTGCTGTTTCCAATTAAAATTATCGTTAACATGTCGACTTGTTCTGGAATTAGTGCTTCAAGAGTCGTGAGTTTAATACTCTCGTTTTCTCTTCCTAATTGCCTTGCTAAAGCCACTGGAGTTGAGTGTCTTCGATATTTCAACAATACATCCTGTGTTTTCGCTAGCTGCCAGTCTCTGTCCTTGGACCTAGGGTTATAGAGGGCTATTACAAAGTCGCCAGTGGCAGCACTTTTAATTCGTTTTTCAATTACATGCCATGGAGTTAGCCAATCGCTTAAACTAATCGCGCAGAAGTCATGCATTAGAGGTGCTCCAACTTTTGCCGCCGCTAGTTGAAGTGCTGAAATACCTGGATGGACTTGAAACTTGGGTCGTTCTCGTTTAGTTCTTTGAAGCCATAGGTCGAGTGCAAGCCCCGCCATCCCATAAATGCCGCTGTCTCCTGATGAAATCAAGGCGACACGTGCCCCTTGGCATGCAAGTTCCAAGGCTTCAGAACACCGGTCTCGTTCTTTTGTAAGCTCGCCATCAAAGCGGATTTGTTCGGGCTGGCGTAACGGTTCTATCAAATCAAGGTAGAGTTTATATCCGACCCAGCAGCTGCATCGGCTTAAAGCACCTTTGCAATCATTGCTTAGTAGAGCTGGATCTCCAGGGCCGCTTCCGATCAGATGAAGTTCCCCACGTTGGGGTGCTATTGCAATGGTGCTTTCGGCAACGGCAATTGTGACGGCACCTTTTTCTGATTTACTCGCATGATAAACGCGCTTAGTTTGTAGCAATGAGCCCTTATTTCCTACCGTTAAAAGAGCGGCTGCCTCGGCTACGGATGCGGTTCCCATTTCTTTAAACACTGTTTCAGACGGAGTTGGTGCTGAGATAGTCGCCAGGTTTTCGGCCGCATAGGTACGTAGTAGCCAACGATTTTCTTCACAGAGAGCAAGCAATGCTGGTTCATTAGCTTTACGATCTGCGGTTGCTAGGCCGGCAACAGCTTCGATAGCTAATCCAGCTTCATCCAATGAGCGTGCAATTCCCCGGCGTAGCACTGTTATGCTGGTGCCCCGTTCACAGCCCACCCCAATCCAAAGAGTCGGTGGATGCCAAGAACATCCCTCATAATGATTTGGACCGATAAAAAAATCGATACTACCGGCTTCTACCATATCGATTAAAGGGAAAATAGTCGCATTTAGCCAACGTCGATCACCGCTATTTTGCATAACCCTCATAGGCTGAGCACGGGCCTGGTTTTTCATTAGATTGCGCCAGGATTCCGCCGTTCCGCTGCGACGCCAACCCCAGGCTTCTCCAAAGCAATCAACCGGAAGTCGTCGCTCATAGAAGCAGGAGCTTGTTATTACAGCGGTTCCCCCCAGTTCTGCTGCTAACTCCAGAGCACATCGCTCCGCTCCGCTGCTATGCCCCCCCAACAGTGGAATCACATGTTCACCGCCCGGGTCAAGGACCAAAATAGCTGGATCTAAATCCTTTCCCCGAATGATGGGGGCGATTAATCGGGTAATTGCCCCAACTGATCCTACGATGACGAATCTATTTTCAGGTTGCCAGTATCTGGCAAGTTCTACTTTGAAATCTTTTTCCTGTGGAATGATTTGATTGAGATGTCCCAGCTGCAATAGTCTTTTCAGAATCGAGTTGCTGCTAGAAGACAGGCCAAAGCCTATAAATCTGGTATCTGATGAGGTAGTCAGGATGTTCTAGAACCTGCTGGAGTTTACTACGCAAGCTACCATCGTTACTGAGAAATCTCATACTCACTCACTCATTCCGCTAGTCGGCGCCGTAACATAACCTTCACAGAATAGGAGTTATGAGCAAGTAAAAATTGCTAGCTTTGGGGTCGCCTCCTCAGGTATCAAGACTCCTAAATAATGATGTTTGTGTGATTCTCCTTCGAGCTTGGTTTCAAGACTCCGATCAAAATCGCAGGCTCAGTAATTTGTCCTTTCTTTGACGTTTAGCTACGTTAGGCTTTAAGGTAAACGTTTTGATTCACTTGGGTTCAGTAAAATGTTCGAGCTCAAGCGATATGGCATATGGTTCTCCGCTTAAACGTATTACTTCCTCATCTGTTAAGTGTGCTTGCAACCAAATCGGGTTAGTAGTTTTGCTAGCCGATTGGTGAATTAGCTGGTTATTAAACACAGGGGTGATTATTTCGCCAATCTCGTTCAGTAGTTCCATCTGCACCAAGTTGTCACTGTTAACGGTCGTCCCTGCGAGCCATATTGCCTCCTGACTATCCACCAAAAAACTTTCATCGTTAACGCTTAGTCGCAGTTTCCAACGCTCATCCCCATCTCGTAGATTCTGAAGAGGTGCATTCCAGATGATCCAGTCAAGCAGTATTGGTTGTAAGGCTGAACCGTTTGTGTTCGTAACAGCAACCAACCAAGGTTCTTTCTCTTGAGGCTGTGTTCCCTCAGTGCGTTGCCATAAATGAAATCGTCCCTGGATCATAGCTCCTGGGGTTTTGACAGCTTCGCCCCAGGGATAAGCAGCCCAAGCGCTGAAGCGATGGCTCCCTGGGGAAAGATCGTCAATCCGCACTAGCAGGCGGTTTTCGTCTATCTCGTCAAGTTGTAGTGCCGGACGATTGTCGACTTGAACCGCTACGTGGGGGCCAATTCCCAATTCTGAATCAGTGCCAACGGGCCAGTCTCTTACCTCCAGCATCAATTCAATGCTGTCAGATTTGATTACACTGTCGTTATTAGGAGTGATCAGCTGAAGATTGGGTTGATACCGTTGCAGTTTTTGACGGATCTGCTGCACAGCTCCAGGAGGAGCAACCTCCTGCAATTGACCGACGGACATTCCACCTGACAAAGGGTCAGGGCTTCCACCGGGTCCTAGGAATAGCCACCCTGGGACCACTATCCCTGAGACTAGAATAGTGATAATAAAAAGCGCCGCCATAAGCAAACCTAAAGGTAGTAACAGACCCAGGCTTGGCATTGTACGTTTTAGTGCGAATTGATTTATTGTGACCAGCCTGATGTTATCGATCAAAAATTCTTAAGTTAAATAATGCCCGAATTGAGCTTGACCATACAAGTCAAAACCCTACTTTAATTTACATTTTGCTTAATCCATTAAGTTCAGAATCCTAATTATTGACTGAATCGCAGCAGGATTGAATCTTTGTAACTCAGGGGGCAGAATTACTCCTATCCGCTCCTATGCTTCGACCAGTGGGCCCCACCTTTGGGGCTCCAGTGCAGCAAAGGGGGTTTAGGCTTTCTTTGAGGCATTGATGCCCTAACTCGACTCCTATACGGAGCTGTGCTCAGGGCCCCGGTGGGCTTCGGTCCATCGGAGGGGTGGCTCACCACCTCGATCCCGTCCCTCGAGGAATGACTCGATGACTATTAGCCCACCTGAGCGTGGGAGTGACGTGAAAAGCCAGGTTGAAAGGGTTGACAAGCCAGCAACCTTTGAACTGTTCGGTAAGCCCGGACACTTTGACCGAACTCTCGCGAAGGGTCCCAAAACCACAACCTGGGTTTGGAATCTTCACGCCAACGCTCACGATTTCGATGCCCATACGAGTGACCTTCAAGAGGTCTCTCGGCGAATTTTCTCTGCTCACTTTGGCCATCTGGCCGTAATTTTTATCTGGTTGAGTGGCGCTTTCTTTCATGGTGCTCGCTTCTCCAACTATTCCGGTTGGCTTCTGGATCCCACCCATGTGAAGCCCAGTGCTCAGGTGGTGTGGCCGGTCTTTGGTCAAGAAGTACTTAATGGCGATGTGGGTGCCGGCTTCCATGGCATTCAAATCACCTCAGGCCTCTTTCAAGTGTGGAGAGCTTGGGGCATTACCAGCGAAACCCAGCTAATGGCCTTAGCCATCGGCGCGCTGGTTATGGCTGGTCTTATGCTTAACGCCGGCGTTTTCCACTATCACAGGGCAGCGCCAAGGTTGGAGTGGTTCCAGAATGTTGAGTCTATGCTCAACCACCACCTGGCAGGTCTGCTAGGCCTAGGCTCACTGTCTTGGGCTGGTCACCTCATCCATGTGTCCCTACCCATCACTAAGTTAACGGATGCCATCGATGCCGGCGAGCCTCTGGTTTTGAACGGCACAACCATCGCTTCAGTAGCTGACATCCCTCTCCCTC
Organism: Synechococcus sp. M16CYN; assembly: GCF_040371545.1. Lineage (NCBI taxonomy): Bacteria > Bacillati > Cyanobacteriota > Cyanophyceae > Synechococcales > Synechococcaceae > Synechococcus > Synechococcus sp. M16CYN. Next base: position 948,975 of record NZ_AP029048.1, read on the forward strand.
ATGAGTTCTTCAATCAGGACTTGTTAGCCCAGCTATATCCTGGGATTGGGTCGGGCGTCTCCGCTTTCTTCTCAGGCAACTGGGCTGCTTACAGCGATTTCCTCACCTTTAAGGGCGGATTAAACCCAGTTACTGGAAGTCTCTGGATGACAGATATCGCTCACCATCATGTGGCGATTGCTGTGATGTTCATTGTTGCCGGTCACATGTACCGAACCAACTGGGGCATTGGTCACTCCATTAAGGAGATTCAGGAAAATCAGAAGGGCGACCCTCTACTGTTTCCTGCAACTAATGGTCACGATGGGCTCTATGAGTTCATGACCACCTCCTGGCATGCTCAGTTAGCTGTGAACCTAGCTATTAGTGGTTCCGTGAGCATCATCGTTGCTCAGCACATGTATGCGATGCCTCCGTATCCATACATCGCTATCGACTACCCGACCCAGATTGGTCTGTTTACACACCACATGTGGATCGGTGGATTCTTAATTGTTGGTGCTGGTGCTCACGCTGCTATCGCTATGGTTCGCGACTACGACCCGGCCAAGCATGTCGACAACGTCCTAGATCGGGTACTCAAGGCGCGCGACGCGATCATAAGTCATCTTAATTGGGTATGTATTTGGCTAGGAGCGCACAGTTTCGGTCTTTACATACACAATGACACTATGCGTGCTCTGGGACGTCCCCAGGATATGTTTAGCGATTCAGCAATTTCAATTCAGCCGATATTTGCTCAGTGGATTCAGAACATTCATGCGTCTGCAGCTGGCAGCACCGTTCCAAATGCTCTTGCTGGTGCCAGCGAAATATTTAATGGCTCAGTTGTTGCTGTTGGCAACAAGGTGGCTGCGGCTCCCATGCCATTGGGTACAGCCGACTTCATGGTTCACCACATTCACGCCTTCACTATTCATGTAACGGTGTTGATTTTATTGAAGGGTGTTCTGTACGCTCGTAGCTCTCGTCTGATTCCGGACAAAGCGAACCTTGGCTTCCGCTTCTCATGCGATGGCCCTGGCCGTGGCGGTACATGTCAAGTGTCAGCTTGGGATCATGTATTCCTTGGCCTATTCTGGATGTACAACTCCCTTTCGGTTGTTATTTTCCACTTTTCCTGGAAGATGCAAAGCGATATCTGGGGAACAATGAATGCAGACGGTTCGGTTGCACACATCACTAACGGTAACTTTGCTCAGAGCGCTATCACAATCAATGGTTGGCTGCGTGACTTCTTGTGGGCTCAAGCCGTACAGGTAATCAACAGCTATGGCTCTGCTACTAGTGCTTACGGAATTATGTTCCTAGGCGCCCACTTTATTTGGGCTTTTAGCTTAATGTTCCTGTTCAGTGGTCGTGGCTATTGGCAAGAGTTAATCGAGTCTATTGTTTGGGCTCACAATAAGCTGAAGGTGGCTCCCGCCATTCAGCCTCGTGCGCTTTCAATCATCCAAGGGCGTGCGGTGGGTGTTGCCCATTACCTCTTGGGTGGTATTGCGACCACGTGGGCTTTCTTCCACGCCCACATTCTCGTGGTCGGCTGACTTTACCTGACCTTTCCCTCAATAATGGCAACGAAATTTCCTTCGTTCAGCCAGGGTCTGGCCCAGGACCCGACAACCCGTCGTATTTGGTACGGGATCGCTACGGCTCACGATTTCGAGAGCCATGACGGAATGACGGAGGAGCGGCTTTATCAAAAGCTCTTTTCCACCCATTTCGGTCATCTAGCGATCATCGGCTTGTGGGTTTCGGGAAACCTGTTCCACATCGCCTGGCAGGGCAACTTCGAGCAATGGGTTATCGACCCTCTGCACGTGCGCCCAATTGCTCATGCAATTTGGGATCCCCACTTTGGTCAAGGCGCCATAGATGCTTTCACTCAGGCAGGGGCCTCATCACCGGTGAACGTGGCCTATTCCGGTCTGTATCATTGGTTTTATACAATCGGTATGACCACAAACGCTGAGCTGTATCAAGGATCTATCTTTATGATGATTCTTTCGGCTTGGGCTTTGTTTGCCGGATGGTTGCATTTACAGCCTAAGTTTCGTCCCTCTCTTGCTTTTTTTAAAAACGCAGAGTCACGTTTGAATCACCATCTGGCTGTCCTTTTTGGGTTCAGTTCTATTGCATGGACTGGTCATTTAGTTCATGTTGCGATTCCTGAATCACGCGGTCAACACGTTGGTTGGGATAACTTCCTCAGCGTTATGCCTCATCCCGCTGGTCTTGGTCCTTTCTTTACAGGCAACTGGAGTGTTTACGCGCAAAACCCTGATTCTATGAATCAGGTATTTGGTAGCTCTGAAGGTTCTGGGACGGCTATTTTGACCTTCTTGGGTGGTTTCCATCCCCAGACCGAGGCCCTTTGGCTTACGGATATCGCACACCATCACTTAGCGATTGGTTGCCTATTTGTGATTGCTGGCCATATGTACCGAACCAATTTTGGCATCGGTCACTCTATCAAGGAAATCCTCGAAGCCCACAATCCTCCCAAAGGCACGCCTGGCGACTTAGGCGCTGGCCACAAAGGTCTTTATGACACTATCAATAATAGTCTGCATTTCCAGCTGGGTTTAGCTCTTGCTTGTCTTGGCGTGGTAACCAGTTTGGTAGCGCAGCACATGTACGCTATGCCCTCGTATGCTTTCATCGCGAGGGACTATACAACACAAGCAGCTTTGTACACCCATCACCAGTACATTGCTATCGCTTTGATGTGCGGAGCTTTCGCTCACGGTGCAATTTTTTTCATTCGTGATTATGAACCGGAAGCCAATAGGGACAATGTCTTGGCTCGGATGCTTGAACACAAAGAGGCAATCATTAGCCACCTGAGCTGGGTTTCTCTATTTCTTGGCTTTCATACGCTTGGCCTCTACGTCCATAACGACGTAGTTGTTGCTTTTGGCACCCCTGAGAAGCAGATTTTAGTTGAACCTGTTTTTGCTCAGTTTGTTCAAGCAGCCTCAGGCAAAGCAATTTATGGCTTTGATGTGCTGCTTTCTAATGCTGGGGGTGCTGCTGCCAATGCAAACGCTGCCTACATGGACGGTTGGATGGGTGCAATCAACGGCAACACTGATGTGTTTTTGCCCATTGGTCCTGGTGATTTTCTTGTTCACCACGCCATCGCTCTTGGACTCCACACTACAACTCTAATCCTTGTGAAAGGTGCTTTGGATGCTCGTGGTTCCAAGCTAATGCCAGATAAGAAAGACTTTGGTTATTCTTTCCCCTGTGATGGTCCCGGTCGTGGCGGTACTTGTGACATTTCTGCTTGGGACGCGTTCTACCTAGCCGTGTTCTGGGCTCTCAATACAGTTGGTTGGCTCACTTTCTACTGGCACTGGAAACACCTCGCAATTTGGTCCGGCAACGTAGCTCAGTTCAATGAATCTAGTACTTATCTGATGGGCTGGTTCCGGGATTATCTGTGGCTTAATTCGTCTCAGTTAATTAACGGATATAACCCGTTTGGCAGTAATAATCTAGCTGTTTGGGCATGGATGTTCCTATTTGGCCATTTGGTTTGGGCCACAGGTTTCATGTTCTTGATTTCCTGGAGAGGTTATTGGCAGGAACTGATTGAGACTATAGTCTGGGCTCACCAACGTAGTCCTATTGCCAACATGATGGGTTGGCGTGATAAACCTGTTGCTCTTTCAATTGTTCAAGCTCGTGTTGTGGGTCTTGCTCACTTTTCAGTGGGATATGTACTTACTTATGCAGCTTTTCTAATTGCTTCTACTTCAGGAAAATTTGGTTAACTTAATATTATTTATTAGTCTAAATTAACAAATTATCTTTTTATTTTGCTCCATTCTATTTATCGAATGGAGTTTTTTTTGCTTATTATTTTCTCTAATTCTCTTTTCTATTTTAATTTTAATCTTGCCTTAATCAGTAAGTTTAATGCATTAATCTTGGCTATCATAAGTTAATTAATAAGTTAATAAAAATTTTACAGGTTTAGTAACAGCAACTATATTAATAATGCTCTAAAACTAAATAATATTTAGATATAGCATTTGGATTATGTTGTATATTTTTTATTTTCTGTGATAAAATTCGTAAAAGTTAAGACTTATATTGCTTCCCTTAGTTTAATAGTTAATAAATGCGGGACTTTTATACAGCTAGAGATATAATAGTCATTTAGATAGCATAATCTAAACTTTAGCAATTAACCCTGTTGTTCAGATTTTTTATACATTAGTATTGCCATAAAAGTTACTGCAGCTACTCTTTTATTTTAGCCTCACATTACAATATTAGTTAGATATTATTAATCATTCTTTTGATTTACTCCTAGCTATTTAAAGCTAGGTATTCCAAATATTTTCTCCTTTATAAGTATTATGTGTTGTCATAATAACAAATCTTGATAAAAGACAAGAATGCTTAAGTGGCTAATAAGATAGATTAGTAGCTACTTATTTAAGTTTTGTTAATAATTAGACCTGTCTAAGCTATTGCTTCAAGCATTGATAGACTGAATTCTCATCGCTGCAATATTAATAACTCTATAATTAGTCTAGATTTATTACTAAGTCTATAAGTTTGAACAGTGGTTGCAGTGACATGGGTTTGAATCAGTTTGATTCAGATAACTATTGAAAACTTAGTACTTCATACACTTAACTATATATTCTACATCTAAATCATTTTTGATTAATGCTAAGCATAAATAAAAGTCTTAATTTGTGCTATTTTGATCAAATAAATACTATATGACATTTTTTTGTGTTGACTAAAATTTTTTCTAGTGATACTATTCCTTAAATATGTTTATGAACGATACTACTTGTCTTAAACCTGCTTTATTTTCGTAGAATAAGAATCAAAATAAGTGTAGATTTTTATCAAAACTAAAGGTGATAGAGATTGCTATTGGCTTGGTAATTGCTTATAAAAATAAACTATTGATATAATTATTAGGAGTAAACTAATATGCTAAGTATCTATGTACTGATTATTAATTATATAGTAGCTATAACTTGATTAATCTAAACCTAAGTATAGATTTTAACTCATATATTTATTTATTTTGAGGAGGCAACTTGTCTTTTATTCTTAGCATTTGAAGCTAGTGTTAAGAGTAATAGGCTAGTGAACTTGATTAATCTATCTTGAGACGGGCGACAATTTAGTTAAGACTACTATAAAAAAATTTGTATAATTTACTAACCACCAGATTTATAGGTTCAGACATAACACGTATTGCTACTCACTGCAAAAAAAATTGTTAAGTTCACATTTTTGCTTTACAAGATCTTGATTAAATTTGCTGGTTTTGATATAGAAACTGCTTATTTAAGCCTATTATAATGCTATCTTTTATGTAAGCAATCCTAAGATTATGATACGATATCGTGTTGAATATGCTACTTAGTTCATTCTAAATAAGATATCTTAGCAAGATTAATATGAAACTAAAGACTTAATTCTAGAGATAAAAAATTAAAAACTGATTATTATTTGATGACTTAGTTCACTAATTACAGCCGTATATTCATAGTTTTACTTCTTAATAACTACATAATTAGTGTCTTTAAATTTAATTAAGCCTCTGTTATTCAGTTATTGTAGTATTAATTTTTGGCAAATGATTAAAAATCTTAGACTGATATTAAACTTGTTTATCAGTATCATTTAAATTAATATCTCTTAACTAATTTAAACTATTCAATTATTATTTTAAAGCTGTTTTAATACTTTTATTTTAATTTTTTGGATAAAATTATTAGTGAATTGATGTCTATATTCTATACTAATATTAACTACACTGAAGGAAATCTTTTTTAAACTGGTAGCGGATGTCGATTTTAGCTGACAATATAAGCAGATTATAGATTTTTACAAACAAAAGTCAATATAAAAATGGCTAAAAAAGTTAAGAATAATGATAGGATTTACTATTTCTGTGACAAAAATATAATTCCCTGAAAGTTATTAATAACTTTCAGGGAATTATAAAAAATAGACTTAAACTATAAAGCGGCTTGACTTAACCAACACTCCAAACACCAGCAGCAATCTTAAATAGATCTTGCACGTGAACTGTACTACAAAGAAACCAAGCAAAAACTGCTCCTCCGCAGCCACCTAGCCAAAAACCACTGGTGAAATCAGCCCAACCAATCCGGGTAAACAAATCCGAGGGAGGATTATCAACGGTGACGTCAGCAGGAGGCATATAAGGCTGACTACCTGGCTGGTTATACAACAGGAACAGCAGGGTAAGGATATGGACAGCTCCAATGGCTGCCAAAACACCAGCAGTTTGTTGGTATTCGGTAGCTCGTAAGGGACCGCAAATGGTAAAGGGACCGTACAATAAATAGCCAAAGGCCGCACCGGTTTCGAGACCGCGAAAATTTGGTGAGATTCCTTGGCGGTAAAGCGGTAGGTTGTTAATTAAACTCTTGATAAAATAGCCACTGTTTACTGGCGTGGCAAGGTTGCCTACACAAGGGTCAGCAGCAGGGGTGACAGTCATTGGAAACGAATGTTAAAGGTGCAAGGGGCGATTCGCAGTTTTCGGTTACTCGGCGGCGGTAATTACTCGACCAACGAGAACAATGAACACTGCAGGAAACACTATCCCGATCATGGGCACGAAAATTGCGGGCAACCAAGCAGCAGTGAATTCTCCAGTCATATCGAGACTAAAAGTTTCGCGCTCACTGTATAGAGACTGATCTGACGGCTTCTGTAGAGCCGCGATGGCGACATAAAAGTTCAACCTGAATTCAAGACTTTCTTGTCCCCGATGCCACTGTCTTGTTTACGGTTTCCCTGTGACTATAGTTGATCAAACCGATGCTTGGACTATTATTTACCAATGCTATAGCGTAGCTAGGTCGCGCTTACATAGCTTTAAATTAGGTTCTTGAAAAGGAACAGTGCTTTGTATCGCCTTCCTTTCCCCTCCCCAGCATTAGGCTATCTAGCTGGTAGTTTAAGAAATAGTCTATCTTTGATAACAATCGGATTTGATAATGGAACTTGATTAGAAAATCATATATTATTTGCACGATAGGCAGCGCTTTGATGGCGTATCAATTTTGCTTTTCTCTCTTGTACTAGGCATTACATGACTGCGACTCTCATGTCATGAAAACAACGACTACTATTCAGCAAACGGTTCCACATTGCGATGCACAGTATGCCTGTTTCAAGAGTCTTGTTTGCCACGTAATGTTTCACGAATGCGATAAATTGGTCGATCTTGGCTTTCGTGATAGGTTCTGATTTGTAATTCTCCCAGCAGCCCGAAGCAGAATAATTGTATACCGGCAAGCCCGAGCACAACGGTGAGGGTCAGCAATGGGCGGTTACCGATATCACTGCCCATCAACTTGATCACGAGTAGATAAGTACCAGCTATTAGGCTGGTAACAATTGCAATCAGACCTCCTAAGCCAAAGACATACATCGGTCTAGTGAGAAAACGTTTCATGAACCAAACCGTGAGAAGATCCATTAACACCCGGAATGTTCGGTCAATTCCGTACTTACTGCTGCCAAACCGGCGGGCGCGGTGATTCACCTTTACTTCTGTTATTCGTGCCCCTTCAATAGACGCCAGGGCTGGCAGGAACCGATGTAGCTCTCCGTAGAGGCGCATATCCGCCAGAATTTCCCTACGATATGCTTTAAGTGAGCACCCGTAGTCGTGAAGCCGCACCCCGGTAACCCGGCCAATTAAATGATTAGCAAACTTGGAGGGGAGCCTACGTTGCAATACGGCATCTTGGCGTTGATGACGCCAACCACTCACAAGGTCATAACCTTCGCGCAACCTACTCAGTAGCATCAGGATATCAGCAGGGTCGTTTTGGAGGTCGCCGTCCAAGCTTACGATTACTTCCCCTTGTGACACATCAAAACCGGCGGCCATAGCCGCTGTTTGACCATAGTTTTTACGTAATAAGACCCCCACCAGTTCTGGCACCTCATGACTCAGACGCTTTAATACATCAGTGGTGTGATCACTCGAACCATCATTCACTAAGATCAGTTCGAAGTGTTCCCTGCTAGGGCGAAGTGCCGTAAGAAGCTGGTTGATCAAATGTGGGAGACTCTCTCCTTCGTTGTAAAGAGGTACCACCACCGACAAATCTAGAGGCGCACTCATGTAGGCTGCCTTACTGGTTACTGCAAGCTAATCGGGGAATATTGCTGTTCCTATCTTGTTCATTGTGATTATTTAAACGGCTTGTGTTTAGTGTGTCAGACACGGCCTAAACCCAAGCGCTGCCGTCGTGACAGCATACGACCCTTCCAGCCCCCCGGAGTTTTGCTCGATAGTGACACGCCACAGGGTGGTTGTCTCGCGGGTGAAGGCTATCGATGTCAATGCCATTTCGGCCATATTTACGCCCTGAACTGTGCCTATAGCGCCCCTCACCGAGATAGAGCCCGACATGGGTGCAACGTCGGGGTGTGCCGAAGAAGATTAGATCACCGGGCCGAAGCATGCCGGTAGACTTAGGAGTAACGGCAATCGGTTGGCAAAATTGTTCTTGTTGGTATGCATCGCGCGGAATCCAGATATTTTGGCTCGCAAAAGCCATCTGAATTAGGCCGGAGCAGTCTAGATTTGGCCCTATCGTACCGCCCCATAAATAGATATTGGGTTGCCGTTGCGCAACCCCGCTCTGTCTTAATACCTCCGGTAGACGTAATGTGATTTCCTGACTGGTAAAAAGCATTGGTTTCCAAGGGGGGCATTGTTCTGCCTGATCGATTACATCGTCTTGATCCAGCCAGCACCGATAGCCATCCTCCGAAAGTATTACTAATAGCCGAGGTCCGATACTATTGATAATACGGAAGCTTCTTCCCCTAAATGCTTGGGTTGCCAGGCTACTACCTGTGGGTAAAGAGTAACCATTCACATTCGAATGAAGACGCCAATAGCTATTTGTTGCTAATAAATCCGGAGCTAGTAAAGTACCCGACGTTGCCATGGTCAATCTTTCTTGCTATGGCTTTCTACCGTCCCGATCTCGGAATGGCGTCTTACCTGGAATCGGTATTAGATGACCTCGATGCAGAAGGCCGTCCAGGACTTCGCAATAGTCTCGGATTGACCTGGGTTCGCTATACTGAGGCTGCACCGCAGGCCGGTAATGGATTCGGTGCATCTTGGAATCATCTGCGTTCTTTATACCCTGCTAGCGTAGTAAAATTGTTCTACGCTGTCGCAGCAGAACGATGGCTACAGCATGACTTGATTCCAGACAGCGATGAACTGCAACGTGCTTTGCGAGAAATGATTAGCAACTCAAGTAACGATGCCACTAGCTTTGTGTTGGATCTACTCACAGGTACGACAAGTGGTCCAGTACTGCAAGGGAAACGTTGGCAATCATGGCAACGACAACGACGCTTAGTGAATGATTGGCTGACAACGCTGATGTGGCCAGAGCTTGAACATGTGAATTGCTGCCAAAAGACCTGGGGGGATGGCCCTTATGGACGCGAAAAGGTTTTCTATGGAATAAATAACGCTAATAGAAACCTTCTAACTACCGCTGCAGTAGCTCGCATGTTGGAAGCAATCATGACGGGTGCTGTGGTCTCTCCCCCAGCCTGCCGGCGGCTGCAAGATTTTTTATTGCGTTCGCTTGATCCAGAATTGAGTCGGGCTGATCCGGAAAACCAGGTAGATGGATTTCTAGGAGAAGGCCTGCCGGAGGATGTGAAACTTTGGAGTAAGGCGGGTTGGATGAGTCAGGTTCGTCATGATGCTGCTTGGTGGCAAGCTCCAGGTCAGCCGCCAATGATGATCGTCGCTTTTAGTTCCGGTCCTGATCGAGCCAGAGATGAACAGTTGCTTCCGAAGCTTGCTAGGGCTTTATGTAAATACGACGCTTTAACTATCTTTGGCTAGTTGCCTACCTTTCTTTCCTTGAGCAGGATTAGGCTCATCTAAATACAATCACCTAGTTCAAATTAATCATTAATATGCGGTATCTTTTCAACGCTAGTTTTTAAAACATAGCTGAAGTTGAGATATATTGTTAATAATAACTTTGTTTTATTTACATTGTTTGATTTTCTATATTATTATATTTGTTACCGATTAATAGAGTGCAATCGGTCAAGTACATACCGATTACAAATTTGCTCTTGCTAATAAATACCAGAGCTTTCTTTTTCAAGCATTTAATTATGCAATTAGTGAAGAATAAGTATAAATTTTATAGGAAAATTTCGTTTAATACCTTCCCGGCAAATTGTGTTCCAACATCATTTAGCAAACAACCACCCAACAATTGAATAGTCTGAACTTCTAAAATTTATCTAGTAATTCAGGTTAATCGTTGCAACTCAAATATCCTAATAGTATTGGTAATCAATTTTTTTGGTTCATGACTTGCTTACGTACAAGGGTATTGAGCAAGTTATAATGGGAATAAATTAATTCAGATAAAATCTATCCAAATAAGATAAAAGTTACAAGCAAAACTCTTGGTTTAAAGCGAAGCAAAAGAATCAATGAATATACTTTTTTACTTTGTTCTAGTTATTACTCAAATAAAAAGATATTGCAAAAATTGTAACTTTTTAATGGACGAGATAAATTGCTCCTTGCCAATTATGCAAAGTCGGTTCTCGCATTGAGATGCGAATGCCCCGAATTCATTCCTAAGAAACCTTGGGTAGAAGAATCGTTTAAGAGCACGTAGATGCTCAGGGTTGTCACAACCGCTGATTAGGATGTTCTTAGACGCAACTACGGTCCGGTCAACAAGTGTCTTGCTAGCTGTGCCCCTGAACAAGATTCTTAAGATGTATGACGCTTCTTTAGGGATAGGGGAACGCTGGGAATTCTTTGAGAAATGTTATTTGCCACTGCAGGAGGAAGTCTTGAGTACGATGTCACGTAGGGGAACGGCATCTCCCTCCTACCCGCTTCGTCAAAACCTATTGCAGCTCAATAGAGAGATCGGTTTTAAACTCGGTTTTCCCAGTGTGTGCGATGCGACCTGACGTGACGACTAATCAGCACGCCATGGGAGCAACCATCCGATGCTTCCAAGAAGTTTGGGGAGTTTCGAGACCTGGTGGTACTAGTTGACACTGCCTTAAGATAGAAAAAGCATTTGTGCCTATGTTCGTCTGACACTTGCCGTAACTTTCTTATATCTGTGAAAAATTAATCAGCCTTACCCCGGCTTGTGATTTCAATGTCAGAAATGGACTGATATCACCCAGTTAAAAAAATGGCCCGGAGGGCCGACTGTCAATCGTTTTGAGCCAAACACAGAGACATTGATCAAGTCTCGACTTTTTTCTTGTCGGTCTGCTTGTCGTCGATCTGCTCGTTCTGCATTGCAGAGGCGTTCTGCTTGTGCATATTGCAAATGCCAGCGATGGCTGAACTGGTTGAAGCCAGCGTTAAGGCCACGCATGCAGCAGTTGCTCTGCTGAGGAGCGCAGCATTGAGGAAGCGCTTCATATAAATACACATAAATTTAGTCAACTTAGTCAGGCCCAGAGAGGGATGTGAGTTGTGAGTCCGGTTGCTAGCTCAAATGACCTGAACGCTTGTACGCGATTTCGGCTAGTCCCACAAGTCGAGGAGCAAGTTTTGAAGATATGCACAGCCTTAAAATTTCTGAGCTCCAATCAGGCGTGGTATTATTGTAATATTAGGGATCCGGAGAGTACGAACTCCATCGCGAGTAGTTACGTTGGCTGGCACCCTAGAAACAGTCAATCCATTTGAAGCAATCCCTGCCCTGGATTGGCTGAAACTCCCGGAAGGGATACTCGCTACAGGAGACGGGCCCGACGGCCTGTATACTTCTTACGTTTCTTAATAAAACTACGGATACTAAGTTCGGAATTGGTTGATGCCGAAAGAGAGGGTTGGCGTTTGGGTGCCTTAGACAGGTTTCGGGTGCATCAAGCTCTTCTATTTTCTACTTGGTCATGTTCATGGGAGCTGTTTGTTTTGGTGCTAACAGTGCGCTTGGTTCCTTTTACGGGCGGCTCTAATTCAGTCGTCGACAAACTCCTGAGAAAGAACAGCAAACGCCTAGAAGTTGAGATTTTCGGCTAGCCAAATCGCTGTCGGGGAAGAGCTCAGCGCCAGGTAACAGGTCGCGAAAATTGCTCCGGTAGTCAGGCTCACGCCCATCACGACTAGCGCCGTCAATCCCTGCTCTTAAGTCAGAGTCAGGGCTATCCACGAAATAGCGCTTTGCCATTGATAGGAGATCGCTTCTTACATTGTGCACCTCCCATTGGCTGGGCGGTAGCAGGTCATTGCACTCATCGATTGAATGCCGTCATCGCTTGATCGAAACGAGCCCCATGGGACTGCAGCTGATGTCCGCTGACTTTCTGCATGAGAACGGAATCACTTACCTCATCCGCCGCGACAGCTTAGAGCAAGACTTCGCCATTGATGAAAAACAGGCTGAGGACTGGGTAGAATGCGGCCTCGATCAGACAGTGCAAGATGTCAACTTCACCGAGTTCAAGCGTTTGGGACTGTTGATCAAACGTAGCGTGGACGCCGATTAGTGGATCGCCTGAGCTGTCACCAGCAGTCCACTGCGGGGTGTGGGGCTGGGGATGAGTTGCAGCGACAAGTCCTGATCGGGCAACAGCTCTAGGCTCAGCTTCCGCAGCAACCCCACAGCCATCAGTCGGATTTCCAGCTGTGCCAGGGCCTTGCCCAGGCACAGCCGCTCCCCGCCACCGAAGGGTAGCAGGGTCTGCTTGAACGACCCATCCAGATGTCGCTGGGGCCGAAAAGCTGCCAGGTCGGTGGCGACGGCGGAGTGAGATGGGGTTAGCACCACCTGAATCACCCTGCCTTCCGGTATCGCTACTCCCGCTAGCTGCACGGGTTGAAGGCTGCGTCGAAAAAAACCGCCCACCGGCGGCGTTAGTCGCATCACCTCCAACACCGTGGCATCTAGCCTCGAGGTCGCCGCACCAGCCTTCAACTCCGGCTGTAGCCATGACCCCAGCTCCGGATTGAGCAACAGCGCCCGGAATAGGCAGCTCAGCGATGAGGCCGTGGTCTCGTATCCAGCGAACAGAAGCAGAAGCAATTGTTCCGCCAGGTCATCGTCATCTAGCGGAATGCCCGCCTCATCAAGTCCTCCGCTAAGCAAGTCTAAACCGCCCCGGTCCTGGCTGCTGTTCTGCAGAACCGTCTTCAACCGTTGCAGCAGCCGCTGCCGCGCCGCCATCGCTTTGGCGAAGGGGGTTCCGGGCAGCGCTACGGGGATGGAGAACAGGGCCCGTGTCCAGATTTCGAAATCGTTGAACAGGGCATCCCGGCCGGTGGCTTCCAACCCCAGCACCGTGCTGGAGATAACCGCAAAAGCGAAGCGACGCATTCGCTCGGCAAGGGGAATAGCAACGTCGGAGGCGAGCAGTTCGTTGGCCAAGTCCTCGATCAGAGCTTCGATCGACTGGGTATAGCGCTCCAGCGCGGCGCTAGAAAACAGCTGCCCCACCACCCGGCGGCGCACTTTATGGCCGGGTCCGCTGCGGTTGGCCAGTGAATGACTTCCCAGTAACTGCCGAACGCTTTTCGGCCACCAACCCTCGAGTGCATTCCCTTGGCTAAAGAGGTTACTGATCGCCTGCTCACCGCGGATGAAAACGATTCGTTGAGCCAATAATCTGGTCTCAAATACATCTCCGTATTGCTCAAACCGTCGCTGAGTGAAACTGGGATCTCTGAAAAAATCGAGAGTTTCCTTCAGGCCGGTCACTGCTCCCGTGCTTGGCAAAGGTGTGTTGCACATCAACCTGCTGCTCGATGTGCGGTAACGCTAATCCTGCTTCCGCTTGTGCGTAACGCTACGGATTTCTACGCAGCCTCTGATTGATATGCATTTCTGACTGAAAGCAAGCGCTGGCTTTAAGCTGCTATCAGCTTGGATCCAGTGATGTTCCCTCAGATCGCTTTTATGCTCGGGGAGCTAGAGATCGGCAACGTTACGGCTGCGATTCTCGTGATTGTGTCTTTGGTGTTTGTAGGAAGCTTTGTGGTTGTCTCTCTGCAGACTGGTGAGCTAATTAAACCTCCCAAGTGATGAGCAGCGAGTTGTCGCTTAATGGTCGAGTTTCCATCTAGCGGTACTAAGCGACCGTGCGATTGTTCAGCATGTCGTTCAGCACATGCGGCGCTGTATTGACTATTGATAAAGACGACTGGCACCTCTATGCATCCAAATCAGATGCTTTAAGACTGATGGAGGGGAGATAGTGATTGAAAACTTTTATTTTAGTGCCAGATGTGGAAGATTATTGGTGCGTGAAATCTGTTTCTTGGAAGGTTGTTCGGTTCCTACGAGAATCGTTTGTGACTAAACACAGCCTTTAAGAATCTTCCGCTTCATAGCTTTTACCAATTTATTCGTTGGCCGTGCGTCTTACACGCTCAAGTATGTCAACGAGACACGACTTTGAATACCCAGTCAAATAAGAGCGCCTGAGGTCTTCGTACTTCAAATACCACGGGCAAAACGCTCGGGCAGATCAGTGCACCAAAGCTGTCAATAAATTGGAGTGGCGTTTGGCAATGTGCCCTTCGATTGCCAAAAACAAAGCAACTACTACTGATGGGTTGGTCGATTCGACATGGAGAACAAGCGCTGAACCGTTGACCAATGCTGGTTGGCATCTGGATGTAAAAATTTCTGATGCTGCTTGATTAATTCATGCGCATATGGGCACACTTTAGACGATATAAAGATATTTCTATAAATACATAGAGCCATCGTCTTTGGCTGATGTTGTCAGATAAGAAACACGTCTATCCTTTCTATTGTAAGAGCATTCACGCTCTTCCCTTTTGTCAATGCAGAAATTGCGTCTCGGCCTTTACGGAGCTCTCACCGTTGCGGGTATTGGTTGGCCCTGGCTCTACATTTACAAGTTTATCAAGGAAACAGAGGCGTTAGGCCTCACCGATCCGATAGAGATCGTGAATCTATTTTCAGCCGGGGTCTGGGCAAACGCCTCGGCAGAATCCATCGCAGCTGATCTGACCTTGGTTCTGATTACCTCATTTATCTTCTATGCGGCCGAAGGAATGCGAATTGGAATGAAGCGTTGGTACCTCTATATCCCTGCCACATTCGCTATCTCCTTTGCCTTCTCCTTCGGACTCTTCATGTTCAACCGCGAGAAGACGATCCAGCAAACCACAACAAGCTCCGAAGCCATCGGAGAAGCTGCTATAGGATCTTAATTTTATAAAAAATGTATATTTATACGCAGTGGTCGCTGTTTCTAAGAAAACTGCAGAAGAATTAACTTTATAAAAGACTAAATATGGTGAGAAATTTTCGAGACTTTAACCCCCCTCAGACCTGATTTGATCGATTGAAAGAAAAAGAAACTAGATACGAGCTTGCCTACTTCATTGAACTATTGGCTTCCGTCGGCAAACATAGCTACTGACATTTGGCTGACGTCTACTTGTATGTCTGGCGGAGATGACTACACCCACTGCATTTACCAACAGCCAACAGCAGCTCGGGTGGCGCCGAGTCTGCGAACGATTGTTCTTTCTGGAATGAATCTAGATGACATTCTTCACTCCTATCCTAGTCTTGTCCAACTAGCAGTTCGAGAAGTTGACTCAAGACTTCTCCGGCTTCTCTGATGAGCCTGGCTTCTTTACCAGAGAAGCCAGGCTCATCAGAGAAGATCGCGAAACGATTTTTATCTCAGGAGGCATTACTGTTTCTTAAGGCAGAGCTGCCTATTGCCTCGGTGACTATGGAGAGAGGGTCTAGCTGCCCAACTGTTTGACCTGTTTCCTTAATCGGATTGAGATAACCACCCAGCGGTAGAGAACTTCGAGCCAAGGGAGATGCTTATTGTGTACACCACATCGATCAACAGTGATTGCTGAAGCTATCGCACCGGCTTCGACAGCCATGCCGCTTCATCGCTGTTGAGCTGTATAGGGCTATGTCTCCAGCGCAGTTTGCTGAGCGTGTGGAGTTAACCTTAGTTCCATGTGGACGAGCAACGTTTATCAATATCAGTTGCATTGTGCCAGATCTTGCCTCTTACGTGCGAGTAAGGGTGCCCGATGAAGACCTAGGCCAGAAGTTGGGTTACACAGAAATGCTTGATGTCAGCGGAATTGACTGCAGCTCCCGTTGCTCCTGCACAACTTGATTGTGCACCACATGAATCTGATCCTGTCAAGGGAATCGTTAAGCCAAAGCGGCCAAAGCGTAAGTCAAAGGCACGCGTCAAAACTGATGTGAAAGCCACTGCATAAACCAGAGCCTTATCCTCGACAGGGCCAGTTCAATTCTGATTGTCGCCTGCTGTGTCTTTGAATAGTCATCAGCAAAAGACAGTTCAGTTCCTCTCTAAGTGCACGATTAACGGTCCCATCAATTGGCCAATCACTCTATCAATGCAAGTCAGATCTTCATCACGCTTCTTTCCAATAGATCGCACCACTGGTTTAGAAACTCCCGCCTCTCGTCAAGTCGCTCACTTCTGTCGTAAGCCTGAGCAACCCTTCCTTCCGGTAGGTGGCCCATTCGCTTGCGGATGACATCGCTGTCGGTGTGTAAGACATCGATACCTGTTGTCAAGACGGTAGTTCTCCAACCATGAGCTCTGAGTACACCCCCACAAACAATGTTTTTGAGGAAATTGTTGAGAGTCTCTGGGTCCAGGTGTAGATATCGGTTTTGCCTGAGTGACTGGAAGAGGTATTGGCTCATGCCGTCCCATCGATCAGGAAGTCGAACAGCTTTCTCATTTACGAAGTAATCGTTACGTGGTGAGGTATGTGTTCGTTTTTTCCTTTCTTGCTTTTCAGACCTGGGCAGTCACTAGGAATGGTTATGATGTTTTCAAAATATGTGTCAAACCAATCCCACTCAAGCCTGGTTAAAGCTCCAACAAGGTCATGAACAACAGTTTGGTTGAAATCATTGCTTGAACTTCTGCGTTTAGCTTGTTGAGCTCTATTTCTGTCAGTAATGATGGCACTTCCTTCCAATAAATCGACGGGTGGTGCTTGGAGGAGGATTCGGGCGAGTCATCTCTAGTCAATTTGTCAGCAGGATTACTGCCTTTTCTCATCCATCTTTTGTTAATGGAAAGATTGAAGGTCTGACGAAGCAAGTCCTAACACCTCTTAGTGAGATCATGTTTTTTGTCATCAGCTATTATCTCTAAAGCTTCCATGACAATCTTTCTTCCGCCGTTTTCCCACTCAAATTCTTGGAGTGTTGTTTCAGGATTGATGTTCTGAAGGATTTAATTTTTGATCTTGAGCTGATACTTCCTGTATGTCGAGGCTTTGATCCTCTCCTTAATTCTTTCAAGGAATTCTTCTAATGCTTCTTGAAGAATTCTCTGTAACTGGCTTTCTGATTTTTGTAATCGTAAGTAATCAGCAGGAGATTTGTTATTGTCTGCGGCCTACCCTCTTATGTTAGACCAAAGTTTATGGGCCTGCTTAAGCGTTAGCTCACCAGCATTAGACCTAAACTTCTCTAGATAACATTCAGACGGAGTTTTTTTGTATTAATTTCCCTCAAATCTTCTGTGTGTGACTGCAAAGTAAAGGCCCTATCTACTATAGCAAGGATCATATTTAATGACTAATTAATTTCCGCATTTTTATGTGTTTTCTTGCTATTTTTCGTTGACTTAATTATTTTTTTGTGTGATTTTATCGTCATTATTATTAATAATTATTATGAGTATGGTTGGTTTTCTATCTTATTATATTCTCGCTTAAACTTAGTGGCCTTGGGAATAAGCCGGTTTTCATGCAACGGTAAACTATATTCTTCGAAAGAGCGACTATTTGAATGACTTGCTTTGTAGTCAAGAGTTTGTTGTTTAAGTCGATGATATATTGCCACAATTGCTGGTAATTAAATTATAAATATTCCACATAATCTTATCCATTCTAGATAGAGATTCGTTGCTGCATAAACTATTTGGTGTCTTAATCATATTAATTAGTGTACTTCTGAGTTTCATTCAGGCTCCCTACGAGTAGTGGCGGGAAGGACTACAAGGCTCTGAATTGGCCTTACTTCAACTTTGTGGTTTGGCATGCACTGACATAACTTGATTCTAGCGAATAGCTGCTTCTCAAAGATCTAAGGCTTACCCCAACTTCAGCTTACAACGTCGAAACATGCTGACACTCAGCATTCAGTACTTGCGATAGCTTCAGGGCTGTAAAGGGCTCACTAGGAACCTCCTAAGACAGCGTTAGAACGGAGAGGGAGGGATTTGAACCCTCGACAGGAGTTGCCTCCTGTAACTCCTTAGCAGGGAGCCGCTTTCAACCACTCAGCCACCTCTCCACACACTTCCTCGATTCTATCAAGGCTTGATAATCAGTTAAACCTCGACTCGAGGTAATCTATGTTTGAAACCACAAAGGATTTCCCAGGGGATTGAATGACAGCGCTCGCTCCAGGTCTGCGGTGTTATTTCGGCTTCATGGTCACGTCCCAACAGTGTTACGGTACTGCCAGGACCAAGTTCTGGTGCATTTGTTACATCGATTAAAAGCTGATCCATGGTGATTGCCCCGATTTGGGGCAGATGTTTGTTGCGATACAGCGCGTGAATTCGTCCACTGAGAGCACGCACCACGCCATCAGCATAGCCGATGGCGACAACTGCCAGTCGCACAGAATTTTGGCTGACGTATTGATGACCGTAACTAACTCCAGTGCCCGCTGGGATCTCGCGGATTAGAGTGACTTTGGCTCGGACTGATAACGCTGAGCGCAAGGGCACTACATCAGCTAAATGTGTAGCCGGAGGGTGCCCGTAAAGAGCAAGGCCCACTCTCACCATATCGTGATGCAGGGTTGTTGTTAACAAAGTACCGGCGGAGTTAGCTAAATGAAAGCAAAGCCCGCGCCCCTGCTGAGGCAATGCCTTGATTACGGCACGGAATCGCTGTTGTTGGAGTTGAGTGACAGTTGTGTTGCGATCATCAGCGCAAGCCAGGTGACTGTAGACCCCTTTCAATTCCAAGTCCTTAAGATTTTGGATGTCTCGGATGGTCGAAATACCATCTTTTAGTGCACATCCAAGTCTGCTCATGCCTGTGTCGACTTTGAGCTGAACTTTGAATCGTCTACCGCTGTCCTTCGCAAGTTCGTCGCAGACTCTGGCATCGTCCAAGCTGCTGAGCGTCGGCATGAGCTGCCAATGCAAGCAGGTACGCAGTTCTTCAGCCTCACAAAGGTTGCTCAACAGTAGAATCGGTGCTTCAAGACCAGCCTTCCTGAGCTCCAGTCCCTCTTCTAAGGTGGCAACACCGAGGCTTGTGGCTCCTCCTCGAAGTGCCGCTTTGGTTACTGTGACGGCACCATGGCCGTACCCATCAGCTTTAACTACAGCCATCAGACGCGTTTCCGGACTGAGGTATCGGCGCAAAGCTTTAGCATTAGCTTCAATAGCTGCCGGTGATACCTCTACCCAGGCGCGCTGGTATGGATTCTGACCCGACATAACGATAATGTCCAGGGCTACCTAGACAAACTTGGTATGGCCAATAGCATGGACCGCGATTAGGGAGCTGGCATGAGCCAGATTCTCATTCTCAATGCATCCTACGAGCCTTTAAATATCACAACCTGGCATCCGGGCCATGGTGATGATACTTAAAGGGAAGACAGAAAGCCTCGAACTTTGTAGTCCAAAGGAGAATACACTTCCCAACAGTAATTGGCTTACGTCGAAACGTATGTATGCCTTTCCATCAGATGCTCCCCACTGATTGTAACATCCTTTATCGGGACAATCACAGTTGCCAATACTGCGGTTGCTACGGCTGGTTACTTTTAATCGATCCCTGTTATTCCTAAAAATCGCGGTGATACCGGTGCATGGGAAAACGTCACTACTGTTTGTCTTAACTGCAACGTGTATAAGGGAGATCATAACTCCGAAGGAAGAGAAGATGCTGCTGAAGCAAGTTCCTCGTTGCCTATCGAGCAGTTTGACGTTTGAAACAATCAGCCAGATTCACACAAAGCGCTATGGCGAGTGGGTTCAGTAAGTTATTGATGCTTTAAGACATTTCATTAAAGGCTTCTAGCTTTTGACGCTGCTCTTCGGCTATGCATGCTTCGGTAAGATTCTCTAGTTGGCCTTGAAGTACTAATTCAAGAGAGAAATTACGTCCAAGGCGATGATCGGTTGTTCGATTGTCCTTGTAGTTGTAGGTGCGGATCTTTTCAGAACGATTGCCGCTGCCGATTTGGGTGCGCCGACGGTTACTTTCGCGATCAGCGGCGGCTGCCAGTTCTCGCTCAAGTAATTTGGCTCGCAGTATTTCAAGTGCACGTTCACGGTTTTGCAATTGAGAACGTTGCTGCGTGCAGAACACACGTATTCCTGTTGGCTTGTGAAGCAAATCCACGGCAGTTTCCACTTTGTTGACGTTTTGGCCGCCGGCTCCTCCCGAGCGGGCCGTGCTAATTTCTAGATCCTTCGGATCAAGCTGCACTTCCACCGCTTCTGCTTCAGGCATGACCGCCACCGTAGCAGTCGATGTGTGCACACGTCCCTGGGATTCTGTGGCCGGAACGCGTTGTACACGATGAACGCCTGCCTCAAATTTCAGTTGGCTGAAAACGCCTATTCCTTTAACAGACAAGATAAGCTCCCGGAACCCTCCCAGGTCTGCCTCTGTACAACTCAGTTGTTGTATAGACCATCCCAGCTTCTGCCCATAGCGCTCATACATTCGGGCTAGATCTCTCGCCCAAAGACAGGCTTCGTCGCCACCAGTCCCCGCCCGAATCTCAAGCATCACACTACGATTGTCGCGTGGATCGCGAGGAAGCAAAGCAAGGGTAAGACGCTGCTTTAAGGCAGTGTATCGGCTCTCTAAATCATTGAGCTCGTCTTGAGCGAGTTCAGACATCGCAGCGTCTTCACGATTATCTCGCAATAACTCACGAGCATCAGATTGCTCCTGCTCAAGCTTTTGAAGTTCCTCGAAACCTCGAATCAAGGGTTCAAGTCTTGATCGTTCTCGG